>JBEKGG010000250.1:0-7828 GCA_050012915.1 Terriglobales bacterium | reverse complement strand
AATCGTTGGAAGTTGGCAAGACTCGCATTTCCGGTTGCTCTGCTGGTCGTCGCGGTTGTTGCTGCACCGGCACAGAGCGCGGGCCCCACCGCCCGAAATTTCGATCAAGTCGCGATATCACCTGACGGGAATCGCGTCGCTTGGGTGGTGCAATCGCCGCTGAATGAATCCGGAGAACCCACCGGAGGCTCGGCCGTTTATGTTCAAGAAGTGAAATCTCCTGGCGCCAAGCCGAAGCGCATCTCCGCGAGCAGCGATAACCAAGCCGCGAGTGAGGACACGATTGCATGGTCGCCCGACAGCAAGCATTTGGCTTTTCTTTCCGATGTTGATGGCGATGGGCAATCGAACTTCTACCTTGCGAATGTAGAGGCCGGAGGCGTGCGCAAGCTGACCAATCTCAAAGGCTACCTGGCTGATCCTGCATGGTCCCCCGACGAGAAGTCCCTGGCATTTTTGTTCACTGAAAACGCGCCTCGCGCCGCGGGACCGCTTATGCCCATGGTCCCCGAGACGGGCGTAATCGACCAGAAGATTTGCGAACAGCGGCTTACAGTGGTGGATCTCGCATCGGGGAAAGTCCGCCAGCTTTCGCCTCCGGATATGTACGTATATCAGTACGATTGGTCGCCCGACGGCAAGACTTTCGCCGCGATCGCCGCGCACGGCTCGGGCGATTCCAACTGGTATGTCGCCCAAATCTACACGCTGGGGGTTGAAACCGGTGAGATCAAGCCTGTGTACAAGCCCTCGCTGCAGATCGCGGTGCCGCGTTGGTCGCCGGATGGCAAGACCATCGCCTTCATCGGCGGCCTGATGAGCGATGAAGGATCAATCGGCGGCGACGTGTTTACCGTTTCAGCGACGGGAGGCGATGCCCGCAACGTGACGCCAGGAATTGCTGCATCGCCGTCGTGGCTTTACTGGGAATCGCCCGGAAAAATTCTTTTTACAGAAAACATCGATGGTCAGGCAGGTATTTCCACGGTTGATCTTTCGAGTGGAAAAATCTCTTCGGAGTGGACCGGCCCGGACGTGATCTCCACAGACGTTGACGGCGTACCTGCCATCTCGCTGGCAGCCGATCGCCAGAGTTCGGCAGTGATTCGGCATTCCTTTGCGCACCCACCCGAAATATGGACCGGACCAATCGGAGATTGGAAACAAACCACCCGCATCAACGACGACGACCGCCCCAACTGGGGGCAAGTGAAAAGCCTTCACTGGTCCAATGGGGACACGAAGGTTCAAGGGTGGCTCATGTTTCCCACAGACTACAATCCCAGCAAAACCTACCCCATGGTGGTTGTGGTGCATGGCGGCCCAGCAGGGGTCGCGCGCGTCGGATGGCCCGAGGTTTTCTTCAATACTTACGATCTCTCTACCCACGGATATTTCGTGTTCTATCCCAACCCCCGCGGCAGTTTCGGCCAAGGAGAGAAATTTACCCAAGCCAACGTGAAAGATTTTGGTTACGGAGATTTCAAGGATATTTTGACGGGCGTGGATGAAGTTGTAAAAACGCTGCCAGTGGATAACAATCGCATCGGCATTACGGGTTGGAGTTACGGCGGCTACATGACCATGTGGGCCGTGACTCAAACCAACCGTTTTCGCGCTGCCATGGCCGGAGCCGGGCTGGCGAACTGGCAAAGCTATTACGGTCAAAACGATATTGACGAATGGATGCCGCCATATTTCGGCGCTACTGTTTACGACGATCCGGCGATCTATGCCAGGAGCGCTCCCATCACTTTCATAAAAAATGTGAAGACGCCGACATTAGTCTTGGTTGGCCAATACGACGGCGAATGCCCGGCGCCGCAATCGCGCGAATTCTGGTGGGCGCTGAAGACGCTGGGAGTGAAAACGCAGCTGGTGATCTATCCCGGCGAAGGCCATGAATTCCTCCAACCCGAACACCGGCGCGACGTAATCGATCGCATGACCGCCTGGTTCGACCATTATTTGAAATAATTAAGTTGAGATTATGTGGTGACGGGCGACTCGCGCGTCGAGCCGAGCGCAGCGCAGTGTAAACTTTCGCCATGCCTTCATACTCGTCATCCCATTCGAGCAAAGATCTGTTCAGTGAAAGAGAAAAACCACCCGCGCATCATCTGGTTGCCTTCAGCGACGGTGGCGCGCGCGGCAATCCGGGCCCCTCCGGATACGGCGTCGTAATTCAAGATGAATCGGGGCGTAAAGTTGCCGCGCTCAGCGAATATCTTGGCCATCAAACCAACAATTTTGCCGAATACCAAGGCCTGATCGCTGCGCTCGAGTACGCCGTAGCCAACGGGCACAAAGCGCTCAAAGTGATCAGCGACTCCGAACTGCTGGTACGGCAAATCAAAGGCATTTACAAAGTGAAGAATGCCGCGCTGCAGGACCTTCACGGACGCGCAAAAGAATTGATCGCGAAACTCGAGTGGTTTTCCATCGGCCACGTTCTTCGCGGACACAACGAAGAAGCCGACCGCCTGGCGAACGCCGCCATGGACAAAGGCATGGGACGTGTGGCGCGGGCGCCGTCGTCTCTATCGTTAAACATTCCAGCGGCAGCTCAGGAATTCAACGGAGTGGTTCGCGAGGGAAAGATCGAGCTTCTGAATGGCAAACTCCCCGAAGGAACCAACGTCCAGGTACGCGTGAAGAACTAACGTCGCTACTTATTCGTCGACCACCGGATTCCTCAGCGTCCCCACACCCTCGACGCTTATCTCAATCTTATCCCCCGCAACCACGGGGCCAACGCCTTTAGGAGTGCCCGTTGCGATCAAGTCGCCGGGAACGAGCGTCATAGCCTGCGTGATGTAGCGAATGACGACGCCGAGCGAAAAAATAAAATCTCGGGTATTGCCCTGCTGCCGCACCTCTCCGTTCACCCGGGTCTCGATCCCGATTCCGGCTCCAGCCCACGGATTAATCTCATCCGTCACCAACGGGCCAACCGGACAAAACGTATCGAAGCCCTTGGCACGAGTCCACTGACCGTCTTTATTTTGCAAGTCGCGCGCGGTCACGTCGTTGAGGCACGTATAGCCAAGAATGTATGGACGCACATCCTCATCCGCGCGGGCCTTGTAGCATTTCTTGCCAATCACGACTGCGAGCTCCCCTTCGAAGTCCACGCGCTGGGAAAGCTTCGGTCTACGGATTTCGTCGCCAGGCGCAAGCAGCGACGACGGAGGTTTAAAGAAAATGAGCGGCTCCGTCGGGACCTCATTGCCCAACTCGGCAGCGTGTTCGCGATAGTTGCGTCCCACACAAACGATCTTCGACGGCCGTACCGGCGCGAGCAGCCTCGCCTCGGCAAATGCCAGATGGTCCATGCGCTTGGAAGGCAAATCCTCGATGTCGCCGTCGGCTTCTTCCGGCGGCTTCAGCAGTAATCGTGTGATCTGCTCCACTCCCGCGACCGCTTCAATCAAGCCGCAGTAGGATTGCCCGTTAAGTTCGAACCTGCAATATTTCATAAGAACCCCAGCCGTCAGCGTTTTACTATCAGCCCCTGAACATTCTTGCCAGCGCCGCCGATCCCGCCAAGTTTAGGCGCTGAATGGTGAATGCTGAGTGCTGAAAGATGTTTCTATGGTACTGCCTCGCTCGCCTCTTGCGATGGTGCGCTTTCGTTTCCGCGTATGTCGACAGCAGAAACGGAGTAAATATAAGTCTTGCCCGATGCTACGTTCGTGTCGCGAAACGCCGGAGTCTTTACCGGCTCTGCGTTAATTTTCACCGGCTCGGCCCCGGTTTCATGCCGAAAAATATCGTAACCCGCGAGATCCGCGTCAGTGTCAGGAGCCCAAATCAAATCGATAAACGGTTGCTGACCAACGCCCGAAAACACCGCCTGCAAACCGGATGGCACCGCGGGCGGGAAAATATCGTGAGCGAACACTTTTATTGCAGGTGTGTCGTCGCCTTCAAATTGAGTCTCGGGTTGCTCTTCCGCGTGGATCAGCGTGACCACCGTGGCCCGATAAAAATATGTTTTCTCCCACTCGAAGCTGTGATCCAAGAGCTGCGGAGAAGGCGATTCTTCCAGCGGCACTTCTCCTACAACTGTATCTGTATTTCCGGTCTCCGGGCGACGGTACACGCGATAGACGTGTCGCAGCCCCGCCGCTTGGGCTGGTTGTGAAATTCCGGTCCAACTCAAGACCACGCCTTCGGCCGCGACGCGACCCTGGAAGTCGGTGGGTGGCGGCAATGCTGGAACTGCCGGCACATGCACGATATTCGAGATTCCGGCGCTCCGGCCCTTGCCATTCAGAACTGAAATTGCGTAGAAAATCTGCGCACCAGGATTTTCGCTCAGAAGTGTTCCGGGAAGATGGTCGACGTAACTCGCTCGCGACTTCGTATTAGGCTTTCTAGGCTTGTTTCGCGCGGGACTCGCTCCCGGAAGCTGTGGCGCAGGCACTTCACCCACCGGATTCGGGCAGTCGCTGATTGCAGCAGCGAGACTTCTGCAAATCTGCGTGGCACCCAGGTGTCGCACAGTGAGGTGGTCCGTGGTTTCGCCAGGGACGGTCCAATCAAGATAAACGCGATCGCCTTTGCGCACCGCCCCAAGATCAGTGACGGTCTGAGGAAGATCCAACGATGGAGGCTTAGGAATGCCGGGAACACCGCAACCGACCAGCGTAGCGGCAACCAACAGCGATAACATAAACTTCGCGAGGAATTGCCTCATCGGCAGAACAACAAGATTATCAGATGGGCAATCCCCAGCCGAGGCATTGCTGACTCTATAGAATATAGCGCGAGAGATCCTGATCCTTCACAATGTCCGCCAGCATGTGACGCACGTAGTCTGCATCGACTTTGAAGCTCTCGCCCTTTTTATCCGGTGCATCGAAGCTGATCTCATCCAGCACGCGTTCCATGATGGTATGCAGGCGGCGCGCTCCAATATTTTCCGTGCCTTCGTTTACCCGGAAGGCAAAGCGGGCGACTTCTTCGAGCGCATCCTTGGTGAATTCCAGTTTTACGTGCTCGGTTTCGAGCAGCGCAGTGTATTGCTTCACCAGCGAGGATTTCGGCTCAGTCAAAATGCGAATGAAGTCTTCCATGGTGAGGGACTGCAATTCGACGCGAATGGGAAAGCGGCCCTGCAGCTCCGGGATCAGGTCGCTGGGTTTGGAAACGTGAAAAGCGCCTGCTGCTACAAACAAAATATGGTCGGTGCGAACCATGCCATAGCGAGTGTTCACCGTTGTTCCTTCTACGATGGGCAGAATGTCGCGCTGCACCCCTTCACGCGAAACGTCAGGCCCATGCCCGCTTTCGCGGCCGGCGATCTTATCGATCTCATCCAGGAAGATAATGCCCGAATCTTCTACGCGATCAATGGCGGTGCGGGTTACCTGGTCCATATCAATCAGCCGTTGTTCTTCTTCCTGGATCAGGTATTCGAACGCCTCATTGACTTTCATCTTCCGCTTTTTTGTGCGCTGGCCGAAGATGTTGGGAAGCATGTCCTTGATGTTGACGTCCATCTCCTCGACGCCCTGATTAGAGATGATTTCAAAGGATGGAAAGGCGCGCTCGCGCACGTCGATTTCGACCATGCGATCGTCCAACTTGCCCTCGCGCAATTGCTGGCGAAGCTTTTCGCGAGTACGGCTCTGCGATTCGCCGGAGGACGATGAAGTGGTTCCTTCGAGGACGAAGCCAGCCTGCGGAGCTTCTGCAGGTCGAGCCGGAGGGGGCGGCGGCAGAAGGATATCGAGCAGGCGTTCCTCAGCGTTGAGTTCGGCCTTGTCCGACACGTCTTCGAGTTTTTCTTCGCGCACCATCTCAATCGCGATCTCAACCAGATCGCGGATCATGGACTCAACATCTCGACCGACGTATCCCACTTCGGTGAACTTCGACGCTTCCACTTTCAAGAACGGCGAGTTGGCGAGCTTGGCCAGGCGGCGTGCGATTTCAGTTTTGCCCACGCCCGTCGGGCCGATCATGATGATGTTCTTGGGAATCACTTCTTCGGCGAGTTCCGGCGTCAGCTTCTGCCGGCGCATGCGATTGCGCAACGCAATCGCGACCGCGCGTTTTGCGTCTTTCTGTCCGATGACGTGCTTGTCCAGTTCGGCGACGATCTCACGCGGCGTCAGCTCGTCGAGCCCAATCTGTTCTTCGTCCACGGTTCCGGGTAAGTAAATGGCCATAAAATCAGTCGTCGGTCGTTAGTCGTTGGTCGTTGGCGCCGGAGTTGGTTGAGCGAACGATCGAAGACCAACGACTAGAGTTCCTCAATCCGGCAATCTTCATTGCTTCTTCTGCAATCTGGTGAGCAGTCAGCTGAGTGTGCTGTGCCAGCGCCTGCGCCGCAGCTTGGGCATACGGCCCGCCGCTACCGATGGCCGCAATCCCGCCATCTGGCTCGATCACATCGCCCTGCCCGCTGAGCAGGAAAGTCTGTTCCTTGTCGGAGACCAGCAGCAGCGCTTCCAGATGCCGCAAGAATTTGTCGGTCCGCCAATCCTTCGCCAGCTCGACCGCTCCGCGGCCAATATTGCCATGATACTGCTCCAGCTTGGCCTCGAAACGGCTGAATAGCGAAAACGCATCCGCGGTCGAACCCGCGAACCCAGCGAGAATCTTGTCCTGATATAAACGGCGGATTTTTTTGGCCGTATGTTTGATCACGCCTTCGCCGAGCGTGACCTGTCCGTCGCCAGCCATTACCACATGGCCGTCGCGCCGGACGCAAAGCACGGTGGTCGAACGTACTAAACGCTTTTTTGTCATGAGCGCAATTCTTCATTATAGCAGCGGAATCTTAGTTTCCTTTAGCTGACCACCACATCCCCGATTCGTGCCGCGTCGACGCAAGCTCGGACGTCGTGAGTGCGAATGATGTGCGCTCCTTTCAAAATGAGCGCCGTCTCTGCCGCAAGCGTGCCGTAGAGCCGTTCGCCTACCGGCGCGTCGTTGCCGTTCCGCGCCAGCGCCCGTCCGATAAACGATTTTCGTGAAACTCCCGCCAGCAATGGATACCGCAGTTCATGCAGTTCGTCGAAGCGCTTGAGCAGCGGATAGTTTTCCTGAAAACTCTTGCCGAATCCAAATCCCGGGTCGAGCACAATTCGCTCGCGCTTTACGCCTCCTAGGAGCGCGGTATCGGCCCATGCGCGCAGCTCGCGCTTCACCAACGTCACCACGTCAGGCACCGCCGGCAAAGTTTGCCACTCCTCCGGACGCCCACGCATGTGCATTAGCACGGTGCCACATTTCAATCCAGCCAGCGTCTTCACCATCTGCGGATCCCAGCGAAATCCGCTGACGTCGTTTACAATCTCGGCTCCAGCCTCAACCGCGGCGCGGGCAACATTTGCTTTGTAGGTGTCTACCGAGATCACGGACTCCGGGCGCTTTTGTTTAAGCGCCGTGATCACGGGAATCACGCGTCGCAATTCCTCCTGCTCGCTGACCGGCTGTTTCTGCGGCTGCCCCGTCGTGGCGGCTTCGGTGCTTCCCGCCGTCGGCAGAACCTTCGCGCCGGGACGCGTCGATTCGCCTCCAACGTCGATGATGTCGGCGCCCTCGTCCAGCAATTGCAGCCCATACTCCACTGCGCGCTCGCGGTCGAAATGCAGCCCTCCATCGGAAAACGAATCGGGAGTCACATTGATGACGCCCATCACCAGCGTGCGCTTTCCCAATAGCAAATAACGACTACCGAGACTCCATTCAAACACCGGGCGCATGCGCCCGATTTTAAACCCAGCAGTCGGCAGTTAGCAGTTCGCAACTCAGCATTCAGCACCCTCGACTCTGAACGCGATTCTGTGGAGTCGAACAATGTCCCAGCGGG
>JBEKGG010000249.1:0-6483 GCA_050012915.1 Terriglobales bacterium | reverse complement strand
TTGTATTCCAGACTGAGCATCCCACCTGGCACCGTTCCGACGTGATCGCGGACTTCCTGAAACATGCCTACGCCGAACTTCATCCCACCGGCGTGCTGCTTTCGCTCGACGTTTTCGGGATCATGGCTTGGCAGCGGCCGGTCGACCTGGCACACACAGGGCAGGACCTCGTGCAGATGGCAAAGTATTGCGATGTGCTTTCGCCGATGATCTATCCCTCCCACTTCTTCGGCATGGATGGAATCGAGCATCCCGGGGATGCTCCCGAACATTTTATCGGCGAATCCATGAAGCGCTTCGAACTGATCACCAAGGGCAGCGACGTTGTGATACGTCCGTGGCTCCAGGCCTTCCGCTGGCGCACCAAGACTTACTCGCCGGAGTACATCGAAGTACAGGTGAAGACGGCGAAGTCCACTGGTGGAATCGGCTTTCTGTTCTGGAATGCGGCCAACGATTACAGCAAACCCTACGCGGCCATGCCCGAAATGCGGGCCGCTAAAGGACAGTATTTCAGAGGGGATGAACTGCCGGCAGTCGCTCAAGCTGAGCTGGTGCCTACTGCCGACAACCCAGGCGTGAATAAGTAACAAAATTTGTCACAAAAACTGCTGCGACCGTTTCGTTGGGCTCGGGATGAACGCTCTCTGCGCCCCAGCTTTTTTTTCCCCCCTTAAGCCTAAAATCGTCCTGCACTGTCGCCTCACTGGGTTATAATTCCTCGTAGTTTGCTTCGCCCTGCCTCCTCGTGTACCGTGCTGCCTGTCGTAAGTGCCAGCAGGCGGGTCCGCCCACGGAAAGAATTTTGGCATCTAAACAGCGAATCTCTCCGCGGTGCGCGTGAATCATAATCTTTAGGAGTGCTCATGGCGATTCAGAAGACGGAAAAAATCTGGCACAACGGCAAGCTCATCCCCTGGGATGATGCGCAAATCCACGTAATGTCGCACGTGGTCAATTATGGTTCCTCGGTTTTTGAGGGAATCCGGTGTTACGCGCCTCCTAGCGGACCCGCGATTTTTCGCGCCCAGGAACACACACAAAGGCTGTTGGATTCGGCGAAGATTTACCGTATCGACGTGGATTTCACCCGCGAAGAGTTGCTCGCCGGAATGGTGGAACTAGTAAAGAACAATGGCGTGTGGCCGTGCTACATGCGTCCCATCATTCTGCGCGGTTACGGCGAAGCCGGAGTCAATCCTTTTAATTCACCAACCGAAGTCTTCATTTGTAATTACCCGTGGGGGAAATATTTAGGCAGCGACGCCGAGCAGGGCGTGGACGTATGCGTATCTTCGTGGACGCGCATTGCGCCGAATACGCTTCCAGCCATGGCCAAGTCCGGCGCAAACTACATGAACTCGCAGCTGATCAAGATGGAAGCCATCATCAACGGTTACGTCGAGGGCATTGCGCTTGATGCCAATGGCTACGTCAGCGAAGGTTCGGGCGAGAACGTTTTCATCGTGCGCAATGGCACGTTACAGACAGCGCCCTTGGGCAACTCTGTGTTGCCCGGAATCACGCGCGACTCAGTCCTGCAGATTGCCCGCACTTTGGGGATTCCCGTCGCCGAACAAGGCATTCCGCGTGAACTGCTTTACATTGCGGACGAAGCCTTCTTGACTGGAACCGCCGCCGAAATTACCCCGATTCGCTCAGTCGATAAGATCAGCGTCGGCAAAGGTGTGACCGGACCCCTGACCAAAGCCATTCAAAAAGAGTTTTATGGCATTGTGCACGGTGAAAAAGCCGACCGCTTCGGTTGGTTGACACCCGTGCCGGTGGGCATTAAGCAGCCGGTCAGCGTTTAGCAGGATTAAAAAATTTCACAGTCAGGGGCGCTTACCTGAGCGCCCCTTTCAACGTCACACCCATAGCAACTTCGTAGCAAGACAACAAGGAGAACAAAATGGCAACACCCCAGCAAGGTCCTACTCCGGAATTCGCAACCGCTTACCGCGACACAATGCTCATGGGTCTGGTCAACGAAATGAAAGCCACGAAAAAGGTTCTGGCCGCGATTCCCGACGCTAAACGCGACTACAAACCCGATCCTAACGCCCGTACTGCTCAGGAACTCGCGTGGCATCTGGCGTCCGCGGATGTGCAGATGCTCGATGAGACTGCGGATCGCAAGTTCCTCATGGAAGCACGGTTTAAGGACGAACCGAAGACTTCTGCCGAACTCGCGTCCTGGTACGAGCAGAACTTTCTCCGCGCGATTGAGCGGGTGCGGGCAATGTCGGCGGAAGAATTGCTTACTCCGGTAGACTTTTACGGCGCTTTCACGTTGCCCGTCGTCTACTATCTCGGCTTCGTCAACAATCACAGCATCCACCACCGCGGACAGCTTGCCACCTATTTGCGTCCTATGGGGGCGAAGTGTCCGTCCATTTACGGGGGCAGCTACGACGAGCCGTGGCGAGGAGCGCCAGCGGAAAGCAACGCGGCTTGATTCCTTGAAGTAATTTAGAAGCCGCCTCACAGGGCGGCTTTTCTTATTGTCCAGCCCAGAGTAGTTGTACCGGATATCGCTCGAACATTCGATCGGCGCTGATGACTGTCATCTCTTCCACCTTGCCTTGCGCGATCAAAAGACGGTCGAAAGGATCTCGATGATGGGCAGGAAGCCCGAATACCGCCAAGGCGTGTTGGTGAGAAACGGCCAGCGGGCGCAGCCCCTGAGCCGCCATGCGTCTTGGAACATACAAGTCTGGCGGCTCAGGAAGCTGCAGCTTGCCGGATGCCGCCTTGATAGCAACTTCCCAGGAAGTGACTGCCGACAGAAACATCTCTTGACTGACGTCAGCCAGCACATCGCGCGCCTTGCGCGAGATTCGCGACGGCTCGCCAACGCTCCACAGCCAGACACCCGTGTCCAGCAGATACCTCAACGTTTCTTCTTTCTTCTGCGGATTGGGGCACTTGTCAGCGGCGCGTCATAGAACAGGGCTTCAAGTGCCGGGTCAGGAGCATCGAAATCCTCCGCGATCCAAATCTTGCCTTCATCCATGCCCATGGGGCGCGACTTACTCTGTGGACCCGCCGGTATCAACTTCGCTACCGGCACACCCGCCCGCGCGATCGTAACTTCCTCACCTTCGGCTACCCGTTGCAAAAGGCGCGAAAGATGGGTTTTCGCCTCATGAATGTTCACTTCCATGATTTCGAAATAATAGACTAAGTCTGTGGACTAAGTCAATGTAATCGGCTCTAAGCAACTGAGAACCGAGAACTGTCAACTGGACCGCTGGTTTTCCTATCTTGTCTTGCCGAGAAATACTTCCTCCGTTCTTTGGTTGCGGTTCCGCTGAGCGCGCCTAGCCACTGCCCAAACGCGCATTCCCCCGTTACTTAGGTCATCTTGGGTTCGACGCCGTTTCGGTTCATCATACCAACTGATCCTTGGGAACTTATCCGAATGAATATTGATGATCTACTTCGCATCGCCATGGAGCGGCGCGCCTCCGACTTGCACCTCAACGTCGGCAATTATCCTCACCTGCGGATTGACGGCGAACTTACGCCGCTGACCGATCAACCTCGCATCAGCGCGGAAGATATGCTGACCATGGCTTTCAGCATGATGTCGGCGAGGCAAAAGCAGAAATTCAAAGAGAGCACGGAAATCGATATGGCCTACGGCGTTGCCGGACTGGGCCGCTTCCGCGTGAACGTTTTCCAGCAGCGCGGCAACGTGGGACTCGTCCTGCGCGTGATTCCCACCAAGATCCGCGCACTCGACGAACTTTATTTGCCGAAAATTGTAGAGCAGGTTTGCGACATGCCGCGCGGCCTCATCCTGGTCACCGGCGTTACCGGTTCAGGTAAATCCACGACTCTGGCAGCCATGGTGGACCGCATCAACTCCACTCGCGCCGAACACATCATCACCATTGAAGACCCGATCGAATTCCTGCATCGCGACAAAAAAGGCTACGTGAACCAGCGCGAGATCGAGGTCGACACGCCGACGTTTTCCTCCGCGCTGCGCGCTTCCCTGCGTCAGGATCCCGACGTCATCCTGGTCGGTGAAATGCGCGACGTTGAAACCATCGGTACCGCCTTGCACGCCGCGGAAACCGGCCACATGGTTTTCTCAACTTTGCATACACTGGACGCGGTTGAAACTATCAACCGTATTATTGCCGTCTTCCCGCCGCCGGAGCAGAAGCAGATTCGGTTGCAGCTTGCCGCCGTGCTGCGAGCTGTGATCAGCCAACGACTGGTTCGACGTTGCGATGGCGACGGTCGCGTACCCGCCGTCGAGGTCATGATCAATACGGCGTACATCCGCGAATGTATTCTGGTGCCGGAAAAAACCCGCGCAGTTCGCGATGCCATCTCCGCCGGAACTTCGCAGTATGGCATGCAAACATTCGATCAATCGCTTTGGGATTTGTTCCAGGCAGGGCTGATTAACTACGAAACCGCACTCGAGAGCGCCTCTAACGCAGATGACTTCAAGCTGCGCATGCAGGGCATTTCTTCCACCAGCGACATTTCCAAGAACGCGATGCAACAAACCGGCTTCGGTGGCCGCTGATTTATCCTCCTGAAACACTTAAGGGCACGCTCAGAGCGCGCCCTTTCTTATTTCGGAGGAGGCCGAAACTTGACTTCGACTCAACCACCGTCGAACCGACGAAAAGTTCCGGCCCAGTGAAGACCAATGGCAGCTAACAAGCAGCTGCATATTTCAAGTGATGACAATCCGGCGCGCCGAGAACGAAAAGCGCATGCTCGAACTTTGAAATCTCAAACACACGATTCAACCCGGTGCGGGTCAGCACTTCGCAAATGAAGTGAGACGGATTCACCAGCTTAAGTTGAACATTCCGGCTCCACGCCCACTCCTGTAAGGAGAGCAGCGCCGCCAGACCGCCCGCATCCAGCATTTCGACCTCGGATAAATCAATCACCACAATGCGAGTGTTTTTCTCCGCCAATACTGCGCTCCGAAGCGTGCAAACCTCAGCGCCGCGAACGATCCGCCCAACGCATCTCACAACTGCTACATCGCCCGTTTTTTCCACATCGATGGTAAGCATATCTTTCATCCTCATTCATTAACTATCTACGCAAATAGACGGCGAGAAGTTCCCGATGTCACCACCATCAAGGTAAAAAGTTGTAACGTAACAAGTGGGCGAACTTTTCTCGCTCAAAGTACGACCGGCGCGGTAACTTGTTACTAGCCATGGCCTTCTCCCGACCGAGAAAAACCGATTCGGAAAACGAGCTCTACGAATACGCCGTCGGAGCGCTTGGCCGCCGCATGCGTTCCGTGGCGGAACTGAAGCGGCTGCTGCGGCCCCGGGTGGAAGCCGATACAGAATATGGACAAACCCTGGTCGAGCTCGTAATTCGCCGGCTCAAAGACCGCGGTTATCTCAACGATGCTCAGTACGCGGCCGCGTATTCTTCTTTTCGCCGCGACAATGAAAAATTTGGCCGACGACGCGTGATCACCGATCTCAAAGCTAAAGGAGTTCACGGCGAAGTCATCGACAAAGCAGTCGACGCGGTCTATGAAGAAGTCAGTGATGAGAAACAGGCGCGCGACTATTTGAAGCGCAAGCGCTTGCTGAAACCAACAGACAAGAAGCAGACGGCACGGATTTTTCGGCGGCTCATCCGCGCCGGATTCGCATCGAAAACCATCTTCGCCATCCTCAAGAAATGGGATGTGGATGACGAGACGCTGAGCGCACTCGAAGGAGAGGTTGAATAACTACGCGCCGGCTAGCGTCGCGCTGTTACGTTTGGCCGTCGAATGTTATACTTCCCGAACCAATTCCATCAAACTAGAGGGAGGCCATATGAAATCAAAATTGGCAGCAATTCTTGCTGCAGGAGTATTGTGCTCGGCATCGTTCGTGTTCGCGCAGGATGTCGCCCACGACGTAGATAAGGGTGCAAAAGATGTAGGTCACGACACCAAAGTCGCGGCCAAGGACACGGCGAAAGGCACGGAAAAGGCCGCCGACAAAACTGGACATGCAACCAAGGTCGCGGCGCAGAAAACTGGACACGCAACCAAGACCGCAGCGAAGGATACGGCGGACGGAACAAAAAAGGCCGCCGACAAAACCGCCGACGCCGTGAAGTAAAAGTTTTCGAAGAAAGACGAACCGCAGAGTACGCCGAGGCCGCAGGCCCCTGCTTAGCAGGATCCACCTGCGTGACTCGCGTGGCCTCTGCGTTTTTAATTTAGAATTGATTTTTCATGCTCACTGGCTCCCAGATTCGGCGCAAATTCCTGGACTATTTCGTCCAGCGCGGGCACAAAGAGGTTCATTCTTCGTCCCTCGTTCCGGCTAACGATCCGACGCTCCTCTTCACCAACGCGGGCATGAACCAGTTCAAGGACGTCTTCCTCGGCCTGGAAACTCGCGACTATAAGCGTGCAACGACGTCACAAAAATGTGTTCGCGCCGGGGGCAAACACAACGATCTCGAAAATGTCGGCTTCACCAA
>JBEKGG010000248.1:0-7173 GCA_050012915.1 Terriglobales bacterium | reverse complement strand
TCCACCTCGTGACGAGACAGTTGGTTACGGCTCTTGAACCTGGAAGAAAGGGCGGTACCACGATTGGATCGGACGCTTACCACCGCGTCCTAAGTAACATATTACTTCAGTACTCAGAAAATGCAACCATTTTGTAGCACGGGGCATCGCTTTTTCGTGAAAAAAATACACACCCTAGTGCTAACAATGACCCAAGGTCAAACATTGATCGCGTTTGCGAGTCAGCTGGAAAATCGATTTCTAGATTCGTTCTGAGGACGGCCCGTTCGCAAGCCCGTAAATTCACAAAAACTTAACCTACGCGAAACGTTTCCTAAACCTCAATTCACTATTCTCCATGGCATCGGCAGATTGCCGGACGGTTTTACCACGTGGGACGCCCGGGGGCCTGTTTTCACTTCAGGCCCTCTGGTCTTGCCTTGCGGCTATCGGCAGTTGGCTGTTTTCCCTGGGCTTTGGAGAAACGTCTCATGAATCATCTGTACTCTGACCACCGAAGAATCCTGCTGATCGATCAGAACACCGCAAAACAAAACCTGCGGGCCACTATTCTCAGAAACTATGAGATCGAAGTGCACGCAGCTTGCAGTGTGGAAGACGCCGCGTCTCTTGCGCGAAGGCATGCCTACGATCTGATACTGCTGGCGGCGCAAGAGCACTCTGAAGATGCACGCGCGGTTTGCACGCTGGGCCACGCGGAGAAGCTAGACGCAGAAAGGCGGCCTCGGTCAGCGGGATTTCGTCAAGTCGAGTCGTGGACAGTCTGAGCATACCGGTTGCCGCGTTAGAGGCTACGCCGCCCTATGCTTCCTCACCACAATGGCAGGAAATGATGCGGAAACTGGTGACCGACTGGTACGTCGGCCCGTCAGGGCTCTTTGGATCGCCGAATGCTATAGACCCGACTTCCGGCGCATGACGAGGTCGAGCCTACAGTCTTAATCTTGATACAAGAAGCGCTAAGCGTGCTAGCGCCCAAATAGCGTGAGACGACGGGGGACGATGTATTTCCTTGATAACTTCACATATTGTGAAGTATTCTTGGCGTGTGCACAATCGTCACGCGCAAGCATCTGAGCGAAGCGATGCGGCGCTATCCGGATGCGGCGGGGGAAATCAAAGCATGGGTCGCAATCGTCGAGGCAGTTCGCTGGCACAATTTTGCGGAAGTTCGCGGCATCTTTAAGGACGCCGATACCGTGGATGACCACGTGATCTTTGACATCCGACGAAACCGGTACCGGCTTATCACGGTGATCCACTATGCAAAAACAGCCCAGAGAATTCACACCGAAGGGCATGTATACGTACGATCTTTCTTAACGCATAGGGAATATAACAACCGCAGTAACTGGGACAGAAGGTATGGGGCAAAGTGAGCAAAGTGTTAGCAGACCCGGCAGAAATGATTGCACACGGAGCTCCGCGCGTCATACACAACGACGCGGAACTTGAGGCCTATACGCGTGCTCTTTTCCAACTAACGGCGCTGGAAAATCCCACTCGCTCTGAATTGGAAGCAATTGAACTTCTGACCTTGCTGGTGGAACATTACGAGCAGGAACACTACCCGATTCCTGCGGCGGATCCAGTTTTAGTTGTGCGATTTCTCATTGAACAAAAGAATCTCAAACAACGCGACCTGATTTCTGAATTTGGCTCGGAGAGTGCGGTTTCGATGTTTCTGGCAGGGCAACGGAATCTCACGATAGAACAAGTCCGAAGATTGAGCGCCCGGTTCAAACTTCCTGCGGATGCTTTCATCGCGAAGGCCCGGGGTGCAAAAGCGTGATCTTGGACAAGATTTTCGCCCTAGAATAGAGCGCCGCCACTGCGCGCGAGATCCTTCACCGGCTGACGCCGGGTTCAGGATGACGTCTTTTCTGTGAGAATTTGGTTCGTTGGTGAGCCGTTGTGCTCGTGATTGGCGGCATGAGTTAGGTTTAGCTTCTACTTCTTCTTGCTCTCGTGGTTGCCATTCTTCGCTGTAGCTCGCTCTTCGAGGATCTTGGTCACAACCCGCAGCATCTCGTCCCACGGGGCGGGCTTGCCCGTCCAGATTTCGAATTGCCGCGCCGCCTGATGCACGAACATCTCGTATCCCGGGATCACTTCTGCGCCCGCTGCCTTGGCCAGCTTCATCAGGCGGGTTTCGGGCGGATCGTAGATCATCTCGAAGACGTAGCGTGCCTTGATTTCGTCCTGATTCAACGGCGTCTCGTGCGAATTGCCCATGCCGACAGGCGTGGCATTGATAATGACGTCGAAGCTGAATTTCTTCAGGTCGGCTCGCTTCAAGGTTCGCGCCCGGGCGGAGCGTGCCAGTTTCTGCGCCTGCGCCGGCGTGCGGTTCATGACATAAACCTCGGCGCCGCGCTCCTTAAGTCCAAACACGGCCGCTCGCGCCGCGCCGCCCGCACCCAGAACCAGGATTTTCGCGCCTTCGATCGTAATCCTCTGCTCCAGCGGCCGCACCACTCCTGCAGTATCAGTGTTGAATCCGTAGAGATTTCCGTCCTGCGCTCTTACGACCGTATTGCAGGCACCAATCTTGGTGGTGTGCGAGTCGGTATTGTCGAGGTGCGACAGTATCGCGGTTTTATACGGCATGGTGACCGATAGTCCATGAATCGGAATATCGCGAACGCAAGCCAACAAATCTTTCAGCGTTTTGGCATGCAGAGGAAGGTAGACACCGTTCACGGTCTCGCGACGCATGGCGGCATTCATGATCGCTGGCGATAGGGAGTGCGCGACGGGATCGCCCGCGACTCCGTACACGCGGGTTGCGGCATCGACTTGCTCGATGCGATAGGTGCTGCGCAAATCCTGGGCCGTGATCTGGCCGGGCGCGGTCTTCTCGTCCTGATTTACGGCTGCGAAAGTGAACACGCTGCCGGCGCGAACTCCGAGCACGCGGCTGATGATGCCCTGCTCGCCCATGCAGACGCCGATCAGCGAATACTTGTCGCTGTTCTTCTCCAAGAACTTCATCATGAGCACGTTGTCATAAAGCGTGGTCGCGGTACTGACGATTTTGTAGAAATCAGCGGAGATGGCGACCATCTTTGCGAGCGTTTCTTCCAGATTCTTGGTTGCCCGGAAATCGTGATGCGAGAGGATGAGAGCTACGTGGGTGCGCAAGCGCCGCAATTGCTCCGCTTTGCACTTCACCGCGCTCTGCAGTTCCAAATCGACGACCTGACAACCGGACGCGGCAGCCTTTGTCAGAATGTCGAGTTGGGAGGCCAGCGAGCCCCGAAACTTGCCCCCAGCGGCAACGCGGCGGCAGGTCGCCAGTGCCACTATATGAGAGTGATATTCAGCGAATTGCTTGAGCTTGGGCAGCGCCAGCGCTGGCCGGGGCAGGTAGTCTAACCTGAACTCGAGAAAGGTGTTATCACGAGCCAGGGCCTCCGCCTTTTCGAGCATTTCGGCCGGATCGGAGCCGGTAACGGCCACGCACACGCGGGGTAGTCGCAAAGGCCGCAGACGAGGCACAAAATTGTTTGGCGCTGCTGTCATTCGTTAATTTGAGAGTGGCGCGATATTACAGGCCTGCAATTCCAGATGCAACTATGGATTGCGAATTTTTCCTGAAAAAACTATTTAACGTATCCCGCATGACACCAGAGTAACCTTGACCGGCCTTGCCTCTGTTGTTAGTGTCCGGGCTGTAAGTCCTTTTATTTTGTGCAATCAACGGAGTTACAGCGCCGGGTGGTTTCGGGCCCTGCCTCTGGAGGTAACATGAAGAAAACACGATTGTTGCTGATTTTGGGTGTCGCTATTATGGCTCGCGCCCAGGAACCTGCGGATACCCATCCCACCCTGAATGCGCCGGCCGGGACCGATCCAACCACAGTCAGTTTTCCCTTTGAGCGCATACAAACGCCGACCCCTGTCGACCTGGCTTGCGCCGGCTTCGTCAGCAAACAACTCGTGCCCAATGCCAATTTCGTGGCTGGCGATTTGTACACTCCGTCGGTCACCAAGAACAGCAATGGCGAAGTGGTCTACCTGGCGGGAAAAGGCTATCAGGTTGGGCAGAAGTACGCGGTCGTTCGCGAACTTCGTGATCCGAACCGCTATGAAATCTTTACTGGTCAGCACGCCCTGCTGAAAACCATGGGCCAGCCTTATTCCGAACTGGCTCGGGTACGCATCATTGATACGCGCAACAAAATGGCCATTGCAGAAATCGAAATGAGTTGTGATCCGGTGAATCCCGGGGACTACGTCATTCCGTACGTGGAAAAGCCGACGCCTGCCTTCCATCCTCCCTTGCGCTTCGATCGCTTCTTGCCCTCGAACGGTAAGACGACCGGACGTATCGTGATGGCAAAGGATTTCGATTCCGAGATTGGCCCCGGAGTCAAGGTATATCTGAATCTGGGATCCAATCAGGGCGTGAAGCCGGGCGACTACTTCCGCGCCGTGCGCAGCTACGACTCCGACCTGCATGATCCGACCGAATCGCTCTCATTCAAAGCTTCGACCAACGAAGATACACAGTTGCACCAGGCCGCGATCGATCCAAATTTCTTCACCAAGACCGGAGGCCCGGTGATCCATGTGCGCGATCTGCCTCGGCGGGCGGTCGGCGAAGTTGTGATTATTTCGACGACTCCAACAACCTCTACCGGCATGGTCGTCTTTGCCATGGAAAGCGTGCACCTCGGCGATAGTGTGGAGCTTGACCAGCCGTAGGTTTCCGCTCTACTAAACCACAATGGTTTAGCATTAATGGTTCAGATGGGGAGAAGCAACCGCTTCTCCCCACAATCATTTGCGAGTCGGACTTGAGCTCGTCAAGAATGAAGCCACGTCACGCCGACTCCGATCAAAGCTCCGCCCAGCACCAACCACACCGAGTTGACCCGGTAGCGGATCAGCAGGACGAAACTCAGCCCGGCCAAAATTAACGTCGTCCAGTCCACGACGGCAGTGCGAAACAGTTGCCCGACCGCAACTGCGATCAGCGCCAGAGCCGCAATATTCACTCCATCCAATACGGCGCCGGCGAGAGGCGAATGACGCAAGCGTGGCACCAGCGGCCCACTGATAGCCACGAAGAAAAATGCTGGAAGAAAAATGGCGACAGTCGCAATCGCCGCACCCGGAACGCCTCCCAAGAGATAACCGATAAACGTAGCGGTCGTCGATATTGGGCCCGGAGTGATTTGTCCCATGGCAACGGCGTCGAGCAATTGCCGCTCGGTGATCCATCCCAGATGCGTGATCAGATTGGAACGAATCAGCGCCACCAGCACATACCCGCCGCCAAAGAGAATTGCGCCAAGCTTAAGGAACACCAGAAAAAGAGCAGTAAGGCTGAACGGCACAGCGAGAGTCGATCCGGCCGCGATGCCCGCGATGCCGGCTCCTCCGGTGACGAAGGCCGAAGCAGAGGGCGCCCGTTCACGCGAGCGCACCCAATGAATAAAACCGGTGAGCAAGCCGCCTCCCGCGAGGACTGCGAGCTGATCCGCGCCAAAAGCCGTCGCCACTACCGCCAGTGCGCCCACGGCAGCAACGCTGATCGACTTCGCTGCCGACTTCACCAGTTTGAAGATGGCCTGCACGATCACAGCAATCACAATCGGCTTCACTCCATAAAGCACGGCGGCGACTTGTGGTAAAGATCCGAAGCGGACGTAAATCCACGCCAGCGCGGTTACCATGACAGCCGACGGCAGAATGAAACTCGCACCGGCCACCAGCAGCCCTGCCCAGCCGGCTCGAACTCTGCCCACATGAATTGCTAGTTCGGTGGAGTTTGGGCCGGGGATAAGATTGGTCGCGCCCAGGAAATCGAGAAACTCCTCGCGCGTAAGCCAGCCACGGCGGGAAACGACCTCATCTTCCATCATGGCGATGTGCGCGGGAGGTCCGCCAAACGCGGCAACACCTATCTTGAGGAAGAGCCGTGCGAGTTCGAGCAGCGAGGTGCGGCCTGCAGGAATCTGACGAATATCTTGTGTCTTGGCTAACGGCTCTTGCAAGTCAAACCTCGGCGAATATTGAAACGAGGATTGTAATCAAGAGTCCGGCGCGCTGTCTGGAACGAAAGAGAAGAGAAATGGAGTTGAAACAAGACGCCGTGTATTATTTCGCCTCCCGATCTCCAAACACCTCGGCAGTAAAAGCCTCGAGCGTCGCACCCTGCTGCCACGCATCGAGCGGCAGACCCGCCTTGCGACAGGTCTGCTGGATAAAAGTCACGCGGTCCCATTGATGTTCGACCGGCACCTGTGGCAGAAGCAAGCCGCGGCGTCCGCCCTGAACAACAACTAATCCGTGCACTCCGATCTCAACTTCTTCCGGCTTGATGACGCGGAGCGGCGAAAGAATGCTCAAAGAAATATCTATCCCGGGCGCCTCTGCAAGTGTGACGGGCGAGAAACGGGTGTCCTCGAAAGCGGCGGAGCGGGCGGTTTCGGCCACGGCCCGATAAACGGAAGCAACTGGTAAAACGTAACCCACGCATCCGCGCAGAGCGTTTTGAAAATAAATCGTGGTGAACACGCCGCGCGGTTCGGCGAGATGAGGGGACGGCGGAGTCAGAGATATTTCGCGGTGCTCGAGAGCCGACAAGATTGACTCATGAGCAAGCTTTAACAGGACCGCACGTTCTTCACCTGCGAATTCGTTCTGCGCAGAACCGCAGACGATCAATGAAGTATCGGTCGGGTGTTCAGGTTGCGGCGACATCGCGCTTCCTCCGACGGCTGAGGACAAACGCGCGGCGGCGCCTCTTCACCACCTGCCGGTCGATCTTTGACCAGAAAGCGATGAAGTAATCGCCTGCCGACAACAGAGACAACAAAACCATGAACCAGATAGCCAGCCGCGCGATCCAACTGACTGGGAAGAAATAGCCACCGTAGATGGGCCATTCTTTCCAGCGATGGTCGAGGATGACGGCCACCACCGAAACAATTTGCACCAGCATTTTGAACTTGCCCAGGTCGCTGGCTTCGATCGCGAATCCTTCCGAAGCTGCAATCGAACGCAGGCCGCTCACCAGAAACTCGCGGCCGATAATGATCACAGCAATCCACGCCGGCACCATGCTGGGATTGAATTGCACCAGAGTAATGAATGCGGCGGCAATCAACAACTTGTCGGCAAGCGGATCGAGCAGCACACCCATGGTCGTGATCTGTCCAC
>JBEKGG010000247.1:0-6505 GCA_050012915.1 Terriglobales bacterium | reverse complement strand
ACGGTGGCCTAAAAGCCCCCTTGGAAATGAACAAGGCCTTATCCTACTGGAAGTCTCGACTGTCTCGGAAATTCCGGTGTAATGGGGCGCGGGGTAAACGGCCTGCAAGGGCGGCATATGCCCTTGGCTCCGCGCCCGCTTGCCCTTGGGCGCAGGAAACGGTGTGGTGTTGAGCAGCAGCAGACATTTTAGCTGTTTACGTTCACGGTGGCTACGTCGGGCTTGCCGTCGCCATTGAAGTCAGCCACAGCGAACTGCCATACGCCTATGCCACCCGTTTGGAAGGTAGCCGACCCCTGAAATGTGCCATTGCCGTTTCCTAGGAGAACTGATATGCAGTTGAAACTGCCGTCGTTCGCGCGGCAAGGGTTCGCCACGACAAGATCTGGAATTCCGTCGCCGCTGAAGTCTGCCGTAGCTACGGAATTTGGATCTGGCACGGGTGGCGTATGCGGCCCTTCGACCATGCAAGGGTTCTCCCTGAAGATTATCAGTGTAGCCCTGCGTAACTGTCGTGAACAGGCGGTTACATGTTTTGATGGAAGGTTAATGAGCGCCGTCGCGATTTTTCGCCAATCGACCGGAGCTTACAGTTTGACGACCACGCCCAAGATCGTATTAACGAATTGGACCTGGTTGCGGCCTTGTTGTTTTATGAGAGCTTCGCTCGTCTTGGTAACTCCGCGGCACAAGCTCGAATCCGGCGCTGGTAGTGCTAGCTGCGCTCATGCACAGGGCCCTACGCAGGAGGGACTTCAGGCGGCACTTGTATCAGCACCCGGCGGCGAATCGCGGCGGCGCCGAACAAAGCGATGTAGATGTAGCAAACGACAGTCACGATGAAGGATGGCTGAAGTCCTATGCGATCGGCTAACCGTCCGGTCCCCAGCGGAATAAGAGCCCCGCCCACGATGGATGCGATCATAAGGCTCGAACCTTTGCTGGTTAGAGGACCGAGATCCTGGATCCCCAAAGTGAATATGGATGGGAACATGATGGAATTGAAAAAGCCGACACCCAGCATCGCATCCATTGCCAATCTGCCGCTGCTCAGAATCGAAGTTAAGACGAGGGCGGAGGCACCGACCGCGACGATGCACAATAGCAGGCCTGTCTTAACTCGCTGTAAGATCGCGGAGCCGATGAAGCGACCTACCATTGCTCCGCCCCAATAGAACATTAAGTAGTTTGCGGCGGTCTGCTCTCTCAGTCCCCCAACTTGCGGAAGGCCCATGTAGTTGACGAGCAGACTGCCAATCGTTACCTCCGCGCCTACATAAGTGAAAATGCCTAAGGCGCCGCACAGCAGCCAGGGGTGGTGCCAGATTTCTTGTCGAGTCATCTGAGTCGACACTGTCTTCGAGTGATGGACAGGCTGTGCGCGGCCTGAACTTGGCCCGAGGCGTAAAAGCCCGAGCGCAGTGGCGAGTAAGGCCAGCAGAAGCGCCATTCCGGCATACGGCAGGCGAACGGAAGAAGCCTGACCCTGGCGATAGGCTTGCTGCGAAACGGCAGTCATTGAGTGCAGCAGCGCTGATGCGATCGGCGGTGCTCCTCGCAGGATAAATATTCCACCCACGAAGGGAGCGACGAAGGTTCCGACAGAATTAAACGCCTGGGCGAGATTCAAACGACTGGAGGCTGTGGAGCTAGGTCCGATGACGGTGACGTAAGGGTTGGCCGCAACCTGCACGGTTGTCATGCCGGCGGCAAGCAAGATCAACGCGCCAAGAAAGACCGGAAAGCTGGCGACGTAAGACGCAGGAATAAAACCGGCTGCGCCTGCGGCCATGGTCATCAACCCAAGAACCATGGTCTTTTTGTAGCCAAGCCAATCGACGCAACGGCCGCCCGGATATGAAAACACAAAGTACGACGAGAAGAAAGAGAACTGGACCAACATGGCCTGCATATAGGACAGCTCGAAGATACTCTTGAGATGCGGGATGATGATGTCGTTCAGACATGTGAGAAACCCCACCATGAAGAACAGGATCATCGCAACCGTCATCGCTCGGCCATCCGTTGCAGGGCGCACTTCGTTTTCGGTTCCAGCCCTCGCTACCTGCTCCGCGTTCAATGCCAAGCGCCCTCTTTTCCTAAAGCCGGACGAATACGCCTTCCGGGAAATTCCTATATGGGACGGCGGTGATCGACTGCCGCAGGATTCGATTTCGTTACGAGAGCCCGAGCTGACTCTTGCCCAGAGGTGTCAAGTCCGCCGCAGTGCCACGGCCAACAAAATCGACTTCGAAGTTGTCGGCAGGGAAATCGGGGGGAGTCTTGCCTGCGAGGAAGGAAGCGCATTGCCCGGGAAGATACGCCGTGTTCTTAGCGCATCCAACGGTGCCGCCTATATACATGACGCTGCTGTAGCCATCGCCATGGTGCGCATCTTCAACCGAATGCACTACGTCTGAATGCCAGAACACGGCATCGCCCGGCTGCATCAACGGAATCGACGTAAGTCCGGCAGCCAGTGCGGCGTGCCATGTGGGGTGAACTGAAAGTGCGCGTCCCGGCTGTGCTCCGCACAAATCGTCTTCCGCTACATCGTCCTGGAGCGAACGCAGCAGTATGTACATCATGGAGTTGGCAACGGGAATCAACTGCAGAGTGCCATCTCCCTTGCCCTGCCGGGTAAGCGCGGTCCAACCCTGAAATGTACGGAACATTGAGCAAACAGCCGGCGAGGGAATCTCCTGCACGTCCGGACGATAGGCGGCATCGAATGCGTCGTATTCCCGCCAATTGCCGGAGAAGACATGCCGGTAGACTTTGCGGAAGTTTTCATCGAGCCAGCGCTCAACCGATCCGCCGTCGACATGCGGCGAAAGTCCCAGCGATGCGGAACCCGGAGGACGGCGCCGAAGGCGGTCGGCATACACCGGCGTCTGTTCCGGGTCAAAGTGAACCCGGCCCTCGCTCTCAGACTTCCACAGTTTGTTCAGAAAGACGCGGGTGCGAGTGAGCGACTCAGACTGGCGAGCCATAACCTGAGGGCGAGACCAGTAAATTCCATAGATCTGTGGCTTGGCTGAGGCCAGCGTGCCGAAGTATTTGTCCTCAGCGCGATGCATCAGTTTTTCATCCAGGCCGTTTACTTCGACGTATTTGCCAATCTCGTCATCCCAGTCGCGAACTTGTTGGGCGGGAAAAACGCCGCGAATGACGCACGCACCACGCTCTCTTATTGCCGCGGTAGCCTTTGGGGTCACTGCTCCGCTGACGATTTCTTCATATTGCAGGATAGGAATCACGGCCCCGCCGTCTTCGCGTTCCTTTGCAATTTGCGCGATCTTGCGGCGCATCTCGGCTTCGACCTCGTGGAAGACCTCCGAATAGTTTGGCAGGGCCTTTCGCAGACTTGCCTTCGAACTGCGAATGGCCTCAGGTAAATTCTCGATAACTAGCGACATGGCTTTTGAATCCTCGTAATTGTCGGCTGGGGTTCGCCGGAATGAGCCGTAGCTCTTCTGAGCGCCGAGCAGAAGTTTACGAGGTTATGTAAATAGTGAATGACCCGGAAAGGTCAATTATTGATACTATTCGGACACAGCGTGGGCCTGTGATGTCTGAATCGGGGTGATCGAGATGAGATGCCAGTTCGAACACGTAACGTTTCCCAAGGGCTGCTCGATTCGTATCTATCACCGTCAGGTACCTTCCATTCCCTTTGAATGGCACCACCATCCGGTGTATGAACTGACGCTAACGCTGAATAGCCGCGGCTGGCGTTTCATCGCCGATCACATTGCCCATTACGACGCACGGGACCTGGTTCTCGTGCCCTCGGATATGCCGCACACCTGGGCGTCGACTGCAGCCATCAATGAGGTTCTTCCGCACACCGCGCTTGTCGTCTGGTTCACAAGAGAATGGGCGCTCAAAGCCGCGGATGCATGTCCTGAGACCGCTCCACTGCGCAAGCTGATCCATCGAGCTGGCGCGGGCCTTAGTTTTCCAGTAGATGCGGCAGCCCGGATGGAATCGCGCCTGCCTGAGTTGCTTTCCGAGTCGCCGCTGAAACGGTTGCACGCGGCACAGGAGCTATTGTGCGAATTGGCAGACACCGAAGCAATGCCGCTGGCGACCCAAGCAGCGACCAGCCCGGCGTCGTCCAGCGAATCCCGACAACTTGCTTGCGTGCTGGAACGTTTGCATCAGAACTTTGATGATCCGATTCGACTCGAGAAACTTTGCAAGTTGGCGGGTTTGTCGGCGCGATCACTGCATCGATTGTTCGTGCGCCATCTCGGGGAGAATTTCAGCGACTATCTGGGGCGGTTACGGATCGGGCGTGCGTGCATGCTGCTTGTGGAAACGGAGCGGCCGATCGGCGTGATCGCGTCAGAAACAGGATTTTCCAATCTGTCCAACTTCAACCGGCGCTTTCGAAAAGCACGCCACATGACGCCGAAAGAATTTCGGCGCTTCGTAGCAGAGCACGGGCGAATGCCGGATTCGCAGCCGGGAACGGATCTGACCAAGCGGTCGCCTTCGCTTGAACATCCAATCAGGAGACTGGTTCCAGATCGCTCCATGGTTAGGGAGTTGTCGATTTAAGGGATCGTGATGTCTTGGAGGTCCAACTCAGCAATCGCGGGCTGACGATTGTAGCGGGTAGCGACGCACTGTGAATCCACCCAAACCCTCCGGCGTAGTCTATGAGTGAAATCGCAATATTACGAGGAAAACGCCAGTAACCTTGTTGACCCGTCTGTCCACCATTACATTCAGGGGAGCATGAAACGGTCTCTGTTTCTCTCGGTCACGCTCGGTTCGGCGTTAGCAGTCGTGGTTTGGCCCGGCCTGGAAGCGAGCGATGCGATCTTCCAGTCTCGTCTGATGCCTTGGGTCGTTCCACTGATTGAGCTCGAGGATGCTGGATTCAGAGTAGCGAACCGCCTCTTTCCCTGCCAGCGGGAAGGCTTCGATACTGGATGCGAGGACTACAAGAGACTGTCCGCTTTCGTGAGCGCAAACGCGGCTGCCTACTCAATTTGTCTGTTCCCAGTCGTTCAACTTGTCCAGAGAAGAAAGAGGGCTCGAATTTAATAGCCCTTGTTTGACTGACGTAATGTGTAATCTCAATCGCGCCGCAGAGTTGCGGCGGCATCGGCGCATTGGGGTGCTTTCTGGCGCGGTAACGTCATCCGATGGCACAATGAAGTAATGAGAAGTTCGCTGGTTTTGAATTGTTTAATCCTGCTTCGGCTTTTCGCATCGACTACGAATGCTATCGCGGTAACGGACAAGGGAGCAGCGCCCGCTCATGAGCATATAAAAACCGTCTGGGTCATCGCGATGGAGAACCAAAACTGGTCTTCGATCAAAGGCAGCAAATTTGCACCTTACATCAATGGCACGCTGCTGCCGATGGCGTCTTATGCCGAGCAATATTTTAATCCACGCAATACTCATCCAAGCTTGCCCAATTACATCTGGATGGAAGCGGGAACGAATCTGGGCATCGCCGACGATGGTTCGCCAAAAGGTAACAGTCAATCCACGACTCAACATTTGGTGACCTTGTTGAAGAATGCGCCCCAGGGCGCGATTGAGTGGCGGACGTACCAGGAAAATATTTCGGGGAAAGATTGCCCGCTTTCCAACCGGTATCCATATGTTGTGAAACACAATCAGTTTGTGTACTTCGATGACGTGACCGATCGGAGGAACCCGGATTCCGCCTATTGTATTGAGCACGTCCGTCCTTTCGAAGAACTTGCAAAGGATCTTTCGACCAATTCCGTGGCGCGTTATAACTTCATCTCACCGAATCTGTGTAACGATATGCACGACAGTTGCGCTCCACTCCACAATAAGGTCGCGCAAGGGGATACGTGGCTGGCCAAATACTTGCCGGAAATCCTGGATTCCCAGGCCTACCGCGACGGCGGAGCCGTGTTCATTACCTGGGACGAAGCTGAAACCGCCGACGGGCCCATTGGGATGATCGTTCTGTCGCCCCTGGCAAAGGGAAACGGTTATAGCAACTCGATTCATTATGATCATGGAGCGTTGCTTCGGACCCTGGAGGAAATCTTTGGGGTCAGTCCGTATCTGGGTAACGCCGCGAGTCAGCCGGATTTGAAGGATTTGTTTTCCACTTTCCCTTAGAGAACTTGAGCGGGCCTTCTTTAAGGGACGAAAATGTTTCGAGCGAACGGCTCGGTCATATCGGTTTTTCGTAATCATCAGTGTTTCCGCCTATCCAAATCGCCACGAAAATTTTGATCGCGCTCGGAATCGGTCTGCTCGTCGGATTGGAACGAGAATGGGCGCGTAAAGACGTGGGCCTGCGTACGTTCTCGTTGACTGCTCTTTTTGGAATGCTGAGTTCACTTCAGGAGCCGATCTTCGCCGCCATCTCTCTTATTGGCGTTGTATTGCTGGTGGGATTCTTGAATTTACGAAGCGTGTTGGCCGACAGGTCACTGGAACTCACTACGTCGGTCGCCCTCGTTATCACCGCGGTATTGGGAATTCTAGTGGGCCATGG
>JBEKGG010000246.1:0-6511 GCA_050012915.1 Terriglobales bacterium | reverse complement strand
GCGAAGGCAGTATGGCGGATCCAATGAACGTGCCGGTGAGCGTATCACCATAACCGGCGGCGAAACGCTTCCCGTAACCTTGCGCGCCTTGTCCATATTGCCTGAAGTGATTTTGCGCCTGCTCCACTCCCGCCGCGCCCCCGACAAATACAAAAGTGAAGGGATCGGCCACCGTCTTCCAGGCCAGCTTGAACTTTTGTTTGGAGTTCAGAGGAACTGCATTGGGGATATAAGTGACGTAGAAATTGGGGATGGCCCCAAGCACCCGCTGCTTCTCTTCGAGTTTGAGCTGCTCTTCCGCTATCTCAGTCGGCGTGACGCTCACCTGCACCTCTGTGACATTCCTGGCAACTGCCAGCACAATTGGTGCGACTGCATCGACCTCTCCGGAATACACAACTCCCGAAAATGTTTGGGTCTCGAAGCCCGCTGACGTAATTGCGAGTTGAAAGGGCCCGGGAACAACGCTTGAAAAGAAGAACTGCCCATCTACGCCGGACGATGCCTGCTGGTGGACCGAGTGATTTTCGCCAGTGAGCGTTATTCGCGCACCGGCGACGACGGCGCCACTCTGATCCACAATCGTTCCGTTGATGCTTCCCGGCGTGATGCTTCCGGACGATTGCAGAGCCGGCGATTGCCCGCCGTTTGAGACCGATACCTTTTGTGCGGGGCCAACCGCCGGGGTCTGTCCAAAACAAAACGACGTCCAACCTGGTGCGACGAACGCAAGCACTATGAGTCCGCACTTGAGTTGGGAGGTCATGAGTAGCTTCGACTTTATCCTCTCACCGTAGTTCCCGTCCAAATCACCAAAGACGATCCACTTCTGCGGCTTTGGCGGCAATAGAGGCCGTAGAAAGACACACCCTCGCCCCCACGCGCGGCTGGCGTCCTATCGCTTTCATAGCAAATACTCAAAAACTTTCGTTTGGGTGGCACGGCGCTTTCACACACTGCTTTGTAAACACTCTAGAATCTGCGATGGCTTGGTCAGCTGCAAATTGCTAGTCCCGAACAATGAAGTTGGATGCTCACTTTAGTCTGGTTACTGCCTTCAAGAATACCGATAGTTTTATCGCAAAGAAAGCAAACTCTGCGTTCTCTGCGGCCTCCGCGATTTAAGATTTTTGTTCCCCGCTGGATCCGCTCGAACGTCAAGCGCAGATTCCTACAACTTTCTCAGCAGCTTCTTGAGGACACGCATACCTTTGTCGATGTGCTTTTCCTGCAGCAGGAATGGCGGGAGAAAGCGCAGGACGGTGTCTTGAGTGCCATTGAAGAGAACGCCTTCGGCGAGCGCTTGTTCCACGATGGGTCGGGCCGGAACATCGAGCTGTAGACCCTGAATCAGCCCGCGCCCGCGGACTTCGCGAGCTACGGAAAAGCGCTCGGTCAGAGCTTTCAGTTCTTGCTCCAAGTAGGCGCCGACTTGGCTCACGTGCAGCAGCAGGTTCTCTTCTTCCAGGATAGCCAGGTACTCGAGTGCGACCCGGCAGGACAGAGGTCCTCCACCGAAGGTGCTTCCGTGTTGGCCCGCAGAAATAGCCGAGGCGAAGTCCTCCGTCGCCAAAAAAGCTCCGAGCGGGATTCCGGCAGCAATTGGCTTGGCGATAGCCACAATGTCAGGCGTAACACCAAAAGTTTGGAAGGCGAAGATGGTTCCGGTGCGGCCTAGGCCGCATTGGATTTCATCGAAAATCAATGCGGCGCGATGGCGGTCTGCAAGGGTGCGGCACTCTTTCAGGAACTCAACCGAACACTCATAAATTCCACCCTCGCCGAAGATGGGTTCGAGGACAATGGCGCAAGTGCTGTCGTTCACCACGGCGCGCAACGCTTCGACGTCGTTGCGGGGGACAAACTTTACATCTTCGAGAAGAGGCTCAAAGCCTTTGCGGTACTTGTCCTGGCCAGTCACGGACATCGATCCGAAACTGCGACCGTGATACGAGCCTTCGAGGGCGATGAGCTGGCTCTTGGCTTCGCCCCCGGAGCGGTGTCCAGCGAGGCGAGCGAGCTTTATGGATCCTTCAATGGCTTCGGTGCCGCTGTTCGAAAAGAAAGCCCGCTGCAAGCCGGAGAGCGCGCAGAGCTTTTCCGCCAGCCGCCCTTGATATTCGTTGTAGTAAAGATTCGATAGGTGAATGGCACGTGCCGCCTGTTCGCGGATGGTCTTGACGATTCGCGGATGGGCGTGGCCGAGCGCGTTCACACCCAGGCCGGCGACGAAATCGAGGTATTTTTTGCCATCGAAATCGAAGAGGAAAACTCCCTTGCCACGCTCGATGACAAGCGGGTAGCGGTTGTAGGTCTGCAACAGGAATTGCTTTTCGCGCTGGATTACTTCCTCGGCGGCTATCATGGGAATCACGATTCTACTCGAGACGGAATGGCACGGTCGAAGCGTCTATAACCTGACCAGGTTTGATTTTGACGCTCGGAGGCGTGTAGTCCCTGTCGCACCATGTCCTGTTGGAGAAATGGTTCGGCGCAAAATAGCAGATCCCCGTTCGCGACGGGGACCTGCCGGCCATTCTCAGCCCAGTTATGGTGTGATTTTGTAAATCACCCCGTTGCTTCCGCTTCCGCCGTCCATGGCGGCACCGTAGACGTTGCCAGCGCTATCTTCAGCCAAACCTCCGCTGGGGTCCCATCCGTCATTCCCGCCGGTAAAACGATGCAGGACAGAATACTTGCCGGCAGAGGAGATTTCGTAAAAGACTCCGCAGCCAAGGCTACAGGTAGAGTTGTCGGTCCCACCATAGAATGTTGTGCCAAAGAAATTGCCATTCGCATCCAACACGGGGCCCGATGGCTCTTCTCCGTTGGCTGCCTTAATTCCGAAAGTGTACAAAACTTTTTCTTTCTTCGCGGCGTTCACCGAAAAGGCAATTCCACAGCCGGCACTCCCCAGTGCGCAAGAAGTGGTATCGCCACCAAACTGAGTGACCCCGTAAAACACGCCGCTTGAGGTAAGGCTAAGACCCCACCTGGGAGATGTACCCTCGGCGCCTTCGGGGAACGTGTAAAGCGTCGAAAACTTGCCGGCTGGAGTAATTTTGAAGATCGTTCCCCCGTTTCCTGCTTCGTAGCTACCGCCGGTCTCGCCGTAAACGTTACCGGCTTGATCGGCGATCAAGTCCTGGGGGAATCCTCCGTCGGCTTTCGCGGTGAACCTGTGCAGAATTGTCTCCTTGCCGGCCAGTGTGACTTTGAAGATCACGCCGCAGCCCAGGTTGCCGTCGCAACCGGCGACCCCGCCGAAGCTGGCAGAGCCGTAGAGATGTCCGTTCGCCAGTACCAGCCCAAGCTGGGCCTGCCCCTGGTTCTGAGAGCCGTCTGTACCGCCCTTGAAAGCATGCAACACCTTCAACTTTCCATTTTTCTCCAACTCGAACACCGTTCCGCAACTGCAGGTGGCATTGCCACCACTCGACGTAATTCCATACAGGTTACCCGAGCTGTCGCTAATCAGGCGGCCGATGGGAATTCCACCATCGTCTTTACCGGTGAAACTATAAAGCACGGTTTCCTCACCCTTGATGCTCAGTTTGAACACGACGCCCCGGTTGTATGTTGGGCCTCCGAATTGGGTCGTACCGTAAAAGTTGCCCTCGGAGTCGCTGATCAGACCCCCGTTAGGAGCGCTTCCATTCTTGAAGTCGAAGGAGAACACCACCTTAAAAGTGCTGGCGAAAGAGCTGGCTGCGGTGAGCATTGCAATGATCAAGAGCGAGAGTCGAAGTTTCATGAATATCCTTAGTGTCCTTTCTGAACCCGCGACAGTATATACCCTTTGCTGGGCTTGGCTTTCGGCGGCTTTTGTAAAGTTTTCTTGTTGTGCTTACGTCCTAGCCATTGGCGAGAAAATATTGCAGATTGAGTAGTTCAGGCTTGTAAGTGTCTGTGCCAAAACAACCCGGCAGCAAGAACGCGGAAACAGAATCATGTCACGCATCGCACCAGTGGCAATCTTTTGCGGATGAAACCTCGTCAAATCCTAGTCTGCAGCTCGGTGATTAAAGGCACGGCGAGGGGGAAGATGCAAAGGTTCCCCCATTTGAGGAGTTGCGAAGACTATCCCTTGAATCCCGTACTGGGACGCTAAAGCGCGACCAGCTATAGGGTTACAAAATCCCACATGGACTATTCCAAAAAACATACCTTTGCTATGGCTGCGCCTCTATAATATTGGAAGCTGTTGGATCGACTCGTCTTATAGGCGGCTGCATGGCTCCCCTGATGGCAGTGAAAGTGCAGAAGCGGGCGCAGGATGTTTCGTCCCTGCGGGCGGCGGAGCCTGTGCGGCGCATGAACAGGGATTTTCAAATCCGATTTACGGCCATTCTGCTGGCCTTGCTGACCACTGCTGCTGTGGTTTACGCCGGTTACAATTTTCAGGCTGAAAATCAATTCCAGGTTCCAGACGACGGCGTATGGTGGGTCGAGCATCAGGGGCGGCTCACTGCCGATCGAGTTGAACTTGAGGGACCCGGCACTCGAGCTGGGATCAAGGTTGGCGACCAACTTACCGCCATCGACCAGCGCGACACAAATACCGCAGCTGCTCGAACCCGCGAACTGTATCGCGTAGGCGCATGGTCGAAGGCAACGTACTCTTTGGTGCGTAAATCGGTCCCCGTCGACGTGGTGCTGATTCCTGTTCCAGCGGACCGCTCTCAAAACAATTGGCTGCGCCTGATCGGTCTTATTTATCTCGGCATTGGTCTGTATGTGTTGCTGCGGCGCTGGACTGCGCCCGGCTCGACTCATTTCTACATCTTCTGCTTGGTTTCGTTCATTTCCTACTCATTCCATTACACGGGGAAACTGAACGGATTCGATTCCACCATCTATTGGGGCAACGTCGCGGCTGGACTGCTCCAGGCAGCTCTGTTCCTGCATTTCGCGCTGACCTTTCCCGAGCGGCATTGGTTTGTTCGCAAGCATCGCTGGGTGATTCTCGCGATTTATCTCCCGGGTCTGCTGCTGTTGAGTGTGCATGTTCTGGCCGTCAAGTTCTTCAAAGCAACCGAACTACTACGCTGGAATTTGGACCGTTTAGAAATGGGTTGTCAGGCGCTCTTCTTTGTCGCCGCCGCGGGAGTGCTCTTGTACAACTACCGCCGGGCAGGTAGCCCGATTCTTCGGCAACAGTTGAAGTGGGTGACTCGGGGCACGATCCTGGCGATCGCACCGTTCACTCTCCTGTATGTAACTCCTTACCTCTTCCCTGCGCTGCATATGACGGCGATGAAGGTTTCCGTGTTGTCGCTGGGAATTCTGCCGTTGACGTTCGGTTATGCCATCTTCCGCTACCGGCTGATGGATGTGGATCTGATCTTCAAGCGTGGCATGGTCTACACGCTGGCTGCAGGTGCGATTGCGGGCGCGTATTTTGCCGTGGTAGCGGGTGTCGCCGAACTGGTCCATCTGCAGATACCTAGCTCCGGGCCGCTCGGTCTTGTGCTCGCCATCGTGGTGACCGCGCTCTTGTTCGATCCGGTGCGAAAATGGATTCAGGGGCGCATCGACCAGGTCTTCTACCGCACCGGTTACGACTACCGAAAAACGCTGATCGAGTTTGCACGGGAACTGAGTTCGGAAACTGATCTGGACAAAATGCTAAGCGCAGTGGTCGACCGCTTGTCGCGCACCCTACTGGTTGATCGCATGGCCGTCTTCGTGTCCGACGGGGAAACCTCTCAGCAATTCGTCGTCGCCAAGTCGTTCGGCATGGCCCAGACCACTGGCTTGGATTTAAGTTTTCTCGGTACGCCGCGGCCCGAGGACGCCGTGGGCCACTTGTTCTTCGACAACACTCACCAGGTTCCGCGAGAAGCCGTAAATGCCCAGCAAGCCATAGCCAAGCTTGATCTGAACTATTACATCCCCTGCCGCGCACAGCGGCACACCATCGCCGTGCTGGGCTTGGGCAAAACGGTGGAAGGCGATTTCCTGACCAGCGAAGATGTTGAGTTACTCGAAACGCTGGCCGGCTATCTGGGAATCGCCATTCAGAATGCGCGTCTGTATGCCTCGCTGCAGCAGAAAGTAGCCGAATACGAACGCCTGAAAGACTTCAATGAAAACATTGTGGAGTCGATCAACGTGGGCGTGCTGGCGGTCGACTTGGCGGACCGGATCGAGTCCTGGAACTCGCAAATGGAAGTGATGTACGCCTTACCCCGATGGCAGGCTCTGACCCGATCTCTTGGCGATGTTTTCCCACCGGCATTTGTGGAAGAGTTCTATCGAGTCCGACGGAATCCTGGCATCCACAACCTGTACAAATTCCGCCTGGGGACGCCGACCGGAGAGAGCCGGGTGGTGAACGTCGCCATCGCGCCTCTGGTCACGAAAGACTTTAGCGTAATTGGCCGCCTGATCATCATGGACGACATCACTGAGCGAGTTGAGCTGGAAGCGCAGCTTTCGCAAGCCGACAAGCTATCGTCGATTGGGCTACTGGCCGCGGGTGTGGCGCACGAGGTCAATACGCCGCTGG
>JBEKGG010000245.1:0-6545 GCA_050012915.1 Terriglobales bacterium | reverse complement strand
CGAATTTCAGCTGATCGATCAGAACTACTAACTTCGCATCCATTCTGTCGACTGGGTTGCGCTTAAATCATCCTGGACTCTTCCGGCGCTGTCGGGCAGAAAAATAGAAAAGACGGTGCCGCTCGATTCCTCAGTGGTGCGGCTACGGACGCGGATAGTTCCTTCATGCTTCTGCACAATGCCGTGCGAGAGCCATAGTCCCAGGCCGGTTCCAGATTCGCCCTTGGTGGAATAGAAGGGCTCGAAGATGCGAATCAGGTCGCTGTGCTGGATGCCGGTGCCGTTGTCGGCAATGCTGATGCGCGCTCCAGTGACGAACGCTGCGCCTCCATTTCCATTGGACCGGTCGCGGCCTCGAGCCACGCGGAGAGTTAATCGGCCCCCTTCATCGAGGGCATCGAGAGCATTGAGGATAAGGTTGGAAAAAAGCTGTCGGAGTTCGCTGGCGAAGCCGCGGATTTCAACGGTGTCGTCGTACCTTTTGTCGACCTGAATATGCTTATCGTTCAGTTGACGCAGGTAAAGCTGCAAAACATCGTCGAGCGTGGCCGCCACATTCAGCGGCGTCGGCGACGAACTTTCGCGCACGAAGCCCAGCATCTGTTGAGCAATGGCGCCGACGCGCAGCACTTCTTTCTCCGCCATCTCCAGGTATTGGTCCTGGTTGGAAGGACGATGGCGAGCCAGGTAGATCAGGTTGATGACTGCTTCGAGAGGGTTGTTGATTTCGTGAGCGACGGCGGCGGCCAGACGTCCCGCAGTGGCTAGCTTTTCATTACGGCGCAGCGCTTCTTCCGAGCGCCGCTGGGCAGTGATGTCATGCGCGATGCTGGATGCGCCGATCACGTCGCCACGCTCGTTGCGAATCGGCGAAAGTGATATATCCACAGCGATCCGCGTTCCGTCTTTGCGAATGCGCTCAGACGCGTGATGCTGAATGGGCTCGCCCTGCATCACTTTTTCTGTGATGCCGGGCACTTCGTCGGGACGCTCGGGCGGGCCCAGCACGTCAACCGACATACCGATCGCCTCAGCGGCTGAGTACCCGTAGAGGCGCTCGGCGCCGGAGTTCCAGCTTGTGATAATTCCATTTACATCTCCGGTGAGGATTGCGTCTTCGGAGGATTCCACCATGGCCGCCATCTGCCGCTGAGTCTGTTCAGCACGCGTCTGCGCGCGAGAACGCTGGCGGGCGAGGCCGGCAGTGAGAATGGAGACTGCAATAAATACCACCAGGCGGCCGTAGTCGTTGGCGGAAAGGGTGAAACTGAAGCGCGGTTCGAAGGCAAAATAGTCAATTGCGAAGCCAGATGCAGCCGTGCATAGCAGCGCCGGCCCGAAGCCCGCAAACCGGGCGCTCACGATGACCGCGGCGATGAAGATCACGAATGGGTCCTGCCGCATGATCGGCCAGAGAAACCAGATGCCCAGAGCGACGCCGGTCGCGGCCAGTGCAACCGTGTAGCGGAGCGTCCACTGACGCCATTGCCCGCCAGGGTCTACTTGCGGAATGTGAGCCGGAGGCATGCGAACCAGAAACAAGCCAGTGCCAAGGCAGAAGGTGTGAGGGAGCCTCAACCGTCCGAAAATCAACCCGCTTGTATGGCATCAATCTAGCAGGGTAAGGGCGGGCGTGCAATTTGCAGAATATGAGACAGCGGACGGAAACGGAAAACGGCGCGGAAATTTCTGCGTTCAGAATCTCCACGCCGTTGTCCGCTCTAATTGAGAAGCCGACTTACTGCTGTTGCGCGTTCAAACTCGGACGTCCTGCGTTCGGACCTTGAGCATTCGGGAGTACGGTCAAAGGTGCTTGAAGGGTGAAATTCAGTACTGTTTCGGAGGCCAGTTTGATTTGCTGACTGTGGGTGACGGCTTGTGCTCCAGCGCCTAATCCGCCGCCCGCGACTGCTCCAATCGCAGCTCCCTTGCCGCCGCCGGCGAGAGCGCCAATGATGGCGCCGAGTCCCGCGCCGCCGCCGACTTTCTCGGCAGTGTTCTTGCCGCGCCCGCTGCCCTGCTTTTTGTATTGATCGGTTTGAATGTTGTAGGTATCCCCGTTTTCCACGATGCGATCCAGTTGTAGCACCAGCAAAGATTGTCCGGCGAATTTCCCGGCACTTTGTACGGTCACGACGTGGCCTTCGACGCTATATCCGGCGGGGATCGCGGTAGCGCCATCTACGGCGAGCGCTGAATTCAACGTAGCATGGAACGTTTGCCCCTGAGTCGCAGTTTCGGAGTCAACCGCGTCTACCAGCCTGACGGCGAAAGTCGTGCCCGAAGGAATAGTGACCTTCTGCGGTGGCGGTGGAGGGGGTGGTGGAGGCGGAGGAGCCGCCGGTGCCGGTGGAGGTGGCGGGGGCGGTGCCTGCGCAACCTCGACGGGAGCCTTCGAAGAATCATCCTCTTTTTTCGACACTTTGCGTTGATGCTTTACCGCGGGCGCAGGTGGTGGCGGCGGAGGCGGAGCTTGCGCTTCGACCGGCGGCGGTGGGGCAACCTGCAAGTTGTTTACGACCTGCTTCACACCCGGTTCGCTGGACGCATAGCGGGCGGCCGCGTCCCGCTGAGCATCCGTGTCCACCTGTCCGGAGAGCGTAACGCTACCCTTGTCGGCCTGCACCATGAGTTGCTTGCCCTGAAGACCGGAATCGCCGTTCAGTTTGTTCTGGATATCAGTGGCAATTTGGGTGTCCGTCGGAGTCTTGGCGCAGCCGACAGAGGCCACCAGGACACCGAGCAAAACCATCCCCATGAGGTAGAGAGAAAGCCTCGACTTCATAATGTCACTCCTGCTGATGCAATTCTGATGTAAATAGTTTAGATGCATGAAGAGGCTGAATTCTGACGAAAAATGTTGCTGGAAACTTCCTGATCATCAGGGCCTGTAAAGCCGTTCCAGCAAGGAATTTTGGTGCACGATCGAGAAATCGTTCGGGCAAGTAGCCCGAGTTCTCAAGAAAACTGGCTAACTCTGGTGCAGAAATTTGTAATCCAGGATGCTGGCCGCGAGCTTTGTATCCTGCGCTTCCTCCAGCTTATCCTTTTTCTCTTGCACGTCTTTAGTACGAGTAATGCGTCCCTGGCAGAGGACGGTGCTGTTCTTTTGACCGGAGATTTCTTCTGGCATCTCGAAAACCATCTCTACCAGAGTGTTATCGGGAAAGCGCTGCGGCCCCTGCAAAAGAACGCCGGATTGGCTGAGGTTGGCGATCGTACCTTCATACCAGCTTCCGAGGTTTTTCACCCGATAGCGTACAGGGGTATCGAGTTTCAGTCTCCGGGCTCGAGGAACCCACGTCGGTTTGCGGGCACGAGCACGGCTGCGACGCGCACTGGTGCTCTCCGTCTCGCTGCTAGACTGGCTGTTATCGACGCGCTGGGTTCGCCGCATGGTCGTCCAGTCGTAACTGTATTCGACGGCACATAGCAGGCAAACCTGATAGAAATGACCATCGGCGCCGCGCCGCGGCCAGGAGAATTCGTGGGAGCAACGGCCTAACATAAGCACGTCCAAAAGCTTCTGGGGCATGTTTGTCTTTCCGGGATGGGTCGCCGGAAAGAACATCATCTAACGGCGGCGTAATTTTGTGTAGGTTACTTTCGTGTCATCCATGTCCTGCTGATTCGAAAGGCGCGTCGCGCCTTCCGCTTTGCGGGAAGCAACGATGTAAAGTGGTACCGAGCCTCTTAGCGCAAAAGATAAATTATGTCCGGCAGAGTACGGGTCGTCAATTTAGAAGAGGGATTCCCCACTCGCGATCAAGCTTATCAAAAGCTCGACGCTGCGCTTGCTCGGGCGCGGAAGGATGGCATCGCAGTGCTGAAAGTCATTCACGGTTACGGCTCGACAGGTGCCGGCGGCGTGTTGCGGTTTGCAATTCGCGGACACTTGCGTCAGCGCAAAGAGAAAAATGAGATTGTGGCGTTCGTCAACGGAGAGAGTTGGTCCAGTTTTGACGAGCGCAGCAAGCTGCTGTTTACGCGAGTCCCGGAATTGGTTTTGGACAGCGATGTGGGCCGCGGCAACAAGGGAATCACTTTAGTGCTGCTGTGATGTTCCCATTCGATCACGTGCGACGTGTTTCCCGGATGATGTAGGGCTGTGTATGATTTTGCAGGTGAAGGGTGAATCGGAATCCGATGTAACTGCTTTCGTCCTAGCGGGTGGCAATAGTTCTCGCATGGGAAGCGACAAGGCCTTTTTGCGGTTGGGCGAAGAAACTCTTCTGTCGCAAGCCTTGAAGGTTGCGGGCGCCGTAACCCGAGAAGTACGGATTGTCGGGAATGCCAACAAGTTCGCAACCTTTGGCCAGGTAGTTGAGGACCTCTATCGCGATCGTGGGCCGCTGGGCGGAATTCATGCGGCGCTCTCGAGTTCAGCCACCGAATTGAATTTGATGCTGGCGGTCGATCTGCCTTTCGTCGGACTGAAATTTCTGAAATATTTGCTTATGCGGGCACGGGAATCTGGAGCGATCGTAACCGTTCCGCGCGCCGGTTCAGGATTGCAGCCGCTTTGTGCAATCTATCGGCGTAGGTTTCTGGAGTTGGCGGAAGAGTCATTGCGCGAGGGGAAAAACAGGATTGATTCACTATTCAGGAAAGATGTGGCTTTCGTGATCGAAGAGAGCGAGTTGGCGCGGGCAGGCTTCTCGGTCGAGATGTTCCGGAATTTAAACACGCCTGAGCAGTTCGAGATGGCAAAAACGGCACGCTCGCCTATGCGGAGCTGAGGCGTACCCTTCTGCCGAGCTTGCTCGGATGGACGGGCGTGGGTGCCGTCCCCACATGATTCAATTGCAATCTATCATTTACCATCGCAAGCGAGCTGTCATCAGAGACTGAAAAACTGGATATGAGCAGCGAGGGACAACTGGGGCCGTACATCGAGTTCAAGGAGGTTTCGAAATCCTTTGGAGATAACTGTGTGCTTGACCATGTGAGCTTCGATGTTATGGCAGGCGAAACGGTTTGCATCTTGGGACGAAGCGGCGTGGGCAAATCGGTCACACTGCAAAACATCATGGGTTTTCTCAAGCCAGACTCGGGCCGCGTGATCGTGGCCAGGGAAGACATCACCGACTATACCGAGCCTGAGTTGCAGCGCATTCGCAAGAAAGTAACTATGGTTTTTCAGAACGGGGCGCTGTTTGACTCGTTGACCGTGGGTGAGAATGTGGCGTTTCCGCTGCGCGAGCGTGGCGATCTCAAGGAAGATCAGATCTACCAGATCGTCGATGGATTGCTCGAGATGGTGGGCGTGAAGGAAATGCGCGATTTGCTGCCATCGGATTTATCGACGGGAATGAAACGATCGGTGGCGATCGCGCGCGCATTGGCGGCGCAGCCGGAGTGTGTTCTTTATGACGAACCGACAACCATGGTGGATCCGCTGATGGCGCAATTGCTGGGTGATTTGATCAAGCGCCTGAAGGCTCAATTGCACCTGACGAGCGTGGTTGTGACCCACGACATGCGCCTGGCGAAGAAAGTGGCGAACCGCATCGTATTCCTGCATGAGGCCAAGGTGCTGTTTTTTGGCACCTATGCAGAGATGGAGAAATGCAATCAGCCGATTATTCAGGAGTTCCTGGAACTGGATGAGATGACTTTGAAAGCATAGTCAGGCTCCGGGCTCCGGGTTTCAGAATCCTTCCTGTACTAATCGTTCGATCGTGATGGAACTGTCCGTTGAATCGCCTCGCAGCATCTTCTCCACGTATTTTGCGATCATGTCTACTTCCAGATTCACAGGGTCGCCAGGCTTGAGCGATTTCAGACTAGTCATTTCGACGGTGTGGGGAATTATGGCGGCCGTCACCTGCGTTCCTTCGATCTTGGCGACCGTGAGGCTGATGCCTTCAATCGAGAGCGAGCCTTTGAAGATAACGTAGCGTGCCAGTTCTGGCGGAATCTCGATGCGCAGCCAATAGCTGTCGGCGCCGGAGATTTTGTCGAGCGCGGTGAACCTGCCAGTACCGTCGACGTGGCCTTGGACAATGTGTCCGCCAAAGCGCCCGTCGGCGCGCATGGGCAGTTCGAGATTGACCAGCGCTCCCGCCTTCATCCGAGAGAACGAAGTACGATTCCAAGTTTCCTCGGCCAGATCTGCGCTGAACGACGTAGGCGTGATTTCGACAGCGGTTAGGCAGACGCCGCTGACCGCGATACTGTCGCCCTTTTTCAATTCCTTGACCAGATGGGAAGCGGCGACGGTGAGATGACGGCCGCCGCCTTTGTGGGCGATGCTGGTGACTCGTCCAACTTCTTCAATGATGCCGGTGAACATGCAGTCTCCAAGATATGGCGTCGGGCTTCAGGCTTCAGGTCGAATATTTAACCCTGAAGCCCGACGCCTAGAGCCGACGCTGAGCCTTCAATCAGAATATGGGTTTTTTAAGTATCCCTCGACTGCGAAATCTTCGCCGAAGCGGTGCAGGCGTATCGATTTTACTTGGATTGCTTCGCCGATGCTCTTAAAGCCAGCCCCCGCGACAAAAGGAATGGAGTCAGCACCTCCGAGAATTCTGGGTGCGTAG
>JBEKGG010000244.1:0-6577 GCA_050012915.1 Terriglobales bacterium | reverse complement strand
CCGCCGCGCGCGATTCCTTGCAGTTCGTTGACTAGCTGAACCTGGCGCCAATCGTTAAGCAGACGTTTCACGCCGTGCGCGATGCTTCCGCTGATCTCAATGACCAGCCAGCCATCGGGCTTTAGCATGGTATGAGCTTGCGGAATCAAGCGCTCGATTACTTCCAACCCGGTTGGCCCTGCGAAAACCGCATTGCGCGGTTCGAACTTGCGAACCTCGAGTTGTACTTCGTCTTCTTCGGATTCCCCAACATAAGGAGGGTTGGATACCACGAAGTCGAAAGTGCCGGGATCGAAACCTTGCAGCAGATCGGTTTGGTGGAAATGAATCCGGTTTTCAAGTTGGTGACGAGCAGCGTTAGCATGAGCCACATCGAGCGCGGCGGCCGAAATGTCGGTGGCGTGGATTTCTGCGCGAGGGAGTTCTTTGGCGAGCGCCAGCGCAATGCTGCCTGATCCGGTGCCCAAATCGACGATTTGAATTGGGCCGGGCAGGGACGCCTTGCCTCCATCGTCTTTCTCAACCAATTGCAGAACGGTTTCGATTACGTGCTCGGTTTCTGGGCGAGGAATGAGGACGGCAGGCGAAACGATGAAATCCATGCCCCAGAATTCCTGGTGTCCGGTAATGTATTGGGCGGGGACTCCGCGGGCGCGCTGGGTGAGCGATTCCTCGAAGCGATCTTGTTCTTCGACCGTCAGTTCGCGCTCGGGGTGCGCGAATAAATATGCTCGGTCGCATTCGAGGGTAAACATCAGGAGCAGTTCGGCATTCATGCGCGGCGAGCCAACCCGGGCTGCGGTGAGACGGTCGACTGCCGATGTGAGCGCGTCTTTAAGCTGCACGGGACTATTTGAACATATGCTTGTTGCCGTCCGCCTTGAACCGTTCCTTCGTCGGCCTTAAACTTAATAGAGATGCATGTGCACAGCCATGGCGCTGGTGAGCGAACCTCCAAGGTTCTGCGTATTTCGCTGGGCGTCACCTTCGGCTATATCGTGTTGCTGGTCATTGCCGGCTTTCGCGCCCATTCGTTGGCGCTGCTTTCCGAGGCTGGGCATAATCTTTCTGATTTCGTTGCGCTTCTGCTGTCCCTGGCCGCGGTGTATTTGGAATCACGTCCGCCGAGCGCGACCAAGACTTACGGCTGGCATCGTGCCGGAGTACTGGCCGCGCTGGTGAATGCGGGTTCTCTGGTTGTCGTTTCGTTTCTGATTTTCTATGAGGCCTTCCGGCGACTCCGGACTCCCGAGCACGTACACGCTGGCCTGATGATTTGGGTAGCCGCTGCCGGGGTTGTAATGAATGGCGTCATTGCCCTGCTGCTTTATCGCTCGAGCCGCGACGTGAATATTCGCAGCGCGTTGCTGCACGAGATTGGCGACACGGTTTCAACCGCCGCAGTCATTGTGGGTGGCTGGGTGATTCTGGCGACGGGGCAGTACTGGATTGATTCGGCGTTGTCATTTGGCATCGGCGCGCTGATCCTGTGGTCCGGGTTCGGTATCTGCCGCGAGACGCTCAATATTTTGCTCGAAGGCACGCCGCGCGGCATCCGGCTGGAAAAAGTCGAAGCTGCAATGCGCGGGGTCGAGGGCGTGAACGATGTGCATGACCTGCATGTGTGGAACATTGGTTCGGAGACGCGGGCTTTATCGTGTCATATTTCGATCGAAGATATTCCTCCATCAGTGAGTGAGCGCATACTCCGCGACGTGAAGGAACGGCTTCACCATGAATTTCATATCGACCACACCACCATTCAGTTCGAGCACGTGATCTGCGAAGTGGCGCATGGCTGCGTGATTCCGGTGAGCGAAGAAGAACATCATCACGGGCACGGCCACTAAGTGCCATTCAGCGTTCGGCCCGGTGGTTGCTTGAGTGCGGCCTGCGGCTACTCATTAGGACAACAGAGGTGGTTTAGCGTAAACTTTCCCGCGTGAATCGACGACTGCGCATTCTCCACCTCGCCATTGGCGCCGTGTCTATTGGAGTCGTCTTCTGGTGGCTTCAGTTTTCGTTGCCCAGCATTTGCTGCGGCGATTTTGACGGGTACTACCACATCAAGTGGAGTCAGCTTTTGTGGCAGGGACTACGCAGCGGGCATTTTCCTCCTGCATTTACCTGGTTGCCGCTCACGACCCTTAACCCTTCCCAATATGCCGACCAGCATTTTCTGTTTCACGTCCTGCTGATCCCATTCACCTGGTTCAGCGATCTTCGTCTGGGCGCAAAAGTGGCGACGGTCTTGTTCAGCGCGGTTGCGGTTTTTTCTGTCTACTGGCTTACTCTGCGTTACCGCATTCGTTATCCGCTGCTCTGGCTGCTCGCTTTGATCGGATGCTCCTCGTTTTTCTATTCGCGTTTGGCTATGACCAAAGCGCAGGGCATTTCAATTTTGTTTATCGTCGCCGGGATCTATCTGCTGTTCGAGCGAAAGTACACCTGGCTCGGTCCGACCGCATTTCTCTATGTGTGGACCTACAACCTGTTCGTGATGCTGGGAGTGCTGGCTGTGATCTGGGTCGCGGTGCTGTGGTGGAGCGAGCGCCGGATCGAATGGCGTCCGCTGATCTGGACAGGCATTGGCATGGTAGTGGGGTTTATCGTCAATCCTTATTTCCCGCACAACGTAGGTCTTTTTCTTGAACATCTGGGCGCTAAAGCGGGTTCGGCTTCCATGCCTGCGGGCGTTGGCTTTGAATGGTATCCGTTGCCCACTTGGGAGTTCTTGAACATGGCTGTCGTCGCTTGCGTGTCGATGGCCGTCGGTTACGTTGCGTTCGGGTATTTGCTTTCCGCGAGCCGTTCCGAGAAAAGCCAGTTGCAGCGTCCGCTTCTCTTGCTGGTTTTTTCGAGTTTTTTGCTGGTCATCACACTTCGCTCAATTCGCTTTATCGAATATTGGCCGCCCTTTGCTGTACTCTTTGCCGCCTTTACCCTGCAAGCTGTCTGGGACAACCGGACCAGTCTTTTGGTTCGTGAGGGTGAAAATCTTCATTCCATTCCGGCAGAACCGGAACCGGTTGGAAGGCCGAGGGTGCTGGCGAGGGTCCTGTTTATCAGTCTGATCGTGATTCTGCTGGGCGCCGATTCGTTTTATAACCTGAACGCCGCCCGGCTGAGGATCACAGACGTGACCAGGGCTCCGAACTACTATCAGGCGGGAGCCGCATGGCTGCTGGCCAACGTTCCTCCCGGTAGCTTGATCTTCGACGTAAATTGGGGAGACTTTCCGAAGTTGTTTTTCTATGACACGATCCACAGTTATGTTGGAGGCCTGGATGCAATTTACCTGCGTGATAAACATCCGGAGTGGGCGCGACTCGACGACCGGCTGTCGAGTGGGCAAGAGCAGGATCCAGCCGCCGCAATCCGATCCCTTTTCGCGGCCGTCAACCCGGGAGAATTGAGTTACATTTTTGCGGGAAACAGTCCGGCTCCTCCCCGGCCTGAATGGTTCCGATACATGGTCAGGCTCGGGAAGGTGAAGACGGTGTATGAAGATAAAGAGTGCACCATCCTTCAGGTTCTCGACAGCCCGGCTCCCGACGAATCAGAGAACGCAGACCAATCGGCGCCAGTTTCTCCACAACAAACTAGGGGTAAGTGGGACACGCCAGAGCAAAGAAAGCTCGCGGCCGAGCAGGTCCACCGCAGGTTTGGCGGAGACATCTACGGGGCGGTTGAAGACGTCGGAGGCGTGACTACCCTGGTCATCCACAATAAAAACGCGACTGCCGAGTGGGCCAAGAGCTTGTTTGACAAAGATATGGCATCCCCTGCCGGAGAAGCTTTATGGCAATTCGGATTCGGTAAATATGCTGTGACCAACGGCAATCACGGCTGGATCGCAAAAGTCGAAGGCAACGAGCAATACCGGAGTCTCTTCAAGGACGGCCCTCCGCCGCAAAAGTAGATTTGCCGCGGCGCGGTTTGCCTGGAGCCAGGTTGGTCAGCTCTTCGTCTGGCTCTCATAGATTTGTCGCACTCGGTCGATGGTGTCGGCCTCTTGCGGCGGCTTGTCGGTTCTTATTCGTACGATTCTGGGGAAGCGCAGCGCATAGCCGCTTTCGTGGCGCTCGGAGCGCATCATGTTGTTGAAGGCCACTTCGATTACAACTTTCGGCTCGACTATCAAACGAAAACCTTGATCTTCAGTGGTGTGATCGAGAAACCACTTGGTCATCTCGGCAATCTCGGCGTCGGTCAAGCCGGAGTAGGCTTTGCCGATATTCACCAGGCGCTCGCCGTCCCGCACTGCGAACGTGTAGTCGCTGAGAACGCCGATGCGCTTGCCGTGTCCGTATTCGACAGCGGTGACGACAACGTCGAGCGTGGCCAGTTCGCGTTTGAGTTTTAGCCAGGATTTTCCTCTGCGCCCCGGAGTGTAGGCCGACCCGGGATCTTTAATCATCAATCCCTCATTGCCCCGGGCCTGGGCTGCTTCGAACAACTGATCGAGTTCCTTAGCCGAAGAGGCCCGAAAAACCGGGGCGCGAAAAACTTGAGTCGTGATTGCCGGTTCGGAGGATTCCAGCTTCAGTGAACCCTGCGCTCCGGTGGAGTGCGCTCGGGCTGTTGTTCGGGGGGCTGCTAATAGTTCATCGAGCAGCTTGGCCCTCTCATGCAGCGGATGATCGATCAGCAATTCACCCTTGGCATAGAGCACGTCGAAGATGAGATACGCGACCGGCACTCGGCGCATCATCTCGTCGCTGACTTTTTTTCGTCCCAAACGCTGTTGCAATGCGCTGAATGGCAGGGCGCGGCCGGTCTCGCCTGAGTCCGCGGCCAGATAGCTCCACGCCACGATTTCTCCATCGAGGATTGCGTCTTGGGAAAGCCCGGCGAGCGCATCCGGTAATTCTGGGAACGATTCCGTGATTTCATCCCGGGTCCGGGAAAAGATGCGGACTTCGCCGCCAGAACAATGCGCCTGCGCCCGGATTCCATCGTACTTGTCTTCGACCAGCGAGTTCTCGAAATAACTGAGCGCTTCTTCCGCGGACTGCGCGGGGCTGGCCAGCATGAATCCCAAGGGATGAAACAGCCGCATCCTGGCATGATCCAGTTTTCCTTCGGTGGCGAGGCGGAGGGTTTCTCCAATGTCTCCGAGCAGCATGTTGGCTCGCTGGGCTTCTTTTGCGGAAGTCCCAAAAGCCTTGGCGATGGCTTCTTCGACCAGACTTTCCTTCAGCCCGATGCGCAGGTCGCCGGTGATGATCTTGATGATGTATTTAGCTTCGAGCGGAGTCCCACGTGAGAGAAGTTCGCGGACGAGAAGTGCTTTGGCCGAGGAACCGCGAGTGGCGGCTATTTTTCGAAACGCGGCTTGGACTTCTTGCGTGCCGAGATCCTCGCCGTTGATTTCAGCATAGTGGTCAGCCTCAGCGCCGAGTTGCGCGAGGCCTAGACGGGCCGGGTCGCTCGCCCCCACACGATCTTGGGGCAGAACTTCCGCTGCAGCGGCACCCAGATCTCCGTGTTTGCGGTATGCGGCGGTTAGCTCGGCTTGGCTTTTTCCGGAAAGTTCTTCGACCGCCTGCCAGAGCAGCCTGCCTCCCACTTGCAGCGTCGTTTCCTCCCAGGCTGGAAAAGGCTTGCCCGAAAAAAATAGCGCTCCGACGGACGCTTCCGCGGGCGTGTACGATTTGAGATAGTCGGCCACGATGGCGACTTTTTCCAGCTTCTTGGTCGTGGCGGCAATGCGTTCGGCGGCTTCGGCGAATTTGCGCATGGTAAATGGTCGTCAAGGCGGAGCTTGGCTCGGCTGAACGGGCCAGAGACCCGTCCCCACACAATCGTCTGATGCGACGGCGGCGGCCTTGTAAATACCTGCAAGACTATTACTTACGGCATCTGCTAGCCCATCCTAAATCAGATCGGCCTGTGGTACTCTTAGGTTGGTACTTTGTAGCCGGAAAGACATCCAATAACCATGCGGTTTCTGAGAATGTTGTGGCGCTTTTTTGTGGCAATCCAACTTCTGCCCGCGCTCGAGGGCGGCGAGGAAACGCTTGTCGGCGGACAAGCTGTGCTCGAAGGCGTCATGATGCGTTCGCCGCATGCGTGGGCGATTGCGTGCCGTAAGCCGTCCGGCGAAGTTTCGGTACACAGTGAGCCGCTGGAGCGGCTTTCAGAGAAACATAAGTGGATGGCTTGGCCGGTCGTGCGTGGCGTAATTACCTTGGGCCACGCGATGACGCTGGGTTTCCGCGCGCTCAAGTTCTCGGCGAATGTCGCGCTGGATGAGTTGCAACCCGCAGCCGCGCCTGGTGAGCCTGAGAAAAAGAAGCTCGAAATCAGCGGATGGATTGCCACCGTGAACATTATTTTCTCCGTTGGCTTCTTCATTTTCATGTACAAGTTTTTGCCGCTGCTCGCGACCACGGAACTGAAGCGCGCGAATCCGGTTTTCGGCGAGCAGATCGTTTTCAATCTGGTGGACGGCATCATTCGCCTGCTTTTGTTTCTGCTGTTTATTTGTGGAACGTCGCTGTGGAAGGACATTCGCCGGGTGTACGAATATCACGGCGCCGAGCACAAAACAGTTTTCGCGTTCGAGAACGGC
>JBEKGG010000243.1:0-6628 GCA_050012915.1 Terriglobales bacterium | reverse complement strand
TCACGCAGAATCTGCTCAAGAATGCCGCCCTGCTGCTTCACTCCGGCCGCTTCACCCTTCAGCACGATCGGAACATTGACGGTCAATGTCTGATCCATCGCAATCCGCTTCAGATCGATGTGCAGCAACGCTCCTTTAATCGGCTCATACTGCCAGTCCACGATCATCGCCTTGGTGCGCTCCCCGCCATCCAGGGCCAGATCAAAAATGGTGTTGTAGCCAGTCTGCGAATGCAGAATGCGCGATACCTGCCGCGGATCGAGGCTCACGGACAGCGCCTCTTTGCCGGCGCCATACAATACCGCGGGGACTTTCCCGCCTACGCGGACCCGGCGCGCATCGTTCTTCGTGCCCGCCACGCGCGGCTGCGCTTCCAGTACATTGCTTTCAGTTGCAGTTGCCATAATTTTGATTCCTGTCTACAAAAATAATTTGCTGACCGATGTCTCTTCATGAATCGATTGGATCGCGCGCCCGATCAACCCCGCGATCGACAAAACTCTAATCTTCGGCTCTTTTTTCGCCTCCTCACTCAGCGGAATCGTGTTGGTCACCACCACTTCCGTGAAGTGAGACTTCGAAATGTTTTCCACCGCAGCACCCGAAAGCACCGCGTGCGAGGCGCAGGCATAAACCGCAGTGGCGCCGTTCTCCATAAGGGCCGTGGCAGTTTTTACCAGCGTTCCCGCCGTATCGATCAGATCATCGATCACCAGGCAAGTCCTGCCATGCACATCGCCGATCACGTGCATGATCTCGGCCACGTTCATCTCCACCCGGCGCTTATCGACGATGGCCAACGCGGCTTCCATCTTCTTCGCAAAAAAGCGGGCGCGTTCCACACCGCCGGCATCCGGCGAAACCACCGTCAGCTTCGGCAAGCTGAGCTTCCTGAAATGATCGACCAGCACCGGCGACGCGAACAGATGATCAACCGGAATATTAAAAAATCCCTGAATCTGCGGCGCGTGCGGATCAATAATCAACGCCCGATCCGCCCCCGCGGTGGTCAGCAAATCCGCCACGACTTTCGCGGAAATCGGCGCTCGCGGCTTATCCTTCCGGTCCTGCCGCGAATACCCGTAGTACGGAACCACGGCGGTAATGCGGCGCGCCGAAGCTCGCTTCAGCGCATCAATCATCAGCAGCAACTCCATCAAGTGCTCGTCCACTGGACGGCACGTAGGCTGCATCACAAAGACATCGGCGCCGCGCACATTCTCCTGGATCTGCGTGTAAGCTTCACCATCGCTGAAACGCGTCACCAGGGCCTGTCCCCGAGTCATGCCAAGAAACGCGCAGACCTCGTCGGCAAGCGCCTCGTTGGCCGTGCCGGAAAATATCTTGAACTTATCGTCGACCCGGCCGCGTTGAGGCTTGCGCTCCGATTTTTCGTCGGTGCCCACCTGAGCCTTCTTCTCCGTAACTGTCGCAACAGTTGCCATAAGTTCAGCTCTCAGCTGTCAGTTCTCAGCCCACCAGTCCAAATCGGCTGAAAGCTGATAGCTGCTTTTCTGGCTGGGCCGCTAGGATTCGAACCTAGACAAAGTGCTCCAAAGGCACTTGACCTACCATTAGTCGACGGCCCAGTTTCCCTGAAAAACAGATTTCAATTGTCGGTTAACCACTGGCTGGCTCTTCTAGTGTAACTCGCCCGCCAGAATCGGCAACCCGAAATCGTCAATCGAAAATCTTCTTCCAGTACTGCGGGCGCGTCAGCGTAGTCGTGGCCGTCGCCGGGACGCCATCCTTACGCAACCGATCCGCAGCTTTCACAGCTGCTTCGCGGGACGCAAACAATCCATATGTCGCGGAACCGGAACCGGACAGCGAGGCATAAACCGCGCCTGCTCGTTCGAGCACACTCTTGACCTCGCGCAATTCGGGATACTTGGGAAAGACGACTCGTTCAAAGTCGTTTTCGATCCCGGTACGGACGAGGTCGAGAAGCGGCGTCTCGGCCCGGCCCCTGCCTTTGCTCACAGGGACACCGGATGAAGCCCTCCCAGTCTTACGCTTACCCTGGGAAAGACCGCTCAGCCACGCACTAAGCACGCGACCGAACTTAACCATTCTATCGGAGCCAGCATCCACCGTCAATTTGCCGTTGGCAGAGCGCGTGTGGGGACGGCCGCCTCCGCCCGCCTTACTCGTGTGGGGACGGGCGCCCTCGCCCGTCCCAGTCGAGCGAAGCTCGACAGGTTCAGACGTCACACTCCGCTCAGAAACATTTGCATCAACGTGGAAGGGCACGGCTTCAGCCGTGCCGCCAGCCACTCCAAAAGATCCGGGCTTTAGCCCCTGGGATCCAACCAACAAATCCCAATCCGCAAAAGCCTTCGGAGTCGAAACCCCAATCTCGGGAGTCGCAACCACACAAGAAATCCCGGGCAAATCCGGCAAAGGATAAACTTCCTCGCCCTGCCCAACCCCCAACACCGTTCCCCCAACTAAGAAAAGAGGCACATCCGATCCCGCTTCGGCCGCGATCCGCAATCGCTCGGGCCCGGGCAATTCTTTTTTCAACGCCCGTTCAAGCGCCAACAAAGCAGCCACAGCATTCCCCGATGCCCCACCGAGCCCACCCTGCACCGGCAACCGTTTTTCAATCTCAATCAACACGCGCCCACGCGCCTTAAGCGCAACCATCGCCCGCTCAACAATCCGATAACAAGTATTCGACTCATCCTTCGGCACGCGCGGATCTTCACAACGAATCTCAATCCCCGACCCACGCCCAACCGACACACGAATGACATCGTGCAACGCAATCGTCTGATAAACCGTCCGCAGCTCATGAAACCCATCGCCCCGAAGCGCACCAATCCCCAACCCAAGATTAATTTTGGCGAACGATCGAACACTTATGGGCATGAAGGATGATTTTAACTACAGGGGGAAATCCGCGTAAATCCGTGCAAATCCGTGGCTAGCCCTTAGCTTCTCCGCTTGTAGTAAATCGCGAACTCAAACCCCGGATTCGCCGGAAACAGCTCTGCCACTTTCCGCAACCGCTCCGCCATCTGCGCCGGAGCCAGCAGCGGATAATCCCGCTCCCGCAGATCGTAATAATCCACATCAATAAACAAAGAGAGCAAGTAAATCGAAATCGCATCCGAGAAAGTCGCCATCAGATATTCGTTCTTATGCTTCTCCGCATCCGGCTCATGCGAAGTCGCCGCCTTGCGCGACTCCCACGCATCCAGCGAAGTTTCGCCGCGCGCGCCGGCTTCAACCTGCTTCCACACTAGCTCGGCGAATTCCTGCGACACTCCCGCCTTCTCGACCACGGCGTGTCCTACATTGATATAAAACTCAAACGCCACCGAAAACTTATCGTCCATCAACCGCGTGGAGATAAACACGCACTGCGAATCTCCCAGCTCGATATTGCGATGACAAACCGCGTTGTCGCTGAGCCCAACATCGTAGCGATCGGCGATCACGGTGTCCTCACCCTGATTCACCGTGAGAGGAACAAAGTAATAGGCCTTGCGCTGCAGAGCGGCCGCAGCGGTTTCAGGGACAGCCGCGACCATCCGCTCCAGATCAGAAGCTGCCACGGTGACCTCGCCGACGACGGCGTAGCAGATTCCATTAGACGCTTGCGAGACCGGGCTTTGACGAACGACCTCTTCCGGAGATCGCGTAATTGCAGGTGCAGCTTGCGACATGAGAAGTATTCTAGAGTAGTTCTCGATTTGCTGTATAGGGAACGCCAAGGCACCCGTGCGAGCCGTGGTCAGAACACGAAAAAAACAGCTATGGATTCGTGGAAGGGCACGGCTTCAGCCGTGCCGTAAGAGTTAAAACGACGTAAGGCGACGCTTGAAACCGCGCCCCTTCAAGCTCCTAACGCCAGCAGTTTCTCCCCAACCTGTCCCTTGCGCCTTCGAATGAATAAAACGGTTTTAACAGCGGTACAATCAACAGCAATGTCCCCGAGCGCCAGCAAGCCTCACTGGTACTTGATCCCCCTGCGGATACTGCTGGTGACTTTCCTGCTCACGCTGCTTTCTTTCGCCGCAAGTCTCCTGCTAGGCATTCTGGGACTCGTGATCGTGGCAATGTTGCGCGGCATCCATCCCAGCATGCCGATAGCGTATCGCTATATCGCGTTGCCAGTCGCGGCACTGGTTTCCGCTGTGACTTTGATTTCAGCCAGCGTCATCGAAATCCGCCACTATCGCCAGACCAAAGCCTTAGCGGAGATTGAACGGATAAGCCAGCCAATGTAGGCGCCGGCGTCCTCGCCCGTGCTGGGCCCATGAAGAAGGCTTGGGGCACCGTAGTCTTGAAGGGGACCGGCTTCAGCTGCGCCGTAAGTCTCTCAGAAAGTGGGGAGGGTACCGCTAAAAGGCCAACACCTTTTCAAAACCTAAAAGCTCGCACCGAGTAAGTGCCACAATTGAGAGCGTCGCAGGCTCTGTCGCGGAAGTCTAACGCCTCACAACGGATGACCACGCGTTCACTTCAACCCCTCAACCAAATACAAATCGGCCAACATGCGATGGTATCCGAACACGCAGGTTTTCGTGTCGGGCGTCATGAGAATGGGACCGATCGTCTCAACCCCAGCCGGATCAGACGGCATAAGCTGCTTCCACAAAGTGCGCTTCCCGCTTTGCAGATCGAGGCGAGTGACCGACGCGGGCAGTTCACCCGGCTGATAAACGTATAGCGAGCGACTGTCGCTACTGAATGTAATCGGTTGCTCTCCGGGATTGAGCCCCGGAATCGGCCGCGGCTCTCCGCCAGTGACGGGATACAGATAGCCCTTCTGGTCCGGGCCAATTCCCGCAATCCATTCCGAGTCCGGCGAAATCACGAATGCAGTTCCGTTCACACCTTCCTGCGTAATCGGCTGACTTTTTCCCGAGGGTAGGTCACTCACGTATAACCGAACGCCTTTGCCCGGCTCGTTGCCCGAGAACAGAATGCGCTTCCCGTCAGGAAACCAATGCGCCCACGAATGGTTGATCTTGTCCTTCGTCAGATCCTGCGCCTCGCCGGCGCCGGTGGTCAACAATTTGAGCTGCGACGGCGAATCCTGAGTCTGCGCAATCACCGATTTTCCATCCGGCGATAATGCCACCGCCCCGCCTTCACCGAGCAAAACCGCGGGAGAACCGTCAGTCTTGCGCACATAGACGGCGTAACTTAGGCCGCCCGATTTCGAGTAATCTAGCGATCCGCCGCCGCCTTCTTCGTCGAAGAGCAGAGTTTTGCCATCGCCCGACAAGTCCGCGGGATAGGTGTAATCGAGCCAGGAAAGATCATGCTGTTTGGCATCGTCGGCGGTCATCCCAATCAATTCGCGCCGCCAACTGGCTCGCATCAACAAAACCCGGCCATCTTTGAAAATGTCAAAAATCATTACAGCGCCGGGGAGGCGTAATACCATTCGCTCTTTGCCATCCATCGAAACCGCGTAGAGCGTGCGGTCCACGCCGGATTTACTGGCGGTAAACCAGATTTCTTTTCCATCCGGGGACCACGCAAGCCCCTGGATGGTGAACCATTCTCCTGACAGTGACCGTTTATTTCCATTCAGATCAACCAGCGCCAGCGAACCACTGTCGTCGCCCTGCACCGGGTGGTCGATGAATGCGATCTGATCTCCTTTCGGAGAGACACGAGGATGTCCAATCCATCCTCCGGTTTCGTACAACGGTTTTCCGATGGGAAATTCGAGCCGGTTCCGTCCGCCCATATCACGCACGACGGCGAGGCTGGTTCCGTCTGCCGACCAATCAGCCCACTGCACTTGCTCGAGCACTTCGCGCGGAGCTCCTCCGACCAGCGGCGCCCGCGCCAGCGTTCCCATATTCACCCAGGTGCCGATGGCTTTGCTGTTCAGCAGCACGGCCATTTCCGACGCGGAAGACACCGACACAAGCTGGGTTCGAGTCAATCCCATCGACCGCGCCTCGGGAGCTTCAGGTCGCGCCGTGAACACATCGACCGGACTGCCTTGCCACGCGGCGCTATAGAGAATCGTCTGGCCGTCCGGTGCAAAGCGCGCCGAGCGGATGCTGCCCCGACGAAATGTCAGCTGCCGATACACCGGAGGCGGCGAAGGCCCCTTGGTGAAAAGCAATTTGCCAACATACACTCCCGCCGCCAGCGCGACCACTGTACAAGCCACAAGCAGTGCTGAGGATGGCCCACCCTTCGACTTCGTCGGCGCGGTTTGCATGACCGCACTGACCGCGGACCCGGACGACCCAGCCGCGGTTTCATCAACCGTCGAAGTGCGCGACGAATCGAGCGAACGCTTCAACCGTTTTAAATCGGCGCGCATCTCGCCCGCTGTCTGGCAGCGCAGCTCGCGATCTTTTTCCATCGCCTTGCTGATAATTTCTTCCAGCTTGGGTGGAAGTTCGGCATTGATTCGGGTTGGAGGGACCGGCGTCCGATTGAGAATGGCTTCAGTGATGACGGCGGAAGTTTCCCCTCGAAACGGCAAAACGCCGGTAGCAATTTCGTACAGCACCACACCGAAAGAGAAAAGATCGGTTCGACCGTCGAGCTCTTTACCGCGCAACTGCTCGGGCGACATATAAGCCACGGTGCCCACCGCAGTTCCGGGGCTGGTCAATTCGAGGCCGCTCGCGTCCGCGCGAGT
>JBEKGG010000242.1:0-6632 GCA_050012915.1 Terriglobales bacterium | reverse complement strand
GCTCATCTACCTCGGTGAACCTAAATTGGTCGCTGAACTTAACTTCGGTCGCTTCGTTGAAGACTTTAGGAGGGACTCCCGTCGAAAGGACGTAGAATCAGGTCAAATCAGGGAAAAAGAAGAATCGGAAGAACATGAGCCGGAGTTTTTCGTTGGCTCTGTCACAGCGCCTGCGAGCAAGAGATCCCGTGTCCGTAGACACTGAGCCACTCTTATGAGCCTGCGTAGGCTCTCTTGCTGGCTTGACTGGGTGCGGGGTTTCTCTGCCCGTTCTCGCCGTCGTCGATCTTGAATTGTTCGACCAGGCGGCGAAGCTCGGTGGAAGTCTCCACCAGTTGCTGCGCGGCTTTCTGCGTGTCAGTAGCGCCGCGCGAGGTGCTCTCCGCAGCGTCTGCCACGCCGGCGATGTTGCTGGTAATTTCACCGCTGCCGTGCGCGGCTTCGCTGACATTCCGCGCCATCTCGTTGGTCGTCGCGTTCTGCTCTTCCACCGCAGTCGCAATGGTGTTGGAGATGCCGTTGATCTGGTTGATCACTTCGCTGATGGTGCCAATCGAATCCACTGCCGCTTTGGCGTCGATCTGAATGGCTTCGATCTTGCGGCTGATGTCTTCGGTGGCCTTCGCGGTTTTCTTGGCCAGCTCTTTCACTTCATTGGCAACGACCGCAAAACCTTTGCCAGCTTCGCCCGCGCGGGCAGCTTCAATGGTCGCGTTCAGGGCCAGCAGGTTTGTTTGCTGGGCTATCGACGTGATGACTTTGATGACCTGGCCGATCTCGGCGGAAGATTCGCCAAGTTTGGAAACGGTAGCATTCGCGGTTTCCGCGGCTCTCACCGCAGTGCTGGCAACCTTAGCGGCTTCGGTCGCGTTCTTGGCTATTTCCTTGATGCTCGCGCCCATTTCTTCCGCGCCGGTGGCTACAGTCTGCAGGTTCTGGTTGACCTGCACGGTCGCGTTGGAGACCACTTTGGTTTGGGCCGAAGTTTCTTCCGCGTTGGCGCTCATCTGCTGGCTGACCGTGGTCAACTCCTCGGACGCGGACGCCAAGTTCATGGCGCTGGCTCCGATGCTGCCGATGTTTCCCCGCAGATCGGTAAAGAACTTTGCCAGTCCTTCCCCCATCTGCCCGATGGCATCGCTGCCATGCACTGAGATCTGCTGGGTAAGGTCGCCCTGGCCCGCAGCCGAAACCACGGTCAGAATGCTATCCACTTTGCGAGTTAGTTCTTCGGCCGCTAGCCGTTCACGTTCCGCCCCCTGAGCCATTTCCGCGGCGGCTAACTTTTCTCGATCGGCTCCCGCAGTAATGCCGCGGATCAGGAAAAACGCCATCCCGATTCCGACCACCAGCGCCAGGAGAGTGGTGATGGCCGTCGTTATGGTGAGCGAGCGGTTCTCCGCGTGCAAGTCTTCTTTGTTCTTATCCAGCAGTGCGACGAACGAATCCGCCATGGCGCCCAATGATTTCTTGATCGCTTCGGTGGCGGGACTGGCCTGCTCGGCAGACTCGTCGCCCGCTTTAACTACCGCATCTCGCCCGCCGCTGGCGGCATCCGTCATGGCAGCTTCTTGGGCTGCGCGGAGCGCGGGAAGAATTCCCTTGACGTCAGCCAGAGAATCGCGGTTGGACTGAAGAACCCACTTGGGGGCTAACTGGTCCAACTGGGCGACCTCTTTATCAATGTCGTTCCACGTTCCTTCCCACGATTTCCGCCCCACCGCTCTCTTGGCCGGCTCTGCTCCCGCCAGAATGACTTGGCGGCTTTTGTTTTGCGTCTGATTCAGATCTCTCTGTAATCTCCGCGCGGTTTCAAGAGTCGGGTAGCGCAGCTCAAAGGTGATGTCCTGACTCTCTTTGATGGTGGAGGATTTCAGGTAACTTATGGCCGAGTTGAAGACCATCAGGCAGAGGATCACGCCAAAGCCCAGCCCAAGTTTTTTTCCCAGTGTAAATTTCATTTCTCTTTCGCTTCCTTCCGATACGGAACAATGGCGGTCAAGCTTTTCATCGGCAGCGCATGACCGGACTTTAAGAAGAAGCCTTTGGGCTGACTGCTGGACGGCTCTCCTATCGAATCGGGAGAGTGGAGCACTACGCGGGCGAGGGTTTAGTTTGCCCCTTGGCCTGAATCCTCGGCGCCGCGTCGGATCGAGTCGCGGCCACATCCACGCTGCGCAGGATGGCCGGAATATCCAGCAGCTCTGTGACCCGGTCTCCGATCACCACGGAATAGAGCACCGAGGGCCGGGTTGCTGCCGACCGCACTTCCGCCTGATCTTCAACGATGTCCAGAATTCGCTCCACCACCAAACCGAAGGCGCGCCCATCGTGATTCAGCACCAGCACCTGAATCGGACCTGAATCCGCCGCGGGCGGGGCATGCAGTGCGCGCAGCTTGTTGCGCCGTTCTTCGAGCGCCACCTCGAGCCGGACCAGGGGCAGGATCTGGCCGCGATATTGCGTCACCCACTGGCTGCCCGACATTTCCACTTGCGCCACGGGAAACTCTTCCAGCCGCGCTAGCGTGCTGAGTGGAATGGCCATGCGGGAATCGCCTGGACCTGCGAACAGCAGGAACGTCTGTTTTTCGGCCGCGCTGATTGCCGATTCCGTGATTTTTTCAGCCGCATTGCGGTCGCGGGTTTCGGAGACTACACCCGCGCGCTGCGCCAGGCCGAGCACATCCAGGATGAGCGCAACTTTGCCGTCCCCCATGATGCTGGAGCCGGCAAATGTTTTGACCGTCTTGAGCTGCTTGCGCAGCGGCTTGACCACGATTTCTTCAGTGTCGTTGATTTGATCGACGATCAATCCAAAGCGATGTTCATCGGCTTGCAATACGACGATGTTGACCGCGCCGTCGCTCCCCGTCGCGCTCCTCGCTTCGGCGGCAAGTTTGAGCTCACGGTTGAGGTACACCAGAGGCAGCAGGCGTCCGCGCAACCGGTAGACAGGCGCGCCATGAACCAGTTCGATGCCTTTGCCAATCTCGTCGGCCTCGATCCGCACCAGTTCCAGCAGACTCACCTGGGGAATGGCGTAGCGTTCGCCCCCACAGGTCACGACCAGCGCCGGGATGATGGCCAGGGTCAGCGGAATCTTTACCCGCACCGTCGTCCCCCGGCCCAGGATAGACTGAACGTCTACTGCGCCACCAATTTTTTCCACATTCGTTTTCACCACATCCATTCCGACGCCGCGGCCGGAAACGTTGGTCACCTTTTCCGCCGTGGAAAATCCCGGCAGGAAGATCAGATTGAAAATCTCCCGCTCCGGCATGCGAGCGGCTTGTTCCGGCGTAATCAACCCGCGTTCAACGGCTTTCTTGCGGATGCGCTCGACATTCAAACCGGCGCCATCGTCGCTAATCTCAATGTTGACCTGCCCACTTTCATGAAAGGCGCGCAAAATCAGGCGCCCCACTCGATCCTTGCCCTTGCGCACCCGCTCTTCTGGAAGTTCAATGCCGTGATCTACCGAGTTACGTACCAAGTGGGTGAGCGGATCCTTGATCGCCTCGATGATGGTCTTATCCAGTTCGGTTTCTTTGCCCTCCATCTCGATGGCCACTTCTTTGCCGCAACCCAGAGCCACATCGCGAACCGTTCGCGGAAACTGTCCCCAGATGATTCCGATGGGCTGCATGCGGGTCTTCATAACCTGTTCCTGCAACTCGGTGGCAATCAGGTTCATGCGTTCGGAAACCGCCTGCAGGCCAGTGTCCTCCAAGTTATTCGTGAGCTGCATCAACTGGTTTCGCGCCAACACGAGTTCTCCAACCAGTGTCATCAGTTTGTCCAGCAAATTGACTCCGACCCGAATGGTTTCGGGCGCAGCGTCGCGCGGTTTGGCGTCCAGAGTCTGCTGGGCCGCCAACACGTCTTCCATCTTGGCTAATCCCAAGGCCACGAGAATTTCGCCCAGCCGGCGGCGGTCGCCGTGTTCCTGCTCTTCGAGCGCCCGCGCGATGTCGGCAGCCTGCACCACTCCGCGCTCGACCAGCAGGCCACCGATCTTTCCGCGCGAAGGTTTGCGCGGCGAATCATCTTTCTTTTTCGGAGGCTCGGCGGCCGTCGGCGCCGCGGGTTCGGAAGGCGCCGGAGGATTCTCTTTCGCAAGCGTAGGTGCAGCCGCCTCTACCCTGGGCAGCGGCTTTAGGTCGGACGCAGCGGTCGGAGCTGGTACCGGAGCGACGCTCGCGGCCGCGGGAATTAGCAGCCGAGTCAGAGTCTCCCGCAGTTCGAGATAATCCGCGTCCCCGTCCTGACCGGTCGATCCGATTTCCTTCAACATCTGGCGGACCGCGTCCACCATGCCCAGCAAGGCGGTCGTGATCTCTGGATTGAGCGTCAACTGACCGTCGCGCAAACGGGTAAGCAGATTTTCGCCGACGTGCGCAACCTTTTCCAGCTTGTTGAACCCGAGGAAGCCGCAGGTGCCTTTGATGGTGTGAATGGTCCGGAAAACGCCCGCGAGCGCCTCCTGATCCTGCGGATTCTTCTCCAGGCCGACCAGGTCCCGGTCCAGCCGGTCCAGGTTCTCGTAACTTTCGACCAGAAAATCTTGAACGATATCAGTGTCGCTCATGTCGGCCATTCCTTTCCGCGTTAAGCACGAATTCCAAATGGTTGGCAGACCATTTGTCGCTGGGTGCCGTTATAGATTCTTTGCAGCGCGCCTCCCGTGGGCGAGCGAAGTTCTGCCTCTACGGGAAAACGCGCGCTTCGCCTGTAAACATCTATCGGCGGTTCAGTGATTTAGGTTAGGAAAGTCGGCCGGCCCCCGCCGCCTGGAACAGAAATGGCAAGGGTGGTGACTCTGCATCGAGATCGCGCGAGTAAAAGCGATATAGAAGGGCAGGGGGTTTGAGTGCAATCGCCCTGTTAACAACATCTATCTCGATTGTCGATTAGTCGCAGAGTCGGCGGCCACGACGATTCTGATTCTGTAAATTTCCGGCTGTCGAGCGTTCTCGAAAATGATGACAGAATTGCTCGGCGCAGTGCAATGACAAGGCAATGACGAACAACCGCACAAAAACGTTTGCTAATCCATCTCTGTAAGCGACGGGGACAGATCTTCACAAAATGCGAAAGAAACCACGCTGTTCGTTCCGGGCGATCGAAGCTGCGGGAATTCGAGGTGGCAATGAGTAAAAGAGCCGAAATCGGCAAGCTGACTTGAGCTCTTCATAGCGATTGTCGCCTCCGTCTTAGCTTTGCGCTTGCGCGGTAGGCTGACTCGAAAGCCGAGGTTGTCCCGACATTTTGTTGGGAGCTATCCGCCAGAAAAAAACGGCCAGGAATCTCTTCCTGGCCGTTGAGCATAACGCCTTTCCAGTGGTTGTTTTGACTCTAGAAATGAAAGGCGTCAAACAGATCGCTAAGGGCTGGCCCATTAACGGGAACGTAAGGGTTGTCTGCTTTCGTGACCGGGTTGGGGAAATTATCCCGGCTGCGGTAACTGATGGTTCCAATTTTCCAGTTTCGCTCGATGAATTTGTCGATCGAAACGTGGTCAGCATAGCCGTGGGTGACATGGCCGCCGGTGGAATACTTGGAAATTACGAGCAGCGGGATTCGCGTGCCATCGCCGAAAAAGTCCACCGGCTGCACGTAGCCTGAGTCATAGTAGCCGCCGCCTTCATCGAAGGTGACGAAGATTGCGGTATCGTCCCAATACGGCGAATTGCGGACCATATCCACGATCTTCTGCGTGTACAACTCAAACACGTTGAGCTTCGAGGAAGCGGGATGGCCATCGCTATAGCCGCTGGGTTTGGTGATCGAAACTGCAGGTAAGGTTCCGGTGGCAATATCCGAGTACAGGTTAACCACGTCCTGGATGTGTTCTTTCACCTGAGCCGGATTCGACATGATCGCCGTATCGTACTGGAAGGGGTTGCAGATATTGCAATATTCATCGGCCTTCGGCCCATTGGTTCCGTAATTTAACTGGTATGGGTCGGGGACGTAGTTGTTCCAGTGATCGCCATAGTACTTCCAGGAAATACCGCTGGCGTTGAGGTTGGTGCCAATGCTGGGCGTCGAGGACGGCGGAAGCGTGAACGGGGTGTTGTTTACATTGTGGTCGATGTACGCATTCTTGCCGTTACCGAAAAACCCAGGGTTGTAATTGTTCAGCAGGTAGTAGTGGCCGGGTTCGCAACGTGGGTCGACGCCGATGGACTTCAGATAGGTGACGACCGGCCCGACGCCAGGCTGTGTGGTATCCGAGCAATCGCTGTATGATCCCCCGCCGTAAACGGGGGAACCGTATCCGCCGCCTCCGTAACCATCTTCGCTGTACCAGTTGTTGGTGCTGGATGCGGGATTTGGATCTTCGACTTCAGCAACCACGCCCGCGTTTTGCGTGCCCTTCCACACTTCTACGTTGTTCGGTGGTTCGACGGGAAGGCCCTGACTATCGCTGAACCAGAGGGCATCGGCGTGACCGAACATGATGTGATTGGGCCCAGTGCCTCCAAGGAAGGACTGATGGAAGTTATCGCTGATGGTGTACTGATCGGCGAGTAACTTGAAGTAGGGAGCATCGCCGGTCTGCACATTGTAAAAGGCGAGCGAGGTCGATCCTTCGCCGGTGGTTTGAGCGGTAGGAACGTTGGGCAA
>JBEKGG010000241.1:0-6654 GCA_050012915.1 Terriglobales bacterium | reverse complement strand
AGAGCTGGTCGAGTTTCTCAAGCCGTATCGAAAAGATGCGCTGATGAACCATCCGTGGAAAGCTTGGGCTGAGTCCGCGACCGAGAATGATGAAGGTGTCAGGCGAATGCCCGGCGGACAGAGTCGCTGGAGCCAGGGCAAAGATTTGTCGTGGGAGCCTGTGCGGCCTGAATTGATCGTAGAAGTTGCCTATGACCACATGCAGGGAGATCGCTTTCGGCACACGGCACAATTCCGCAGATGGCGAACCGACAAAAAACCCAGCGATTGTACCTACGCCCAGCTTGAAGTTGTTCGTCCTCAAGAGCTGGCGGAAATTTTTCCACAGGGACGATGAGACTTACTTATTTGTCTTTATTCTTATTCCAACGCTCCCGCCACTCCCGAGTGGGGTCATCGTCTGGCTCTGGAGTTTCCCGCGATGGCCGTTGTTCTTCGGGAACATGACGCAGGTTGATGCGGATGCGTGTCCATGTAGATGAGCGGCCTCGCATGGAATCGACCAGCACATCGTCCACGGCAAGCAGACTTGCGATATCCGCATGTTTGGCCTTCCATCGCTCAAGACCCGCCAGCGCGGCCGCTTTATCGGGCGAATTCGCGACCGTAATCAAGGGCATCTTCACGCGCGGCTTCTTTGTTGCTATCCCCTTCGCGGCGGATTTCGCGCGGGAAGGCATCACGCGCGCAGCCTCGCCTTCCATCTTGCGAAAGTGCGGAGGCCAGGGTGCGTCGGCGATACCGGCGGCTTCATCTTTATCGGCTAGTTCCAGCAATTTTTCCAGCGAGCCGGGCGATCCATCCATCCCGGCATGAGGATCGCCGATTTTCGCGAAGCGACCAGGAACTGTGAAGATGGTAAAGTCTGCCGGATTGCAATCGGGCACTTCTTCCCAAGAAAGAGGAGTTGAAACGCGAGCATCCGGGAGCGGACGCACGGAATAGGCGGAGCATGTCGTCCGGTCCTTCGCGTTCTGGTTGTAATCAAGGAAGACGCCGTGACGTTCTTCCTTCCACCACTTCGAACTGGCCAATGTTGGGGCGCGGCGCTCGACGGCTCGCGATAAAGCAACAGCCGCACGGCGAACCTGCGTGAACGTCCAACGCGGTTGGATCCGCACATTAACGTGCATGCCGCGCGAGCCGCTGGTTTTCGGCCAGCCTCGAAGGCCAACTTCATCGAGAAAGCCCCGAACTTCAAGCGTGACGCGGCGAACATCATTCCAACTGACGCCGGGAATCGGATCCAGATCGATGCGTAATTCATCCGGATGATCGAGGTCGCCGGAGCGCACTGGATGCGGATGCAGTTCGATACAGCCGAGGTTCACAATCCAGGCAAGCCCGGCTGCATCATCGACGACAATTTCTTCGGCGGTTCGGCCGGAGGGGAACGACAAAGTGACCGTCCGCAACCAGGCTGGCCGCTTCTCTGGCGCGCGCTTTTGATAAAATGCCTCCGCCTCGGCGCCGTTGACGAAACGCTTGAGAACAATTGGCCGGTCGCGGATTCCAGCGAGCGCGCCTGGAGCGACGGAGAGATAGTACTGAACAAGTTCGAGCTTGGTGACTTTTATTTGCGAAGAAAAATACAACTTCTCAGGGTTGGTGATCGGGACTTCCTGCCCGTCGATCGACATAACTTTGCTGGCCGATTCTTTTGCCACAAGACAAGGCTACCACTGATAATCATTGTCTTAGGCGGCGCAAATCTCTGGCTATCAATCAATCATCGTTCAGCCCCACAATCGACGAATATCTTCGCAAGGCGCCTAATGCCGGTTGAAGGCACGATCCCGCTATCGGGCGGCATCGATAAGCCAACTCGCCTCAACTTTCGTATCGTCGGCAAACTGGAAACTATCCAGAAACGGGCTTCGCGGACATCAATGTCGATTTCCAAGAAGGCGACTTCTGGACAACCTCGTTGAAAGGCACGACTTGTAAGATCGCCGAACCAACCACTGCTTGGCGTTCAGTCTTTCCGCGATTGAACCAAGGCCCCGTGCGAATTTGATTTACCAGCGCCTGGGCCAGATATGGAGTATGCTTCACAGGATAGACGACGAAGTTGGAGGTACTTGGTGAAGAAGTCATGAGGCCGCGAAATGGCCGCGGGTTCCCGGGCTAGCCGTTTTGGGATCCCCTATGAGCGTACGAAGTGCTGTTGGTATAACGAGAAAGTAAATCAACTTAGTTGGCTTGTCGTTGAAAAGAAAACCCCGCCTGCCTACCTGGTCCTCTCGCTGCTTGTTCTGACCTCCTTCGCAGTGGCGCAATCTCCAGATGCACGTGCTTCGGCGGATGCTTCCGTGTCGCAGCAGGCGTACACGGTTTCCGCGCGAGACTTGCGTGTGCCGGCCAAGGCAGGCGCGCATCTGAAGTTGGCACACCAGAAGTTCAGCAAGTCAGACTTTGCCGGAGCCGAGACCGAGGTTGACCGAGCGTTGCGCATTGATTCGAGGTTCGCCCGAGCATTTTCGATGCTGGCCCTCCTACGATTAGCAGCGCGAGATTTAGACGGCGCGGTCGAAGCTGCGACGCACGCTCTGTCTCTTGATCCCACAGAAGCGGAAGCTTATTTGGCGCTAGCCACTGCCTACAACGCGCAGAGGGAATTCCAGAAGTCCGAAACGGCCGCGCAGCAGGTTCTTGGGATGCGTCCTGATCTCTGGCAGGGACGGCTGGAGCTGGCCAAGGCTTTTTATGGTCAGGGACGATTCGTCCTGGGCTTGCGCGAGTTGGATGCAATGAACAAGGATTTTCCTGATGTCCATCTGGTCCGCGCTAATATCCTGGTTTGCCTGAATCGAAGGGATGAATCAGCGAAAGAGTTCGCTCAGTTCTTGCTTGAAGCGCCGAACGATCCTCGGAGGCAGCAAGTCGAGCGAATCGTGAGCCAGGGGAGCGAGACGGCTACCGCCGCTCCTTCACGCCAGTGACAAGACCCGCGCCCGGCGTGGCTTGCAGAGTCTTTTTTCTCCAGCAACTTCTCCACGCATCAACCGCGTGAACGTTTTTTTCTGCAATTATCCTAATTCCTATTGACATAGTAGACATACTAAGTTATGTTTCCCGAACGCCGATCACAGCGGGGCTGAATTCTCGCTGTTAGGGAGCACGGGCAAGTTCCAAATTCGCCCTGTGACGTTCTAGCCACGCCACGCTTGCCGTGTGAGGCGTGGCAGGTCACTGGGACCACAAGCACTGCACTGATGGCGTGATCTAGTGATACCCGAAGTGTTTGTTGCTAGAGAAAGGTTGTCTCGTTTCGCGTTACAAGTAAGTTTATCTAGGTGATTGTATTTGTGCTGTACAGGGGAGAACAGATATGGGGAACTTGGGGCGATTGTGGTTCTTGGCCGTGTCGGCGCCGGTCGCCGTACTTAACCCGCGAGGTCATTATTCTTCGGCCGCCTGCATCGACAAATGGCCCCTCCGGCTTTTTGTGGGCTTCCGGAAACATGTCTGGCTTTTGGCGGCGCTGATTGCCAGCACGATGACCCCGGCGCTGCAGGCGCAGATTGTCGAGACCGGCACCATCACCGGCGTGGTGCGAGACACCTCTGGCGCGGTCATCGCGGGTGCGCAGGTAAACATTCGAAACGCCGCAACCGGATTAAACAACGCCACGGTCGCGGACTCTCGGGGCCTCTATGTGTCGCCGCCGCTGAATCCGGGCGATTATAACGTTGAGTTTGAAGCTTCCGGCTTTGGCAAGGTCCAGGAACATATAAGGCTGGAGGTAGGTCAACGCGCTGCCGCCGATGCAGTTCTGACGGTAGGCCAAAATAACCAGACCGTTACCGTTGAGGCCACCACCCAACTGCTGGAGAGCGAATCTTCGACTGTCTCCAATCTTCGCACCGAAGAAGCAGTCAAGGATCTCCCCTTGAACGGCCGCAACTTTGCGGAGTTGTTAGGTCTGGGTGCTGGCGTCGTGCCGGCGCAGACGCAAATCGTCAGCGTTCCTTATACCCAACAGCGCGGTCCGTCGTCGTATGCCTTTAACGGGCTTCGCTATCAGGAGAACCGCCTGCTTCTGGATGGCATCGGGGACAACGAGAACCATAACGGGCTGGCAGTCGTGATCTTCCCACCCATCGACGCCGTGCAGGAATTCTCGGAAGAAACCACCGATGCCGATGCACGCTATGGACGCGGGAACGCAGGCACCATCAACTTAGTCTACAAATCCGGCACCAACCGCTACCACGGAGAGGTCTTCGAGTTTTTCCGCAATTCTGCGTTGGATGCTAAGAATTATTTCGACACAGCTGCAAAGCCGGGTTTCCGGATGAACGAATTTGGCGGTACCTTCGGCGGTCCACTATTCGGAAGAAACAACCCGAAGACTTTCTTCTATGCGGACTACTCCGGACAACGCACCCGCCAGGGGTTGACCTACGTAGATACCGTGCCGGACTACACGTTGACCAGCACCGGCTATGACTTTTCCGCCTACTCGCAAGCCATCAAGAACCCCAGGACGGGGCTTCCTTACGCCAACAATTTCATTCCTCTAAGCGACGTGAACTCGACCGGGGCGAACATTCTGAACCTTTACCAGAAGTATGCGTCCCCGAACGTCCCGGGCGCTACGACCGCCAATAACTTCCTTTTCAATCCCGAGCGCTCGGTGACCGAAGACGCCTTCGACGTGAAAGTGGACCACCGCTTCTCTGACATCGATAATGCCTTCATCCGCTACAGCCAGTCCCGGGATAATATTATTCAGCCCGGCATTCTACCGGTGCCGTTGGTTGGAACCGTCATTTGCGGACCGGCACAGGATCCAGCCCACCAGGCAGTTATCAGTGAAACTCATATCTTTTCGCCGACCACCATCAACACCGCGCGCTTCGGCTGGTCTCGATTCTTCGTTTACGCGCAGAACTTCGACGCAGGACTGCAGCTTCCCACCCAGCTCGGGATTCCCGGGGTAGAGATCCCTGGCCAGCCAGCATCTGACGGACTCCCCGTAATGACGTTCGCGGGCGATACGTCGATCGGTGACGCAGGAAACAGCCCCACGAATATCGGAACCAATAATTATCAGCTGGATGACGACGTCAACCTGGTCCGCGGCAAGCACTCCCTCGATATAGGGTTCGAATTGGTCCGCCTGCAATACAACATATTCCAAACCGCAGACGAGCACGGCGCGTTTAATTTCGGGACTGTTTATAGCGGGCTGGCGTGGACCGATCTTCTCTTCGGAGCGCCGAAGACCGGGGTATACGCATTTCCGAACGACAGTCACGGGTTCGGATTCCGGCAGACCGACCTATCGTTTTATGTCCAGGACAACTACAAGGTCACCGACAGGCTGACGTTGAATCTCGGTCTCCGCTACGAAAATTTCCTGGGCTGGCCGTGGACCGAGGTGGATAACCGGATGTATAACTTTGTCCCCAGCCTGTCGACCACACGACTCTATCAAGTGGGAACCAACGGCGTTCCGCCCAGCGGACTGAGTGGCAACAACCTAAACTTCATGCCGCGCGTGGGATTTGCCTACAAAGTGACTTCGAAGACCGTCTTCCATGCCGGTTATGGCATTTACTATTCCGCGCCCAATGTTACGAATTCAAGCGGCCTGTCAAACAATGCGCCGGCGATCGACTATTGGGCGTTTAACAACTCGGCAGTGTATGGATCGCCCGCAGCAAACGGTGCTCCTTTCAATTTTGCCTCCGACGGATTCGTTCACACTACAGCGACAGACGCAAGCAACCTTCCCGCAGGGCTGCCGGTTTTCGCCCAGGATCCTCGTGCCAAGACGCCTTACAGCGAGCAGTGGCACGCTACGATCCAGCGGGAGATTGTGCCTTCGACCACAATCAGCGTCGCCTATGTCGGAACCCGCGCAGTCCATCTGGATGATCTGGTGGACATCAACGCCGGTTCGCCTGGCACCACCAGCGTTGCCGTTAACCGGCCTTACCCCTTCTTCGCCCAGATCTTCCAACTGCAGACGAACCAAGTCTCCAGTTACAACGGGCTGCAAATAACAGGCGAGCGCCGCGCGCGTAATTTCAGCTTCCTGGCGTCGTACACCTACAGCCACGCGCTCGACGAAAACACCAACAGCCCAGGCTCGAACAACGCCACGGGCAACGCGATGAATCCCTATGATCTCCGCGCGGAGTATGGCGATTCGGACCTGAACATTCCCAACCGCTTTGTGGCCAGCGGCACCTACCAGTTGCCATTCAAAACCTCCGGGAGGCTGAATCCAGTGGTCCAGGGATGGCAGCTCAACGCCATTCTGGCGTATTACGACGGCTTACCGTTTTCCGTGGTTTCGGCGAACGGAGTAGGCGACGGTCTCACCCCTCGCGCAGAACTTGTACCCGGCTATGGCAACGGATCCCTGCCGGATGGCAAGCGCAACATTCACGAATGGTTCAATACCTCGGCTTTTGTGAGCATTCCCCTTACTGGGCCGCTTGCTAACGGGCAGTGGGGAGATTCCGGGCGCAACATCCTTCAGGGTCCGGGAACGAAGAATATTGATTTCTCGGTTTTCAAGAACTTCCGGATAGCCGAATCGAAAAACCTGCAACTCCGCGCGGAGTTCTTCAACTTGTTCAACACTCCACAGTTCAACAATCCGTCGGCGGTTGCCCCCGCTCCTGCTGCGACCAGCAC
>JBEKGG010000240.1:0-6654 GCA_050012915.1 Terriglobales bacterium | reverse complement strand
CCAATGCGTATCTTGGCTTGAAGGCCGGCATGACAATTGCCGCCACTTATCCTGCCGCCGTGATTGGCATGTCTCTGCTGCGGCTGATGAAGGGCTCGCTGCTCGAAGAGAACATGGCGCGAACCGTGGGTGCGATTGGAGAGTCGGTAGCTGCGGGCGCGGTTTTTACGATTCCTGCGTTTGTTCTCGCGGGACTCTGGCCGAGCCTGGGGATGGAAAGATATTGGCAATCCGTGGCGCTGATGGTTATTGGCGGCCTGCTTGGCATTCTATTTGTCACTTTGCTGCGACGCGTGATGGTGGAAGATCCGGAGCTGCCCTTCCCCGAATCGGTAGCCGCTGCGGAAATTCATAAGGCCGGACAGCAGGGATCCAAAGCGGCAAAAATTCTTTTCGCCAACATGGGCTTCGGCGGACTAATGTACTTCCTCTCGCAGCTCAACCTTTTCTGGTACACGAAAAATGTTCTAGTCAATATTCCGAAGATGGCGACCGGGTTGCGTCTGGGGCGTAGCGCAAACGCTCCGCTGCTGGCCACTGGAGGGATGTCACAATTCACTTCGCCCGCGGTGAGTCCGGCCTATCTGGGCGTGGGCTATATTATCGGACCGCGGCTGGCGTCGTTAAATTTCGCCGGCGGCGTCGTAGCCTGGGGTTTGTTGGTTCCACTTCTCATTTATTTCCTCGGGCCGACGCTGCCACCGATGGCGGCTGGCGCGAACCCGGCGGCCTATTGGGGAGGCATTGCATTCAGCGTGTGGTACTCAATCGTGCGCCCGATTGCTGTGGGCGGCATGCTGGTCGGCGCCGGGTTCACACTTTTCCGGATGCGCAAGCAACTGATGGCCGGCATGGCGCGCGCGGTTTCTGATTTAAAGAAATCCGCCGAGGCGCATAAGGCGACCAGCCGCGTCGACCGCGACCTCAATGCGAAAGTTGTTTTTGCGGGCGTGGGACTCGTGTTCCTCGCGATGATCGGGCTGTACTATCATTTCATTTCAGGCGCACACAACTTGAGCGCAGGTAAAGTCGTAGCGGGAGCCGTGGTGGCCGCGGCGGTCATGATTGTGCTTGGCTTCTTCTTTGCCGCTGTTTCCGGCAACCTGGTTGGCATGATCGGTTCCTCTAACAATCCGGTTTCCGGATTGACACTCTGCACGCTGGTGGTCGCAGCGCTGCTCATGGTGGCAATGGGAGTTTCGGGTGTAGGCGGCGTGGCGGCGGTGCTCGGAGTAGCAGCTGTGGTCTGCGTGTCATCCGCGGTCGCGGGAGAAATGCTGCAAGATTTGAAAGCTGGCCACATTTTGGGTGGCACGCCAGCAAAGATGCAGATGGGTGACATCTTAGGCACGATCGTAGCGTCGCTGGTTTTGTTCTTCCCGCTGATGATTCTCGACAAGGCTTATCACTTCGGCAGTGCGGCTCTTCCCGCGCCGCAAGCCGGCCTAATGGCGATGCTGGCCCAAGGCATCGTTGGCGGCAACATGGCTTGGCCGCTGGTTGTTGTCGGCATTCTCATGGGCTTCGCCATGATTCTGGTTGAAGTAAAAAGCCCCATGCTCTTTTCCGTCGGTATGTACCTGCCGCTGGAAACCACTTCTGCAATTTTCGTAGGTGGTGTCATTCGCTGGTTTACGGACAAAATCCGTGACCGCCGTGGCTACAACGATGCGCAGAAAGCGCGCGTTGACAATGCGGGCGTGCTGACGGCATCGGGACTGATTGCCGGAGAAGCTCTATGCGGTTTAGTGATCGCGGGCGTGGTGGGAAGCAATCATCAGCTGTGGCATATCGATATTGGAGACTTCTCGTTTTCCGGTCTGATCGGCATGGCAGTGCTGATTTTCGTGATGATGAAAGTGCCGCTGTCGAATGCCGGCAGCCCCGATGAGCCAGCGCCGCCAACCGCGATCATGTGACGGCGTTTGCGAGGCGTGAGCGAAGCGGGAGACTCGCGCCGTCATCCCGAGCCGAGCGAGGGATATGGGGCGTCCGACTCCGGCCGCGATCATTCATGGATGCTGGATTTGCTGGTTGACCGCATGAAACACAAGTTGACTACGGCTTTGTGGATCATTGGATATTCCTTCTTGGCGCTATGGACGTGTTTTCTCGTCTGATTAGTCATTGACACTGGAAAGATCACTCGGGGTGTTCCTGAGAATTGCCCTCGGAGCCTTTGTTTTGTGGCAAGTATTCATGCGCTTGAAGGATAAGCGGAGATCTTCAGAGACGACGAGATTGGATCGCTAGCACTCCCTCGGTTTAATGCTCCAAAATGAGCATTCCGGAAAACATTGCGAGCATTCGTGAGCGGATCGACAGCGCCGCTCGCCGCGCCGGACGCCGATCCGAAGACATCGCATTGATGGCAGTCAGCAAGACGTTTCCAGCAGAAGACATTCGGGCAGCTTACGGAGCAGGATTGCGTCTGTTCGGAGAAAATCGTGTGCAGGAATTCACGGGGAAGATTGATGCCCTTCGCGATCTTCGCGATGCCGAATGGCACTTGATCGGCCATCTCCAAACCAACAAAGCAGCGAAAGCCGTAGAACTCTTCGCCGCTGTGGATTCAGTCGATTCGTTGCGCCTGGCGCAAAAGCTTAATGCGTCCGCGCAACAGCTGAAGAAAAAACTCGAAGTTTTAATCGAGATCAATGTCGGCGGCGAAGCCGCCAAGAGCGGTATGGCCCCGGATTCCAGCGAACTGGAAGATCTTCTCTTAGCAGCGCCGGAGCTGGAGCATCTGAAGTTCTGCGGCTTAATGACAGTCCCACCCTGGACAGAAGATCCCGAACAGGCGCGGCCCTATTTCCGAAAGCTGCGTGAATTGCGCGACCAGAACGCTGCCCGCAGGTTGCCATGCGTTGATATGAACGCGCTTTCGATGGGCATGTCGCACGATTTCGAAGTCGCGATCGAAGAAGGATCGACCTGCGTGCGCGTGGGGACGGCCATTTTCGGGGAAAGACCGGTCACCACAGAGACACGGAGTCGCAGAGGAAATCCAAAGGAATAATTTGGGTGCAAGAAAAGTTCCCGTAGGTTCGCACTGTTCAACAAGATCCGACTGTTGCAGTTCTCTGTGTCTCTGTAACTCGGTGGTGATATCGCAATCTATGATTCCTATTCGCGATTCGTCGGCAGGCGCGACCTTCGCAGTCAAAGTGCAGCCGCGCGCCAAAAGGAATGCTATCACCGGCGAAGTCGGGGATGCCTTCAAACTCGCTTTGACTGCGCCTCCGATCGAAGGCCGGGCAAACCAGGCCTGCATTGAATTCTTCGCAAATCTTTTGGATGTTTCCCGCTCTTCCGTTACCATAGCGTCCGGCGAAACCAGCCGGCATAAAATTATTCGAGTTGCGGGGCTATCAGCAAACGAAGTTCGTATGCGAATAGAAATGTAGCAGGCATCAGGAGCCACTTTGACCTTCTCGGAACGCTTGCAAGAGATTCGAACTGGCTTCGAGCGGCCTTTCTGGGTCGCCAACATCAGCGAGATCTTCGAGCGACTTTCCTACTACGGGGCCTTCGCATCTCTCGCGCTGTACCTGCAGGAGCGGTTGAATTTCTCCACCGAGCAGACCGGAACCTTGACTGGCATCTTCGGCGGGATGGTATGGTTTCTTGCGATTTTTGGCGGCGCCGCCGCCGACCGTCTCGGTTTCCGTCGAGCGCTTTCTGTTGCGTACCTCATCTTGTCCGTCGCGTATTTCCTGATCGGATCGATCGGAGCTTCCTGGCTCGCGCCCATTCGCAACGCTGTGCCGATCAGTCTGTTTGTGGGATTCATTCTCATCCTCCCAGCACTTGGCATTGCGCTGGTAAAACCGTGTGTCGTCGGCACCACGGCTCGTGCCTCAAAAGAAAATGTCCGCTCGATCGGCTATTCGATTTATTACACCATGGTGAATTTTGGCGGGGCGGCGGGCCCGCTTTTTGCGTCCTGGGCCCATCGCCATTTGGGAGTCGAGAATGTTTATCGCCTCGCGGCTCTCAGCGTCTTCGCGATGTTTTTCGTGGTCCTCATCTTCTTCCGCGATCCGCGCAAACCCGGGGATGCGCCTCCGCCCTCGATCGCGACGGTCGCCCGCAATTTCTGTGTGGTCGTAGGAAATTATCGTTTAGTTTTGCCGGTCTTGCTCGTCGCTCTGCTGCTGCGAATCGCGTTGTGGAGCTATCCAAGCTTCAGCGTCCCCTGGTGGATCTGGACCGTGCTTCTTCTGTTAGTTCTCGCCGGCATCAGCCGGTTCATGTGGTTCCTCGTGATCTTCACTGGCTACTGGATCGTGTTCTGGCAGCAGTACATCAGTTTGCCCGGATATATTCACGGGTACATCAACCCGCATGCTGACGTCGAAATCATTTTGGTGACCGACGGCCTTTCGGTGATTTGCCTCACTCTCGCTGTGAATTATCTGACACGCAAAATACCGGCATTTCAAGCAGTAATCCTCGGCACCGTGGTCACTTCCGTTGCCTGGCTAATACTCGCCTTTCGTCCAACGGTCTGGGCCGCGGTCCTCTCGATATTCGTTCTTGCATTGGGAGAGATCATTCAGCAGCCGCGTTATTACGAATATATTTCCCGGCTCGCCCCTCCGGGACAACAGGGCACGTACATGGGATTTGCTTTTCTGCCTTTAGGAATCGGCTCGCTGATCGGCGGATGGTTCGGCGGAACGCTGGCCCATCATTTTGGAGAAGTCCTGCATCAACCGGAGCGGATTTGGTGGTGCGTGACCGCAGTGGGACTGGCTACCACCGCCGCGCTCTGGATCTACGACAAAGCTTTCAGGACGCCGACTTCAGCTCCAACGCAATAACTCAGGCCATGACCCCGCGAAAACCCAGTCCTGCAACCATCGCAGCTGAGATTCGGCATTTGCTCGGAAGCGAAGGCTCCGCGGAGCACGCCGCTGGTGTGCAATGGTTTTTCAAAGACCAAATCAAATCGCATGGATGGTACACGGCCAAACTACGTAGCGCAGCCGTTCGTTTTCGAGAAAGGATCAGAAAAGAATTCGGCCTCGACTTTCTTGTGCAAGTCGCAGACAAGCTTTTCGCTGGCCGAAATCTCGAAGAAAAGGTCCTTGCGGTATTTCTGCTGGAAAAACTAACTGAGCAGTTTGGCGGCGCGGAGTTTCGATTGTTGGAATCTTGGTTGCCTCGGATTTCGAGTTGGGCTGATCACGATGGGCTGGTGCATTATTTGATTGCGCCGATGGTTGTCGCTAAACCGGCCCGAACTAAAAGAATGTTCCGCTGGGCAAAATCACCGGACCGTTGGCATCGGCGGGCCGCTTGCGTCGCGTTGATCCAGGGAACGCGACGGAAGATGTTTTTTCCCGAGATTAAGCTCTTGTCCGATTCACTTCTTTCCGACGAAGACGACATGGTACAAAAAGGATTGGGCTGGCTGCTGCGCGAAACTGCAAAAGCCGATCCGAAGCGTACGGTACCTTACCTGATGAGCATCCGCGCGAAGGCGCCGCGACTGGTGTTAAGGACGGCGTGCGAGACTTTGCCAGCAGCGGCTCGAAAAAAGATACTCGCAAGGCCTGCCTGACAGCAATTGCCGAGCTTCACTCGGCCGCTGAGCCGCGGGCGGCTGTCCCCCGGGATCGTCGCGAGCCCAGCCAATTCGCCCAAAACCGCTGACGTTGTTAGAATAGTTGTTTGCCCATGAACCTTCCTGCCATACAGGCTGCCCTGCGCGAGCGGAATATCGACGCATGGCTTTTCTATGATCACCATCACCGCGACCCCATTGCTTATCGCGTGCTCGGGTTGTCACCCGATCTGATGGTTACCCGGCGGTGGTTCTACCTGATCCCGGCTGAAGGTGAGCCGGCAAAACTGGTGCACAAGATCGAGTCGCGACACCTCGATACACTGCCTGGGAAGAAACTTCAGTACGCCGGATGGCAGGAATTGTTTGAACAGGTGAAAGTGTTGTTGTCGTCGCATCGCGACGTTGCCATGCAGTATTCGCCGAATAATATTGTCTTTACGATTTCTCTGGTGGATGGCGGTACCCTGGAACTGATCCGCGGATTGGGAAAAAATGTAGTCAGCTCTGGCGATCTGATTGCGCTGTTCGAAGCGACTTGGACCGACGAACAGATCAAGACTCACTTCGCGGCACGGGATGCAGTGGATTCGATTACCGCGGCGGCTTTTCAGGAAATCGGACGGCGTGTGCGCAATGGCGGTACTAACGAACATCAGATTCAACAGTGGTTTATGGAAGCATTTCGCCGCGAGAATCTGATAACCGACGATCCGCCTATCGTTGGAGTCAACGCCCATAGCGGCGATCCGCATTACGAGCCTCGGGCGGAAAACGCAGCCCCGATTCGCGAAGGCGATTTCGTTCTGCTCGATGTTTGGGCTAAGAAAAACATCCCCGCGGCGGTTTATTACGACATCACCTGGACCGGTTTCGTCGGCAAGGCACCGTCAAGTCGAATGCAGGAAGTTTTCACCGTGGTTCGCGATGCGCGCGACGCCGGAGTAAAAGTAGTCCAGGAAGGCATCGCGAGCGGTCGCAACATGTGCGGTTGGGAATTAGATCGGGCCACGCGAGATCACATCAAAAAAGCGGGCTTCGGCTATTACTTCATTCATCGCACCGGGCATTCCATCGGAACC
>JBEKGG010000239.1:0-6685 GCA_050012915.1 Terriglobales bacterium | reverse complement strand
CCATCGTCGCGCCCGGCGCCCGGAACAATGCTTCCTGCTGCTGCATCTCGGAATCGATCGACTTTTCTTCTCTTGAGCAGCCGTCGGCCACGCGTGTCAGATGCTCAATACTCTTCTGGCCAGCGTCGGACGCTTCTGCAGCGGTCACCGATTCCGGAACATGCCCTTCGAATGGAATACCACACTTGTTGGCCTCGTCGGCGATCGCGAAGAAGGCGTCGCGGGATAACCTGCTATAGACCTTGATGAAGTCTGCGCCATGCTCCCGCTGTTGTTCCACCACTTTGCGCCCTTGAGCTTCATCGGCGACAACAATCGATTCGGGCCAGACGGGATTTGGACCATCGATGATGGGACTGCCGAGGTAGATGATCGGTGATGGATCTTGGTTGGAAGGATGCGCAGCGCGCCACGCACGGGCGTCGGGAGGGCCTGACATGTCACGGACGCCGACAACTCCGTTTGCCAGAAAAAGAAGGTGGCTCCAGGGAGCGCGGGCATCTGACGCCCCGTGGACGTGCATATCCCACAAACCAGGGATGAGAAACTTGCCTGTGCCGTCAACGATTACGGCTCTTCTCGGGATATGTGTCTTTCTCGACGCACCAATTGCCACGATGCGATCGCCATCTACGATCACTGTCATGTTAGGCTCGGGGCTACGGCCAGTGGCATCAATCACGGTTACGCTTTTGATCACGAGCGATTGAGACCAGGAACAGACGCCGAATAGAGTGAAAAAAGCAATCAGATGCAGGCCGCGAGCTGGGGACATCGCGACAGAGGCTGTAAGCATTCGCGTAAGTTGCGCAGCTAGGCGGCGAGTGATTTGACATTTCATCGTCGCTGCGAGTATAGACAATTTCCAACCGACATACCGTCAAAATTCGTCAGCCTCCGCGGGCATCCGGCGCAAGAAGTGCGAGCTGTGGATCAAGTCGATTATTACAGCGCGTTCCACACGAGAAATGCAGCTAAGCTTGCGCACATTGCTGCTGCTCTTATAAAGCCACGGAACTGATGACTCTGCGTGTTTGGCATGACGGATTGTTAATTGCCTGTCCCGAAACAAACACAATCTTCCCTGTCACTTACTCTCGTTTCCTCACGTCCCTAAAATGTTCGGCCTGCCCGCCCTACACCCACAAGGCCATTCTTTGCTACATTATTTACAAGGTTGTTTGGGAAAGGAGAGGACAGATGTTAAAGCGACCTCAAATCGCCGGTACATTCGCATTCAAGTGCGCTCTCCTTTTTTTGGCGACTGCCATATTCACTTGGGGATTGCAGGCAAAACTTTCCCTTTACAAGCCCCCCAAATCTCCGTCTACCGTCACAGTTGCCAAACTTTTGACGGAGAGACGTTCCGCCCAGACGATAGACTCGCTTAAAATGGCGGTCCAATCGGATAGGGCCTGGGAGACGTTGAACCTGATTCCGCTATTGATTTTGGCCCAGGGGATTTGTTTTCTTACATTCAGGTTTTACCAAGCTGAAACGAACCTCTGTAGGTCTCGCAGATGGCACTTTCAGGATCGGCACCTCACGCAACGGCCTCCTCCAGCCTTCTGATAATCCCTCCACGGCGCTATATTTACGGCAGACCAGGCCTATTCTCAACATCTAATAGGACTGTTGAGTGATCGCCAGTCCCTTTCAGGAGATGTACGTTGTCGATTCCAATCCCGAACTTGCGGGATTGAAAGTAAGGTGCTCCATGCATCGTAAGCGAATCCTTTGGATTGCGGGGCTTCTCTGCCTTTTGTTGGCAGCTCTCTTCTTCATCGTTCGAAATCACTATGTCAAAGCCCCTGCCCAGCAACCCCGGGCGGCCGCAGTCGTCGCGGTCACGCGTGGCAATCTCGCCAGTTCGCTTTCGGTTGCCGGTCAATTTCAGCCCTATCAACAGGTGGATCTTCACGCCAAAGTCTCGGGATACATTCGCTGGATCAAAGTCGATATCGGGGACCGCGTTCGTCAGGGCGAAGTCCTGGCTCTTCTGGAAGTCCCAGAACTCCAGAATCAAGTGGAGGGCGCTCAGGCCGAGGTCCGTCACAGCCAATCTGATATCACTCGCGCACAAAGCGAGGTCGTCAGCGCCGAGTCGACATACTCCGCAGTGCACGCTGAGTATACCCGTCTGGAAGAAGCTTCCAAAGATAGACCAGGGCTGATCGCGGAGCAGGAGTTGGATGACGCGCGAGCCAAAGACCAGCAAGCGGCGGCACAGGTCGGGGTTGCCAAGGCCTCGCTCGACGCCATGCAGCAACAACTCGGCGTTTCCAACGCGACTCGCAGCCGGCTCGAAACGATGTCCGGATACGAGCAGATCGTCGCTCCCTTTACAGGTGTGGTGACGAAGCGCTACGCCGATACCGGCACGCTGATTCAAGCGGGACAGGAGAATAACACGGCTACACTTCCCGTGGTACAAGTGGCCCAGAGCGACCTGCTCCGGCTCCGCATGCCCGTGCCGGAGAGCGACGTGCCTTACATTCAGGCCGGCGGCGATGTGCAGGTGAGAGTCAACGCGACTCGGCGCACATTTGCGGGGAAAATCGTTCGTTTCTCGCGCGCACTCGATACCAACACCCGAACCATGCTGACCGAGGTTGATGTCCCCAACCATGATCTGAGCCTTAGTCCGGGGATGTACGCGGAGACGACGATTCAACTCCAGCAGAAGAATGACGCTCTTATCTTGCCGGCGCAGGCCGTGGTGCAAAATGGCGATCAATCTTATGTGCTAGTGGTGGATGCGACGAACCATGTCGAGAAGCGGACTGTAACTCTCGGAATCCAAACCTCGAACCGCGTCGAGATTACCAGTGGCCTGCAGGCGGGGGACAACGTGATCGCCGCTGGACAGACTGACTATCAGCCCGGGGAATTTGTGTCACCCCACGCGGCGTTTATTCCGACGGCGGCGCAGGAGGTGAACGAGTAATGTCCTCTTTTGCTATCAAGCATCCGTACTTCATCCTGATGCTTTGTCTCATGGTGATCGTCGTGGGCGTTACCACAGTCGCGCGTATGCCCGTCGATCTGTTCCCGGAAATTAATATCCCGGTTGTCGTGGTTGCGACCTTCTATGCCGGCATGCCGCCGCAGCAGATCGAGGCGGATATCACAGACAGCTATGAGCGTTTCTTTACGTTGGGAAGCGGAATCAATCACATCGAGTCGCGATCGCTTCCCGGTGTGAGCCTGATTAAGATCTACTTTCAACCGGGTACCGATGCGAACGCTGCTGTCAGCAATATCTCGAATCTTGCCATGGCGAATTTGCGGCGACTTCCGCCCGGAACCCTGCCTCCGGTGGTGCTGAAGTTCGATGCTTCGAATCTTCCTGTGTGTCTCGTGACGCTCGAAGGTCAGGGTCTCGATCAGACGCGGCTCAAAGATCTGGCGCAGTTTGAGGTGCGGAATCAAATCGCCAACGTTCCCGGCGCTTCCGTCCCGCAGCCTTACGGAGGCAAGTATCGGCAAATCCAGATTTATGTCGATCCGGTCAAACTTGAAGCTCACGAACTCTCGGTGATGGACGTAGTGCGTTCGGTGAATGAGTCGAACTTGATTCTGCCCGCCGGTGACGTGCGGATCGGATCGAAAGACTACAACGTCTATGCCAATAGCCAAATTCCGGTGGTTGACGAAATCAATGCCATGCCGATCAAGACGGATAAGCAGGACCACATCGGTGAATCCGTATTCGTTGGCGATGTTGGGAAAGCGGTGGACTCGGGGCAACTGCAATACAACATCGTTCGGGTCGACGGTCAGCATTCCGTTTACATCCCAATCTTAAAGCAGGGCGGCGGATCGAACACGATCAGTATTGTGAACGGCATTCGCGCCGCCGTGAAACATCTGCTTGATATTCCGAAGACGCTCAAAACGGCAGTCGTATTTGATCAATCGGTTTTTGTGAAGATCGCGGTGAAGAACGTGATCAACGAGGGCGGCATTGGCCTGTGCCTCACCGCGCTAATGATACTTCTCTTTCTTGGCAATCTCCGCGCGACGATTTCGGTATTACTCTCAATTCCCATCTCTTGCCTCGCCGCCTTCATTGCGTTGAACCTGGGCGCAAGCACCATCAATACCATGGTGCTTGGGGGCATCGCGCTCGCACTTTCCCGCTTGATCGATAACTCGGTCGTCGTTCTTGAGAACATCTTTCGTCATATGGAGTTGGGCGAACCGGCGGTTGAAGCCGCCATTAACGGAGGCAAAGAAGTTCAACTCGCCGTACTGGCAGCTACGTGCAGCACCAGCATCGTTTTTTTCCCTGTCATCATGCTCTCGGGTGTCAGCAAGTATATCTTCAGCGCTCTGGCCCTCGCGGTCGTGTTGGCGCTGTTCGCTTCTTATGCCGTCGCTATGACTGTCGTGCCACTGTTCTGCGCGAAGTTCATCCGTCTGGAGCCTGAACATAAGAACGCTTCTTATACGACGGTGGGCGGCGCCAGGGAAGCTGTACAGGAGGTAGAACGGGAACAAAGAATAAATATCGCGAACATTTTTCGTCGCATCGTCATCGCCTTCAATCAACAATTCGAGCGGCTGCAACAAGCCTATGAAAAAGCTATCGCAGTTTGTCTGGATCGACCCATATTGGTCGTATGCGGTTTTGCCGGTTTCGTGGCGCTGAGCTTCGCGTTGTTTCCATTCCTTGGCGTGGCGTTCTTTCCGCGCACCGATCCCGGGCAATTTGTGGTCAATGTCAAAGTCCCGCCCGGAACTCGTCTTGAAGTGACGGATGAATATGTCGGGAAGATGGAGCAGGTCATCCGCGATTTAGTGTCACCGCACGACATGAATATGATTGTCTCGAACATTGGCATTACGCCAGATCTTTCTGCCATCTATACCAGCAACTCCGGAATGCATACGGCTTTCATTCAGGTCAGTCTCAAGGAGGACCATAAGACCAGCAGCTTTGCATACATGCAACGCCTGCGCGAGAAGTTCGCAAGCGACTTTCCAGAAGTGAGCACTTATTTTCAAACGGGTGGATTGGTTGATTCTGTCGTTAACCAGGGGCAACCCGCTCCCATCGACATTCGAATCGGGGGCAGTGAACTGGATGAGCCGTTTGCTTTCGCCAAATCCGTGGCTGCTAGGGTGAAAGCATTGAATTCGGTTAACGATGTGCTGATTCCGCAAGACCTCGACTATCCGGGGCTGGAATTGAATATCGATCGCGAACATGCGGCGCTGCTCGGTATATCGCCGGAGGCGGCTCTTGATAATGTCATCACTGCGCTTACATCGGACACGATGATCGCCCCAAGTTTCTGGGTCGATCCGAAGACTGGCAATAATTACTTTCTCAGCGTGCAATATCCCGACAATCAGATTAAAACCCTGACCGACCTAAAGCAGATTCCCTTGCGCGCCCCCGGAGCCGCAAACACAACACCGCTTGAGTCTCTAGCATCTATCAAGCAGATCAATACGCCGACGGAGGTCGATCATTACCAACTGCGTCGCAGTTTCGACATCTACGTCATGCCCAAGAAGGAAGATCTCGGCCGCGTCAGCGCTGAGATCAGACATGTCCTTAATGGCATGCACCACTCTTCCCAGATCACGGTGTCGATGGGCGGAGCGATCTCCGACATGCAAAGTTCGTTCCAGAGTTTCGGTATCGGTCTCATCCTCGCGATCGTGCTGGTTTATCTCATCCTGATGGCGCAGTTCGCTTCGTTCTCCGATCCCTTCATTATCCTGCTAGCGATTCCTCCAGGGCTTTCGGGAGTGATCCTGTTCCTGATGGCCACGGGCACGACGCTCAACGTCATGTCGCTCATGGGAGTCATCATGATGACTGGAATCGCGGTTTCCGACAGCATCCTTATTGTGGAATTCGTTGGCACGCTCCGCGCCAGTGGTCGTCCCCTCAAGCAAGCCCTCGCGGAAGCCTGCAAAGTGCGTTTGCGTCCCATTTTGATGACCACGCTGGCGACAGTCCTCGGCCTCATTCCAATGGCGCTCGCTCTGGAGCCCGGCAGCGAACAGTATGCGCCGCTAGCGCGAGCAATTCTCGGAGGGTTGACCGTTTCCGGCATGGTAACCGTTTTTTTGGTGCCGACAGCCTATCTGCTGATTCATCGCAAAAAAAATCGCGATGACGAAACCGAGCCCCGATCCGGTGAGGTGACCCATGCGTAACCGAAGTCTATTCTTGCCGCTCTGGCTTCTTCTGTGTTCCTTCGCCATGCGCGGACAGGAGATCGTTTCGCAGCAGATCGCGCAACTTCCAGATTCGCCGCAGCTCCAGGCTCAGGCGCAGCAGCCAACTCCGGCGTTAAATCCCGCGACAACGAATTCTGCGTCCTCCCTCCCGCCAGACTCAGAAATGCTTACGCGTCAACAGGCGGAGCAGTTGGCGCTGAAAAACAACCCGCGAATCAGCGTCGCAGCGCTGCTTGCCCTGGCACAAAAGCAGGTAGTCCGCGAGACTCGCTCGGCGTTGCTTCCGGCGCTAAATGGCAATGTGACTGCAGTTGATGCTGAGGAAGCAAGCCGCATCTCGGCGGGGTCGCTGGACGCCTCCCGGCTTCTCTATCACGTTGGCGCAGGGGTTGACCTCAATCAGTTGATCACGGATTTCGGCCGCACGCGCAATTTGGTCGCTGCCTCATCCTTTGAGGCAAAGGCCTCCGAGCAACAATCGCAA
>JBEKGG010000238.1:0-6693 GCA_050012915.1 Terriglobales bacterium | reverse complement strand
AGTTTCATCAGCGTCTCCGGATCCTGTTCGGTCGAAGCTTGCTTGCATAGCTCAAGCCACTTCTCCGTGTGTTCCTGCACATAGCCCCAATTCCTGTTAACGTCCCGGTTATACCACAAATGTTAGCGCATTGTATGTCAGGACTCGAACACAGAACTTGCAGAAAACCGTCTGTCCGGCCTGATAAAGTCCCTCGCTGTTACGATATTATGTCCAGTTCCTTTTCGGAGACCGATGGCCCGCAAGACCGAGGTGTCGCGCAAACTGCAGCAACGCGCCGAGCAGATGATCCCCGGCGGCGTGAATTCGCCGGTTCGCGCTTTTCGTTCCGTAGGCGGCGATGCCCCCTTCATCCTGCGCGGCCAGGGCTCGCATATTTTCGACGCCGACGCCAACGAATACATCGACTACGTCGGTTCCTGGGGTCCGCTCATTCTCGGGCATGCGCCCTCCAAAGTTATCGAAGCCATCATGGATGCCGCCTGCAACGGCACCAGCTTCGGCGCATCCACTCCATCCGAGGCCGACCTTGCGGAGATTGTGCTCTCTGCATTCCCTCATATGCAGAAAGTCCGCTTCGTCAGTTCGGGTACGGAAGCGACTATGTCGGCCATCCGCTTGGCGCGCGCCTACACCAAGCGCAAGTACATTGTGAAATTCGAAGGCTGCTATCACGGGCACTCCGACGCGCTTTTGGTAAAGGCTGGTTCAGGAATTGCCACGCTCGGAATCCCGGGCTCTGCCGGCGTTCCCGAAGAATTCATCCAGTTCACGCTGGCCTTACCCTTCAATGACACCGATGCCCTCGAACACGCGTTCAGGAAATTCAAGCACGAGATCGCCTGCGTAATCGTCGAACCCGTCGTGGGCAACATGGGATGCGTCCCAGCTCCCGGCGGATATTTGGCGGCCCTGCGACTAATCACACAGCGCGAAAACAGTGTCCTCATTTTCGACGAAGTTATGACCGGATTCCGCGTTGCCTTCGGCGGCGCGCAGGAACTTTACGGAGTGACTCCGGATTTAACCACGATGGGCAAAATCATTGGTGGCGGCCTTCCCGTGGGAGCCTACGGTGGTCCCTCGGAGATCATGAATCTCGTCGCGCCGCTGGGTCCCATGTATCAAGCCGGCACACTCTCGGGAAATCCTTTGGCTATGGCTGCCGGTTTGGCCACATTGCGTCACTTGCGCGACAACAAACAGGAAATTTATCCACGTCTCGACAAACTCAGCGGCGAACTGGTCGACGGAGTAGCCGCCGCCGCGAAAGACGCCGGCGTATCCCTCTGCCATAACCGCGTGGGCTCCATGTTCACCTGGTTCTTTACTCCAGGCCCAGTAACGGATTGGGATTCGGCCGCGAAGTCCGACTCCGAAGCTTTCGGCCGCTTCTTCCGTGCCATGCTCGACAACGGAATCTATCTGCCGCCGTCGCAGTTCGAAGCAGCGTTTTTAAGCACTGCGCATACCGAGGAAGACATTCAGAAAACCATCAGCGCAGCCAAGCAAGCCTTCGCGTCAGTGCACGCATAGCGATTTTTAGCCTGTGTGGGACCCTGCCAGGTGCGAAGCACCCGACGGCTTTAGCTGAGAGCTGACAGCTGATAGCTGATAGCTTGCTTTACCATCATCTGCGGAACAGTCACGAATTCATATCCCTCAGACTTGTATCGTGCAATAAGTCGATCGGTCGCAATCACGGTTTGGGAACGGTCCGCTCCAAACCTTTGATGGCTGCCATCATGCAACAGAATCACATCGCCTCCGCGAATCTGCTGGCTAACTTTTTTTTCAACGTACTCCGTCGGCTTTCCTTTCCAGTCCCAACCCGTCACATTCCACATCACCGGCTCCAGACCAAGCGAACGCACGATTTTCAAAGTGCCGGGCCGACGCCCGCCAAACGGCGGACGAAACAGCCGCGAATGCTCTCCCACCGCATCCGTCAGAGCCTGCTCGCAATCGCGCAATTGCGTCGCCGTCTCGCGCGCCGAAGCGACAATCAAATTAGGATGGCCAAAAGTATGATTGCCAATAACGTGTCCAGCCTGCACCACCTCGCGCGCGATATCCGGCCTTTGCTTTACGTAGCGCCCAATGAGAAAAAAAGTTGCCTTCACCTTGTGTCGCGCCAGCACGTCGAGCAGATGCAGCGTGTGCGGATCGTTAGGACCGTCGTCGAAAGTCAGGGCCAGTTGGCGGGTTCCACGCTTAAGCCCGGTGAAAGTCCGGCCATACCACTGCCCGGTTGCAGCCATGGATTGGTAGCCAGCCGAAGAAGCTGCGACAGCTCCAAAAATGCCGGAAAAAAAATAACCCACCATGCTGCGACGATTGTAACGCGGCACCTTGTCCTCACATTAAAGTCACAAACAAAATATTCTGTCATCCCGTACGAAGTGAGGGATCCCTACCCGCCCAGCGCGACCTTCGGCGAACCAGGGAATTTCTGCCATAGACTCCACAGACCTTCGCCATCGGCTGCGAAACCGATGCCTACGCGATGCACAGGGGTTACTCTTCCCTCAATTGCGCGCGAAGCTCTGTCGGGATATCCTGCCATTCGAAGCTCGATCCCATGGCCAATCTTTTCGAACTGCCCCGCTATATTGCTGTGGAAGGTCCCATACGAGTCGGAAAGAGCACGCTGACGCGGATTCTGGCCGAGCGCCTAAACGCCCAGCTTGTCATGGAAACCGAGGACAATCCTTTCCTGCCCGCCTTCTACGAGGGTGAGCGCGGCGCGGGATTCCAGGCGCAATTCGCTTTTCTCATCCGCCGCTTCGAACAGCTCCGCGCGCTCGATCTGGGGTCGCGTTCGCAAAAATCCGTGGTCACCGACTTCGTCTTCGAAAAAGATAAGCTCTTCGCCTGCCTCAACCTCACCGATCATGAACTCGAAACCTACAATCGCTATTACAACTATTTTCGCGAACAACTCCCCACACCCGACCTGGTGATCTATCTGCAGGCCAGTCCCGAGGTCCTGAAAAAACGTCTGAAGAAAAAGAATGCGCCGGGAGAGAAAGCGATCAACGAAGAATATCTCGAAGAAGTGATCAAAGCCTATGAACACTTCTTTTTTCACTACACCTCATCCGACCTGCTGATTGTGAACACTTCGGAGATCGATTTCGTCGAACGCAACGAAGACTTGCAAGAGCTACTAAGAAAAGTTTCCGCCCCCATCAAAGGAACCCAATATTTCCTCCCGCTAGGAAACCAGGAAGCCGCCAGCGCCTGAATCACTTTGGTTCAACGGCGGGAGCTTCCCAAGCGCCGCTTTATGAAAACATTCGCAGGCGATCAACCTATCCAACACGAAAAGCAGCCGCGATCGAGAAGCACCTACTTCTCACGCCGCGGCAGCGAATAAACGGCCAACGTCTTCCCAACTTTCGCAAACTCGGGGTCAGCCGTGACCAGCCAGGCTCCGCGTTCGATAGCCAGCTCTGCGGCGAAGGCATCGGCATAACCCAGACTGTGTTTTTGCTTCAGGGCGCCAGCCCGAGAGGCTCGCTCCGCATCCACGCTGATAACGGCAACTGGCATCTCCTGCAGCCTCGCCTCCGCTTCGCGAGCTTTCGCTTCGCCGTGATGCCTCCACGCGATATAGAAGACTTCGCCCCAATTCACCGCTGACATCAGCAGAGGGAGGTCCACGCGCACCGATTCGTCCAGCAGATGTCGAACTTTTTGCGCGGCACCGGGACGGCTCTCAAAGAAGGCGATCAGGGCGTTAGCATCGAGGACGTAGCGCCGTGCACCCCCGCGAGAAAACGCGGATGTCACTTTTCTCTCTCGCGTTCGCGCGCGCGCTCGGCGAACGACTCCTCAAACATCGATGGCTCGCCTGGCTTCGGCTTGAGAAATCCCATGATCTCGTCAAGTCGCCGCTTCGTGATTGGTGTAAGCACCAGGCGGCCTCGTTCTTCGCTCCAGGTTGCTCGCGTGCCCTTTTCCAGGCCGAACTGCTCGCGCAACTCAGCCGGAATCACGACTTGTCCCTTGGAACTGATGACTGTACGGTACGCTCGCATGACCAAATCTTACTACGATGTAAGACGTAAGACAACCGTCTTACACAGCAAACTGTCCCCGAAATTCCCCTTGATTTTCCGGTCTTTCGTAACCATCGACGTTCCACCCTGATCGGGTCTACAATATCCCCAGTTGCATCCCAGATGTGTACGGGCTCTATCCGCCAAGGCGGAGGGGCACTGGAGGACATCGTGAGTATCACATCGCTTGGCGAACCCCGCCAAAAGATTACGGTTGCGTCCCTTCGCGAAAAGAAGCTTCAACATCAACCCATAACCTGTCTCACCGCCTACGACTACGCCAGCGCCCGTCTGGTCGACGAAGCCAACATCGACATCCTTCTGGTCGGCGACTCTTTAGCGATGACCATGCTCGGCTATCCCGACACACTCTCGGTCACGGTCGACGAAATGCTTCATCACACGAAGGCCGTGCGGCGAGGCGTCAAGCATGCGCTCCTCGTGGCCGATATGCCCTACGGTTCTTACCATGTGGGCGCGGATGACGCATTACGCAACGCTGCCCGCTTCGTAAAAGAAGCTGGCACCGAAGTTGTGAAGATCGAGGGCGGAGAGAAACGCGCCGACCTGATTCGCCGCGTCATCGACGCCGAAATTCCCGTCGCCGGCCACATCGGCCTCACTCCCCAGTCGGTAAATGTCATGGGTGGATACAAAGTTCAAGGCAAGTCCCTCGCCGAGATCGAACAGCTTATGCGCGATGCCGTGGCTCTTGATCGCGCGGGCGTAGCCTTTCTGGTTCTCGAAGGCATTCCGCGCGAAGTCGCCAGCATGATCACTGCGGAGGTCGCTACTCCGACCATCGGCATCGGCGCCGGCCCGGAGTGCGACGGCCAGGTGCTCGTTTTCCATGACATTCTGAATCTCACATTCACTCCGCCCGCGAAGTTCGTTCGCCGCTACGGCGACGCGGCCGCCCTCATTACCGACGCCGCGCACGCCTTTCGCGAGGATGTGATCGCGCATCAGTATCCCGCGGACAGCGAGTCGTACCACCTATCCAAAGAAACGCGGCAAGCGCTCGATACTGTGCTCGAACGCAAACGAGGCATGCGCCGATAGTAAACTGATGGCATGAGATATTTGCTTCTTAGTGTTTTGGCCGTGGGCGTTGCCCTGCTCGCTTCGTGCGCCAAGCCGCCCAGCGCGCCCGCACAAGCCGCCGCGTCGGCCAGCCCCGAGGCTCGTATTCAACAAATTCCGGCCGCCGATCCCCAAAAGTCCGCCGCGCTAAAAGACATGAAGGCCTGGCGCAACCCGTACTTGATCATCCGTCTCGACGGTGTCGGACTCCTCGACGTCACCAACAGTGAACAGCAGATCGTCGACCCCGACAAATTGCCCGAAGCCCTGGCCAAGCTGCCCGCATCGGCGTGGCCGTACGGCCGCATAGTTGCGATTCAGGAGATCAGCGCCAACGCCTCTGATCAGGATCACGCCACGCTTCGCAAGAATCGCGCCTTGGTCGCCGGATCATTGGAAAGCATGCACGTAGACATCAACTGGGTTCCATCCTCCTGAGACCGTCGCCATGAAACTCTGCAAAACGATCGACGAAATGCGCGCCACTTCGCGTGCTGCTCGGCACTCAGGAAAATGTTTGGGATTGGTTCCGACCATGGGCGCGTTGCACGAGGGCCACCTGTCGCTGGTGCGTGCCGCGAAAGCGAAATGCGACGCGGTCGCGGCTTCCATCTTCGTAAACCCGCTGCAATTCGGCCCCACCGAGGATCTCGCGAAATATCCCCGCACCTTCGACCCCGACGTTCAGCTACTCGAAAAAGAATCCGTCGACATTCTTTTCGCGCCTACGCCCGCCGAAATGTATCCCCCCGGCGCCGTCACCTACGTCACCGTCGAAGGCCTTAGCGACAGGCTCTGCGGTAAATCGCGTCCCGGACACTTTCGCGGCGTCACCACGGTCGTCGCCAAGCTCTTCCACATCGTCGAGCCCGACCTCGCCTTCTTCGGACAAAAAGATGCCGCGCAATGCACCGTCATCCGCCGCATGGTGCGCGATCTGAATCTGCCCGTCGAGGTGATCGTTTGCCCCATCGTCCGCGAGCCCGACGGCCTGGCCATGAGCTCGCGCAACGTGTACCTCAGCCCGCAGGACCGCAAGTCCGCGACCGTTCTGAGCCGCTCTCTGACCGAAGTCAAGAAGCAATTCGATCAAGGCGAACGCAATCCGACGGCTCTGATCAAAGCCGCAAAGAAAATCCTGGCGCAGGAACCCGCGGTTCGTTTGGACTACTTCGAGATCGTCGATCCCTCGACCCTCGACCCCGCGCCCAAGCTAACCGGCCCCGCGCTGGTAGCCGTCGCCGCCGTCGTGGGCACCACCCGCCTGATCGACAACATCCTGCTGCCCTGAGCAGGCAACCCGAAAACGCTCGGTTGTCCCAAACAAATTGTCATTCTGAGCGAAGCGAAGAATCTGCTTCTTGCCTTTCCCGCTTCGGAACTGCGCCTTCGCTCCTGGGTATACCCCCTCCCCCCTGATCTTTTGGAATCATGGGGTTAGGGGCGGACTACCACCAAAATCTTTGAGGAATAAGGACTTACACGCAAAATGTTCCGGACAAAGGACTTAGGGGTTATTCCGTTACTAATAAGCTAAATTATAATA
>JBEKGG010000237.1:0-6697 GCA_050012915.1 Terriglobales bacterium | reverse complement strand
ATACGCCGTGCCCGCGGGATTGTTGCTCGAGGCAGAATTGGCCGTCACTGTATCGGTTGCGGGAGTCGCGATTCGCTCCGCGTAGCGCATGGTCAGTTGTTTGCCGAGCAGGGGCTTGGCCACTTCGGTGACACTCGGTTCGTCACTGCCCGCTTTTGGAGTTTTCCCCAACAATTGTGCGGCGAATGATTTCTGGAGAATTACTTCGGGAGCGGTGTCCGACGAAAAAAAACTCCCTTGCATGCCGTCGAAAGCGTCGTTGTTCTTTGCTGAAAACGGCAGACCCGCCATCATCGTCAAATAGGGCTTGTCTTCAAAGCGAAGCTCAGTAATGAAGCGAATGTCTGGATACGCTTCAAGCACATTCGGGAGTTGAGCAATTTTCTGCCGCGCATCTTCTGTGAGTGCTGGACTTTCGGCGGGCGCAGGGCCATTTTCTTCCTGCTCGCGGTTGAAGCCGCGCAAGTCGCGGCGCGAGGTTACAACCACAGTGTCAAACAAGCCAGACTTCTGCAAACGCCGGCCAGCCAATTGCTGCAATCCGATTCCAAGCGAAAGCATGGCGACCAGCGAAGCCACGCCGACCGAAATGCCAACGGTGGTGAGCGAATTGCGCAAAATGGATTCACGCAGATTTCGTACCGCGAGCTCGGCCATATCGTAAGTTTTCACGAGCGCCCCCCGCGCGTTTCCTTGGCGGTGGCCGAGACGACATTGGATTGATCACCCACCAATTTGCCGTCGGCCAGAAAAATCATGCGCCCGGCGTAGCGCTCAGCCAGAGCGCGTTCGTGAGTCACCATGATGATCGTCATGCCCAGCGTTTCGTTGAACTCACGAATGAAGTTCATAATTTCCGTGCCCGTCTGGCTGTCGAGGTTTCCGGTAGGTTCGTCCGCCAGCAAAAAACGCGGCTGATTGATCAGGGCCCGAGCCAGCGAAGCCCGCTGTTGCTCGCCGCCGGAAAGTTCCGTGGGCCGATGGCGAAGTCGAGCGCTCAGGCCAACGCGGTCTAACGCCTGTTTGACTAATCCTTCGCGTTTGCCGCGATCGACTTCCGCGAAACGCAACGGCAGCTCCACGTTTTCAAGCAGAGTCATGCTCGGAATCAAGTTGAAAGATTGAAAGACCATTCCCACGGTGTGCAGACGATACTTGGCGAGCTCTTCGCGCGATAGCTTTGCCAGATCGTGTTTCTCAACGACTACGGTCCCGGAAGTTGGGTGATCGAGTCCTGCAATAAGATTCAGCAACGACGATTTGCCGGAACCCGAAGTACCCAGCAGCGCGACGAATTCCCCGGAAGCGATTTGAACTGAGATGCCATCGACGGCGCGGATCAACGCCTCGCCCATGGAGTAGTGGCGGCAAAGATTCTCAATGCGGATTGCGATGGAGTTATTCAAACTGGACTCGCCGGCGGGCATGGGCTAACGGCTCTCTCCTCGCACCAGGCGCAAAGTGTCGGCCAGTTGCGGATCGCTGTTGTCGCCCGCAGCTTTCTCCTCGCCCGCGGAAACGGGGACGGCATCGCCTTCGCCCGGCGCCAGGAACAGGTTGGTCTCAACGCCATGCTGCCGGGTGTAGAGATCGTAATAGCGGCCGCGCATGGCGTAGAGTTCTTCGTGGGTGCCGCGTTCGACAATTCGTCCTTGTTCTACAACTAAGATCTGATCGGCGCGGCGGATGGTAGAAAGCCGGTGCGCGATGACAAAGGTGGTGCGTCCATGCATCAAATAAGACAGACCTTCCTGGATCAGTTGCTCCGACTCCGAGTCGAGACTGGAAGTTGCCTCGTCAAGAATCAAAATCCGCGGCTCGGCCAGAATGGCCCGGGCAATCGAAATCCGCTGACGTTGTCCTCCTGAAAGTTTCACGCCGCGTTCTCCAACTATGGTGTCGTACTTGTCAGCGAAGCTTTCGGCAAACTCGTCAACCCGCGCGATGCGGCATGCACGCAGGATCTCCTCTTCGCTTGCATCCGGTCGAGAGAACGCAACGTTCTCCCGAATGGTGCCGTCGAAGAGAAACGACTCCTGCAAGACCACACCCAGGCGAGTGCGATAAGAATCCAGACGCACCGTCCGCAGATCGACGCCATCCACGAATACCTTGCCCAGAGTCGGCACGTGAAAAGCAGTAATCAGCCCAATCATGGTTGACTTGCCGGAACCGGAAGGCCCGACCAGCGCAGTCACGGTGCCGGGCGCGGCCTGGAACGAGACATCGTTGAGAACCATCCGATTGCCGTCGTAGCTGAAGCTGACGTGATCAAAATCGATGTCGCCGTGAATTTCATTTAGAACCACAGTCCGCTTGGGATCGTGATCCTCGCGACTCTCACTCATGATTTCGTGGGTGCGTTCCAACCCGGCCAGCGCTTCGGTGAGCTGAGTGCCGATCTGCACGATCTGCATAATGGGCGCGACCAGGAAGCCGAGGAAAAGCGTATAGGTAAAAAATCCGCCGATGGTTAACATTCCCGCCGTGATTTGCCGCGCGCCAACGTACATGATTACGGCTCCAACCACGCCCAGCAACAAACTTGCGGAAAGACTCATCACCGAGGTGGCCGTCAGAGTTCGCAGCATGTTTTCGAGCAGACGGTGCACTCCGCGGGAAAAAACTTTCTCCTCGCTGTCTTCAGCGTGATAACCCTTGACCACGCGAACGCCTCCGAGCGACTCCGCGAGCCGGCCCGTGACCTCGGCATTGATCTTGCTGCGCTCGCGAAAGATGGGGCGAATCGTTCCGAAAGCTTTATAGAGCGCGAGAGCAAAGACCAGCAGGAATCCGAAGGCGACGGCAGTCATCAGGGCGCTGATGCGAAACAGCACGACCAGGGCGATTCCCGCAGTCATCAAGCCACCTACGAGATCGACCAACCCCGTGCCGATCAGGTTACGGACGCCTTCAACATCCCCCATGATGCGGGCGACCAGCACGCCGGTCTTCGTCGAATCGTGAAAAGAAACTGGTAACCAGCCAACGTGCGCCTGCACTTTCTGGCGGAGTTCGGTGATCAAACGCTGCGCAGCTTTTGAAAGTAATTGGGTCAGCGAAAACGAAGTGATTCCCTGGACTACGGTCGCTGCCAGCACCCCCAGCACCAGCGGCTTAAGCAGTTGAATGTTGTGTTTAATGATGACGCTGTCGATCAGGTACTTGGTGGAATAGGGAAGCACTAGACCTGAGACGCGATTGATCACCATCAGGAGAAAGCCAACGGCAAGGATTCCACGGCGCGGCCGAATGAGTTCCCAGACTTGGGGAAGAACCGCGATAAGCCTTTCTCGCGCGGGGAGCTTGGGGCGGGGTGGTTTGCGATCGGAATCCACTGTAAGCATTAGACACTATTTGGCCAAGGAGCGGTTCATTTTGTCGCGCCGGGCGCCCCTTTCGTGGAAGAAAGCTTCACGTTCTACGGGCATCTTTGTATCAGGCTACTCGGATTGCAGTATTGCCACAACGGGGGTTGAGCGGCTCGAATATACTCTGGGTGAATACGATGACGTTCGTTGCCGGCAAGCGCCGCAAACCAACTTTGTTGTACGTGATTCTGGTTGTTATAGCGCTTTCGTTGGTCTACTTTTCCGTGCATCGTGGCGGCGGAGGCGTGCTGCCGCAGGACCCGCCAATGCACGACAACTGAGTTGCATCTGGCTCTCAGAGTTGGCGCATCGAAGGTTTACCTTGCGGTCCACGAATGACGATGTTTGGGCCGAAAATCGGAAGCCAGCGGAATAAGTTTCCTTCGCAATCGTACGCCAGCATAGCGTGGAGGCCATCCACATCGCTGCGAATTCAGCAGTCATCTTTTACTGACATTGGAAAGGGTGGGCCATCCGCCGTTTATGGCTTAATCCCAAACACCGTTCCACAACCATGGAAACTGCAGCCATTGCCAGAGCCACCCATCGTGGTCGTGCTGTAGAGATTGCCGTGCTTATCGAAGATCAAGTTAGCGGCGGGCTGTGCCCCGTCGGGCGGCCCCTTAAAACCATAGAGGACGGCGAAGGCCCAAGCGCCGTCCCCTGGACTAGCCGGTTCCAGTCTAAAGACCGCACCGTGAAACTCGTCGCTAGAGTACGCCGTACCGTAAAGGTCGCCAACCTGATCTAACAAAAGAGCACCTTGGGTACCGTATGCGTCGCCGTTGAACGTATACAGGATTGCTTCGCTCCATCGATCTGATTTAGTGGAAGGCGGGGCAAGCCGAAATGTGACTCCGACAGTCGTGCCGTAAAGGTAGGTCTTTCCGTCGAAGGTCAATCCCGCCGACGGGTTCCCTTCGTCCGCGCTGAAGCGATGTAGCACCATCTCTTTCCAGAGGCCATTCTTGCGAGACGGAAGCTTCAACTCGAACGCCGTTCCGCAACCCACAGATGAGTCGGCCTTGCAGTCTTGGTTCCCACCTGCGTACGTGGTGCCATAGATCGCTCCTTTGTTGTCGAAGACCAATCCGCCGTTAGGGCTTGCCCCGTCCGTACCGCTCTTGAAGCTGTACAGCACTTTCTCTGTCCACTTACCGTGCTTGGTCTCTGGCGGACTTAGTTTGAAGATCGTGCCGCAATATTGGTAGTAGGGCGCGTTGCAACTTCCATAGCCGCCTCCGTACAACGTTGCGCCATAAAGATTGCCCGCGCTGTCGAAGGTCAAATTGCCTTGGGGTAGATAACCATCTTTGCCGCCCTTAAAGCTGTACAACACGCTCTCGGTCCAGTCGCCGCCCTTAGTGCGTGGTGGCTTCATCTGAAATACGACCCCGCAACCCACAGTCGTGCCGAGCAAAACGCAGTCGCCACTGCCGCCATAGGCTGTCGTGCCGTACAGATTGCCTGCCTGATCAAAGATCACGCCGCCAGCCGGAGTCTCGCCGTCGTTGGAGTTCTTGCCTTTGAAAATGTACAGTTGATTCTCTGTCCAGGCGCCGCCCTTCTTCGCTGGTGGTAGTAGTTGAAAGACTGTGCCGCATTGCGCGATACCAGGACAGTTACTCGATCCGCCATCGGTGGTTGCTCCGTAGAGGTTGCCCGCCTTGTCGAAGACCACCCCGCCCGCTGGCGTGGCTCCGTCTGTGTCACCCTCGAAGCTGTAAAGGACTTTCTCTTTCCATTCTGCGGAGGCGGGCGCAATCAGTGCGAGAACCGCCACGAGAAAACTCATTGGGCCAATTGCGGAGCGGAGACGTATCTTGCGAGTCATGGACGAGGAGCGGTCCCCTAACCGGAGAATACTGACAACGATCTCGGCGTGGCCGGCGAAGAGGCCAAGCAGCGCTGATTGCGGCGATCTTATACCCGACTCACGCTGCTGTCCACCAGCGCAGGCGCTGAAGCTCGGCGCCCCGCACTGTGCGCGAGCCTGCGATCCAAACCTGACCGTTCTCAATGCTGACGGAATTTCTATCGACGCAGAATTCCTTCGTCTGTTTTGTGGGGATTGATATCGCGCTGGTGAAATGCTGGGGTGGGAGGCTGGCGGAGCTGACGGGATTGTCCGTTCGCTTCAGGCGCGCTTCCTACGAATTGAAAACGGCCGTCGGGGAGAAGTTTGTATCGGCGTCCGCGCCAATTGATGGTGTTGCCAAAAAATCCTACGAGCCAGACCAACGCGCTGATCATATCCTGCAGCGGAATGAGCCACCACCTGCGGCGGGTGAGCGGATCGTGGAGAACCCAACCCGCGGAACTCCACGCGGCTAGCGCGCGGAAGAGGACGGTCACCGCGACCAATGGCCACCACTTCGGGACGGCAAGCCAAAGCAACAAGGCGAGCGGAAGAGGATTGGTAAAGATCTGTCCCCAGTAGCCGACAGGGCGGGAGCGCCGCGTGCTTCGCGCCCAGCGCAGGCGATGATGCAGGTTTTGCGCCAGGGTTTGGCTGCCGATGCGGTGTTCGATCACACAAGAGGAGAGCACCACGCGGTATCCGAGCCGGGGCGCGCGGTTGCCGATTTCGAAATCCTCGGCGAGGTAATGGCCAAGATTCGCGAACCCGCCCATGGCTTCGATCACTTCACGGCGCGCGGCCAGAGTTGGTCCGAGGGCAAAGTTCATCTCGCCGACCAGCCATGCCACCAGAACGCCGGCGAGAAATTCCGTGTTCATCCCAATGGCTTCAAGCCGCGACCAAAAGCCCCGGCCAGGAACGGCGCGGTACGGACAAGTGATTACGCCAACGGAGGAGTCTTGAAACTCGGCCGCCAGACGCCGCAACAAATCGGAAGGAACACATGCGTCGCTGTCGCTCATTACGAGGATGCTGTGTTGCGCCCGCGGCACCAGACGCCCCAGACTGTGCGCCTTCCGGTTGGGCACCGTCGGATCTCCGGTTTCAATCAGATGAACTTTCGGACCGTGAGGAAACTCGCCACGCACTTTGTCGACGATGGCGACAGCCGGATCTTCCATTCCGTCAACCGCGAACAGAATTTCGTAGTCCGGATAATCCTGCAAAAAAAAACTGCGCAGGTTCTCCTCGAGACGATCGTCCTGTCCACAAAGCGGTTTCAGGACGCTTATGGGCGGGAATGAATTGAGCCGCGGCAGTGAAACGGCCAGGTACCGGCGAGCGGCGACACTGGTGAGCACGCAATAAACCCACGAGCCCAGCAGCACTAAGACTAGAGCTGCCACGACGGCCGATGTCAGGAGAGGCATATCAAGTGCCAAACGATTGTAAACTCCCGGAGGGC
>JBEKGG010000236.1:0-6719 GCA_050012915.1 Terriglobales bacterium | reverse complement strand
GGCGGAAGGTTAGTCCCGGGGCTTTCTTGGTGGTGGGGACGGTCTCGGTAGTAGTTTGGGCTCCCTTTGCGATGACTTCCGACATTTCTTTTTCTCCTGCGGAGTCTTTGCTCCGTTTGTTTCTTAGGATCGTTACCCCGGCGGCTTGAGCCGGATAGTTCGAATCGCAGCGCTGAGCGCTCACGGAAAAACTCTTTGAAAACCCAAAAGCTCACCTCAGGCGTTAAAGCGCGGCCATATTGCTGGTCCTTGACGGCCCGACTGAAGTCGGGCCCTTCCCGAAACCGACGCGAAGCATACTTTTCCTGTAGCCTCTGGACCGCTGCACCCAAACGCCGAAATCTGACCGGTGATGCATCAATTCTCTTTCGCCCAGCTGGAGCTTGTTTGTTTTTCTATTCTGTCCCACGGCTTACGCCGTGGGCTGCATTCTTTCGCCGCTTCGCGGCTTTGACGGGCCGGACGCCGGCCTCTATTGCATCGTCATCATTGCCCGTCGCTCCATCGCATCGTCGATCATGCTGCATCGAGCTTTCTGTAGACACTTCTACTCCAGTCTCGGGTCCGGAGTGCCTAAAAACCGGAGGGAATCGGCGCTGGTGGACCGATTTGGGCCTGTTTATTTGATGATTCAGTCGGGGTTGCGGCTTCGGTTGAAGGGGCAGTTTCTAAGCCAGCACTGGCCACTCCGGTGACGGCTTCTGCGGATGATTCCATCCAGCGTCGTAGCGCAGCGAGCGCCGTGCCGCGCTGAACTGGGTCTTCGATTACGACGTAGCGGGCGAAGCAGCGGCCGCTGGCGAAGCGCTCGCGCTCAGGGCTGCCGGACAGGAACAGACGGCCGAGAGCCATGCCCACGTCGTTGGCTTCGGAGATCTGAAACAGGGCTAACATACGTTTGCCGTCGCTGACGCCCAGCTCACCCGGCGCGATCAACTCTTCGGCCAAGGCGAAAATGCCGGCTTTGCAAGGCGCAAGCACGAGGCTGAAGCTGTCCCGGCAGCGAAACCAGTTCGACCACTGCAGGCGGCGATGATCAAACGCGGGCTCGAAGCCGTGGCGAACCAGGGATTCCGCGACCAGATGCGCTAGACCTTCCATTTGGGCTCCTCGTTAGCACCTCGAAAGAAGAGGGCGGCGAGCCCTCTCTGCGAGGAATTTTCCACAACCTGGTTGTCAAACTGTTGTCGCTCCCCGTGGGGATGCCCGGAAAACCGGACCGGAGAGACGGCCACCGCTCGTTTCAGGCTTCAGGCGACGGGCTTCCGTAGAGCCCGGCTGCCTGGTTTATGTTGGCGGGGCGGCGCTGGTCACCTCGGCCACGACCTCCGCCCCTGTTTACTTGCACTTACTCTTTTGCATCGCCCGCCACCGTTTCCGGAGGCGTTTACTGCCCTATGGGATGGCAACAGTACTCCCGCCCGTTGTGGCTGTCAAGAGGTAATCACTATATATTGTATCCCAATGCAATTACTGCGCAGATGCGGGTTTGCGGACTGGTTTTCCACAAGTGGCGTGGATTGAGCGGCATCGGTGTGATGGGAAGACATTTTTCGTGCCGACGTGCGGGAGAATTGATGATGATATTTTTGCGTGGCCTGAATCCCCTTTCTGGACGCTTACCCAGGACTTACGTCCTGGGCTATTTGTCTGTCGCCCCTTCGGGGCTGGTTTCATCGAGGCGATTGGCCTCCTTGCATATCAGCTTGCTTCGCCCGCAACCAGGCCCGAGGGAGTCCGGCTATGTTTTCATTACGTACGCTGCGGAGCTTCGCTTCCGCTTGACCGGCGAGACGCCCGTCCTCCATTTGGCTAGGCGGTGACTGACGTGCGCGAAGAGATGCGACGTCTGGCCGACAGCGCACTCACGGGCTTAAGCGGAGACGGCCCGGCTTCGTCTGCTGGACCCATGGCGACGTAAACGTCTTCAAAAATGAGCCGGGGTGCGATGCGTTGAGCTCCGTCGGATGACTCGACCAGATAGTCGCCGGGCTGGCCGCGATGTTCCCGTCCGAGCGTGTCGACGAAGAGCAGCGGTTGAGTGAGTTGTCGAGCTTTGATGAGGAAGCGTGTGCGATAGATTTTCCATGTGGCACAAGTTTTTTTCACGTTCATTTACCCTTCGGGGGGGAGGGAGAATGAAAAGGCATTTCACTGCCGATTTCGCTATCTACTCTCTCCAGCTCAGCCTCGTTGCCGGAGGCATCGTTAATTTGTTGGCTGAATGTGTTTAAGGACGAGCACGAATCTACGCGCGAGAGTGGCCGAGGTCAATTACCAATGTTTGGTGCAGTAGAGGAAAAAGTTGTCGCGAACTTTCCGTTTTGGGATAGCGATCCCCACAAAATGGATTGGAGAGACTTCCGCAATGCAGGTATGGTTTTTTCTGATCGATTCGAATCGGGAAGAGAAATCTGCTGAGCTTGAGCGAGATGATTTCCACAGCCGGTACACAGGAAATGCAGAAAGGCAGTTGCCAGTTTTTGGTTCTCAGTTCTCAGTTGGACTTACGCAGAGCAAAAACCAGCCACGGATCTTCACGGATTTCGACGGATGAAACAAATTCTTAAAGGGCCGGGCTGAAAACCCGGCCCTTTTTTTTAACGTCCGGCTAAAGCGGGCTCGGGGTGGCTCTGGAATGCCTTCAGGCGGTTGTTGATTTCATCCCAGTTGACTACGTTCCACCACGCCGCCAAATATTCGGGGCGCCGATTGTTGTATTTGAGGTAGTAGGCATGCTCCCAAACGTCGTTGCCGAAAATGGGGAACAGGCCTTGCGAGATCGGATTGTCCTGGTTGGGCGTGCTGATGATTTGCACTTCGCCGCCGGGTTTACCCGCCAGCCAGACCCATCCGCTGCCGAACTGTTTCACGCCGGCTTCGTTAAACTTGGTTTGGAAATCTTTGAAGTTGCCGAACGATTTCTTGATGACTTCGGCGATCGCGCCGCTGGGATCGCCTCCGCCCTTGGGCTTCATGATCTTCCAAAACATCGAATGGTTCACATGTCCGCCGCCATTGTTACGCACGGCGCCGCGAATGTCCTCGGGGACGGCGTTAAGATCGCGAATCAAGTCCTCGGCGGTCTTTGATTGCAGGTTTGGATATTTTTCCAGAGCCGCGTTGAGATTCTTTACATAGGCCCCATGATGCAGGTCGTGATGCAATTTCATGGTCTGAGCATCGATGGTGGGTTCCAGAGCCGAATAGTCATACGGTAGATCGGGTAGCTGATGCGCCATTTTTATTCCTCCTAGAGAGATTAAGGATGACGAGGTTGGCTGAAACGATGCACTCGGCGATAATTTTATCGCAATCCGGGTGGGGCCGCACGTCGGGACGCGCTGCCAAGCGCTTATTAGCTCTGGTGGTACATGCACGTTCTGTGATTGAGTGGTGGGCACGCTTCTAGGAGAATCAAAGACACTCACCGGATTGGCGGAATTGGAGGGGACGTGTACTCGCGACGCGTGCTTGCCATCTTCTTCTTGCTTTTGTGCCTGGGCTGGACAGTGCTGGCACAGGGCAAGGACCTTGCGCTGATTTCCAATAAATCGAATGAAGTAGCGGCGGTCACGTTGCCCGAACTGGTGAAGGTATGCAAGGGCCAAGTCGGCCATTGGCCGGACGGCAAGCCGGTCAGCTTCATCACTCGCGATCCGACGACGCCGGAGATGAAGCTGCTGCTGGAGAAAGTCTACGGTATGTCCAAAGACGAAGTGAAGGCGGCGATCGCGAGCGCCAATCACAACCGGGCGAGTAATCCGGCCATTATGGTGGTGGATTCCGACGAGGCCGTAGTGAAGAAAGTCGAATCGCTTCCGGGAGCGGTGGGCCTGGTGGATGTGTATTCGATCAGCGGCGGGGTGACGGTAGTGAAAGTTGGCGGGAAGTTGCCGCTCGAACCGGGATACCCGCTGCACGGAAATTAAGTCCGGCGCCAATTAAGGCTGGCGCCTCGCGGAAAGAATCGACGGAGGTTTTTATCTCCAACTCGAAACCGGCTAAACACAGTGCGAGGCGATTCCCACGCCATCAGGTCGATATGCGGATCGCGGTGCAGATCTTTCGGTCGGGCGAAACGACTTCACTATGGGGACGCTCGAATGAGCTGGGCGAGGATGGAGTGGGTGGAACGCTGACTGGAGAACTGGAAGTCGGCGAAGTTGTCTCCCTGGAACTTTCTTTGCCGTTGGCGGCGTATCCGCTGAAGCTTCGAGCGCTGGTGCGTTACCGTATCGGATTGCTGCACGGATTTGAATTTCTCGCGTTGAATGAGCAGCAGCGTGACGTGCTGCGGCGGGTGTGTGAAATGCTGGCGACCGGAGAGTAGCGGCGTATTTTGGGGCTTTTTCCTTTCTGGAATTACCTCCGTAACTTTCGAGTAACTGGTGCGTCCTCTAACATCTGAATCGGCTCTGGTTTGAACCGAGGGGGATTCCAATGGGTGACAACATCACCCAGCCAGCGACGTCGGCTGAGCACGCACGCGCGAAGTTTCTCAGAGAGGCTCTGCAACGCCGCACTCTGGCTTACTCGGGCCAAGCCGAGACCGTCATTGCAACTAACGTCACTGCAACCGGCGAGGCGATCACTCCCAGCTTTGAATTCGACAGCCCGGAATTACAGCGAGCCTATCTCGAGCAATTAGTGGAATGCGCTCCGGAGGCCATCAGCATTCTGGATCCGGAATACCGGATTACTCGCCTCAATGGTGAGTTCACCCGCATCTTTGGTTTTGGCCCCGAGGAGGCGCTGGGAGAGCGCATCGATTCGCTGATTGTGCCGCCCGACCGCAGCGCTGAGACCCGATGGATTGGCGAGCTGTTGGTGAAAGGGCAGAAAGTCGTTCTCGAAACCAAACGTCAGCGCAAGGACGGAACCCTGCTGGATGTTTTTATCTCGGCTGCTCCCATCATGAGCGATGGGAAAAAGGTGGCGATGTGCGTTCTGTATCGCGATATCACCGAGCAGAAACGCACCGAGGCCCTGCATTCGGCGCTGCATCGCATTACACAGGAAACCAGCACGGCGGAGGACTTGCCCGAGTTCTATGCGGCGGTGCACGAAATTGTCGGCGAACTCATGTGTGCCCGCAATTTCTACATTGCGATCTACGATCCGCTGACGCAGTTGCTCAGCTTTCCTTATTTTGAGGATGAAATAGATTCCAAGCCTGCAGCCGGGAAGTTGGGAAAAGGTTTGACCGAGTACGTGCTGCGAACCGGCGAACCGCTCTTGTGTACTCCCGAAGTATTTGAGGATTTGGTGAAGCAGGACGAAGCGGAGTCGATCGGCGCTCCGTCACTGGACTGGCTGGGCGTTCCGCTGAAGGCGGGGAACAATGCTTTCGGAGTGGTGGCAGTGCAGAGCTACAGCGCGAATGTGCGTTTCGGCGAGAAAGAGAAAGAGATTCTGACCTTCGTCTCGCAGCAACTCGCCAGCGCGATTGAATACAAGCGCAACGAAGAGGCGCTACGACGTTCAGAGGCGCGCTATCGCTCATTGGTGCAGAGCGCGGTCTATGGCATTTACCGGTCCAGCCTTGAAGGAAGGTTCTTCGATGTGAATCCGGCTCTGATCGCGATGTTGGGTTACGATTCGGCGGAAGAGATTCTTGCGCTGGATCCAAAATCCGATGTCTTTCTGGAAGCAAGCGAACAGGAACGCGTGATGCGCGAATTCCAGCGCGGCGCACGGCTGGACAACGTGGAAGTTCGCTGGAAGCGCAAGAATGGCGGCGCGATTACGGTGCGCTTGAGCGGCCGCGTAGTCAACAACCCGGGAGAAACTGCCGAGGTCGTCGAGATCATTGCCGAGGACATTACGGAACGGCGAGTGCTGGAAAACCAATTCCGCCAGGCCCAGAAGATGGAAGCAGTGGGACGTTTGGCAGGCGGCGTGGCCCACGATTTCAATAATCTGCTGATGGTGATCAGCGGATACGCGGAAGTTCTGCTGGAGCAGACGCGGAAAGGCAATCCTCTATATCCCAAGATCGAAGCAATTCACCAGGCCGCCGACCGCGCCACGAACTTGACCCACCAACTATTAGCGTTCAGCCGCAAACAACTGCTGGAATTAAAAGTGGTGGATTTAAACATCATCATCGAGGACATGGAACGGCTGCTGCGTCCCTTGATCGGCGAGAACATCGAGTTGCAAACCCAGCTCGCGCCCGACCTCGGCCGGACCCGCGCAGATGCAGGCCAGATCGAGCAAGTCCTCATGAATCTGGTGGTCAATGCCAAAGACGCGATGCCGCGAGGCGGGAAAATCATCATTCACACCGCCAACGCCGCACTCAACAACGATGATCGCCGGCGCGAATACTCCTACATCCAGCCAGGCTCGTATGTCGTGCTTTCGGTTTCCGACACTGGTGAGGGCATGGACAAAGAGACTCAGCTACGCATCTTCGAACCTTTTTTCACCACCAAGGAAAAAGGAAAAGGCACGGGCCTCGGGCTTTCAACGGTGTACGGCATCATTAAGCAGAGTCGCGGTTACGTTCTGGTCGAGAGTGAACCGGGTCAGGGAACGACGTTCCGAATCTACTTGCCGCGAGTCGAAGACGCCCTCGAACCAACCCACGCAGTCGGCGCTGCTCGAACCCATGCGGGCGGCTCGGAAACCGTATTGTTGGTCGAGGACGAAGAATCCGTACGCCAACTGGTCCGCGAAACGCTGGAGTCGAAAGGATACAAAATTCTCGAGGC
>JBEKGG010000235.1:0-6723 GCA_050012915.1 Terriglobales bacterium | reverse complement strand
GCCCAGCACATCTTCCATACTAATGTCCTCGCCCGTACCATCTTCCGAAGCGTTAATATCCAACGCGCTCTCGGCGACGCGCGCCGCAGCAGCCAACTCTGCCTGCTGGGCCGCACCAGCGGCGGCGGCCAGGTCGGCCACTTGCTTGTCGGTCATAAGCTGCGCGCCTTCGGCAACGGAATCCGCAATCTTCGAGGCGAACAGGCGAATCGCGCGCAGCGCATCGTCGTTGCCAGGAATCACATAGTCGACTTCGCTGGGATCGCAGTTTGTGTCTACGACTGCGACCACGGGAATGCCGAGCTTGCGAGCCTCGCGGACCGCGATCTGTTCTTTATTCGAGTCGATGACGAAGATCGCATCTGGCAGGCGGCTCATATTCTTGATGCCGGCCAGGTTGGCCTGCAAATGTTTACGCTCGCGCTCCAGCTTAATGACTTCTTTCTTGGGCAGCAATTCGTAGCGGCCATCCGTGGCCATCTCGTCGAGTTCCTTCAGGCGCTTTACCGACTTCTGCACTGTCACCCAATTGGTGAGCAACCCACCCAGCCAGCGTTGGTTCACATAGAAACCGCCGCAGCGCGACGCTTCTTCGGCAATCGCATCCTGGGCCTGGCGCTTGGTTCCGACGAAGAGAATGATCTTCCCCTCGCTGGCCAGTTCCTGTACAAACTTCGACGCTTCTTTGAACATCTTCAGCGTTTTTTGCAGGTCGATGATGTAGATCCCGTTGCGCTCTCCGAAGATAAATTCCTTCATCTTGGGATTCCAGCGCTTGGTCTGATGCCCGAAGTGTACGCCCGCTTCGAGCAACTCCTTCATGGTGATATTAGCCAATTAACCTCCTCATTTGGTCTGCATCCGGCGCTCACCGTGAGGCTGCCCCGGATTGCCATTCCCGTCCCCGCGCCGCGAGGCACGAGAAGAATTGAACACCTGATAAACCGTCGTTCGTCCTTGGTCGTCGGCCAGGCCGTCGTTTGCGAACGACGGAGAACCAACGGCAGAATCTACCGCTTGCTGTACTGGAAGCGTTTCCTCGCGCCCTTCTGACCGTACTTCTTGCGTTCTTTGCCGCGCGAATCCCGAGTGACCATGCCTTCGGCCTTTAGCTTCTTGCGCAACTCGACGTTGAAAATCATGAGAGCGCGAGCGATACCGAGCTTAACAGCGTCCGCTTGGCCATTCACCCCGCCGCCCGAAACTCTGGCAACGACGTTGAACGTGCCCGCGGTTTCGGTCGACAGCAACGGCTGCTTCGCGGCCGAACGTTGGGCCGGGGTCACAAAGTACTGCTCAAATGCTCGTCCGTTAATCTTGAATTCGCCGCTGCCCGGACGTAAATAGACGCGCGCGATCGCCGACTTGCGGCGTCCCGTACCGTAATATTGCACTAGCTCTGCCATTGATTAGCTATCAGCACTCAGCCGTCAGCATTCAGCTAACCCCAAGTGCCTAACCCTTTCAAAAAATTCTTAAGCTTGACGTCATCCTGGACCGGCGCTGGCCGGTGCAGGATCTCGCTCGTACAACCAAACTCTACGCTCTGACTTCGAGCGCCTTCGCTACCGGCTTCTGTGCTTCGTGGGGATGTTTCTCGCCGCGATACACATTCAGCTTGCTGATCATTTGCCGCCCCAGTTTCGACTTGGGCAGCATGCGTAACACCGCAGCCTCGATGATCGCTTCGGGCTTGCGCTCGAATCGCTTGCGAAATTCTTCGGTGCGCAGTCCGCCCGGGTAGCCGGTGTAATGCTGATAAACCTTCTGCTCCGACTTGAAGCCAGTCGTCGTTACTTTCTCGGCGTTGATCACGATGACATGATCGCCGGTGTCGAGAAAAGTGGTGTACTGCGGATTTTCTTTACCCATCAAAATGCGGGCGACCTGTGACGCAAGCCGGCCGAGCGTTTGCCCGGAGGCATCGACGACGTACCACTTGCGCACAATTTCCCCCGCTTTGGGGAAATAGGTTGACATGCAAAATCTCCCAAGAAATATAAAAACGCAAAGAAGACCGCTGAGCACCCAACGAGCGCCGAAGGCGCAGGGCTATCAGGCGGGCAACCGCAGGACTAGCAAAGTCTTAAAGATAACGTACTGTGCAGGAAATTGTCAACGAAGGTTGCTGTACCCGCTGGCCTTGTCCGGGATAAATACGTAATCAGGGGCTGAGCGCCGGCTCGTGTGACCTCGATCACTCGTAAGCCAGCGCGTCAATAGGATCCTTTTGCGCCGCTTTATAGGCTGGATACAGCGCCCCGGCAAGCGCCCCCACAATAGCAATAATCGCCGCGCGCAACATCCAGCCACCCGTCACGACCACTGGCAGCGTCGGCAAACGATGGATAATTCCCAGCCGTGCCACCAGACTGAAGACGATCCCCACTACGATACCGCCGATAGCCAGCAGCACGGTCTCCCGCAAAATAACATTCACGATATAAAGCTTCGATGCGCCCATGGACTTCAGAATTCCAATTTCGCGCGTGCGCTCCATCACCGCCGTGTACATGGCCTGGAAGATGACAATGAAGCCGATGATCACGGAGATTCCGATGACCACGTCGATAAAAGTCGACAATCCCGGATAGTTGCTCGGTGTCATCATCGAGAGGTAGTACGCCATCGAGGTCGCGACATATTTCTCCATGCCGGGAACTTTCTTGATTTCATCAACCACGGCATCGGCGTTGTTGGGATCGTCGAGCTTCAGGTAAAAAATCGACGCTTTGTCTTTGGCTCCGATCAGATCTTGCAGCGCGCCAATCTCCAGGAAAACGCGTGCGCCTTTACCTCGTTCCACGATGCCGGCCACGCGAAAACTATTGTTGAGGACTTCCACCAGGTCGCCGACCTTCACATGCCTGGACCGCGCATACAGGTCGTCGACCAGGACGTCATTCGACCTCTGAAAGGGGCCTCCCGACAAGTAATGAAACACCCCGGAAAGTCTTTCATAACTTGTCAAATCGATGCCCGCGATGACTTCAAGCGTTCCCGCAGTCGAAACATGAGTCACTACAGGCGCCACGTCGACGACGTGTGGCAGCTTCGCCAGAATGTCGCCGACCTTCATTGACATTGGTGCGCCCGTTAGCCCCACGATGAACGATGAACCTGGGGGCATGACGATCACGTCCGCTCCGATGCCCGCCTGCCGCGCCCGGGAATCGTTCAACATGCCGAGCGACAATCCAACGATGAGCAGAATCAGCGTAACTTCCAAGGCAATCGCCACGATGCTGATGAGCGAACGGAGCGGCCTATGGACCAGGTTCGCGACGATCATTTTGTTCATCATAGTGAGCAATTGCAATCAGTTCGTAAGAGCCAGGCACAATCATTCCTAGCTGAGCGCCAACTCTACCTGTCGCCTGGAGGTGCGGACGGCGATTGGCTTTCTGGCTTGTCCAGGTGAACGACCTCAGCGCCAGCCGGCTGCTCGAGTATAAATTTGTCGTCTGGAAGCGGTTGGTTCAGATCGAGTTTGACGATGTTCAAGGTGATGTCGTACTCCTCCTGCGGGCGCGCAATCTCGATCTGCCAGGGGAAGTCTACGCCATTTTCATCCTTCTTGTAGTTCCCATATACAGCGTTAGTCGCAACATTTCCCCGCTCGTCGTAGAGAAGCTGGCGATGGAGCAGCAAGTCGGTGCGACTGAAAACGATCTTCCGTGAAAGAACCCATCCCTGGTTTTCTTTGTGGATCACATCCACGATGTAATCCGCTCGCGATACTTTGCGGCTTTTGGCTTCCGTAACCAGTTCAGTGTCGTTTTCCAACACCGCAATTTCATTCTCCGGATCGATATGCCGCAGCAACAGCGCATCATAAATATGTTGTGGGCGCAGACTCTCGAGGGGTTGGGAAGGATTGTGGATCTCCACATCATTTCGCCCGACGATAAAACGATTCTTGGTCGGGATCCAAAGTTTGAACCCTTGACCGTCGCTCACCATGTCGAAGGCTTTATTGCGCACAATCGGCATGAGTCCAATCATGCGCAGCATGGCGGGCTTGCGGGCCAGTACGTACCCTCGGATTTCCTGGTAGTCGGTGACCTTGCCTTTCTTGACTCCGCCGACGGTCGTGTCGATGTCGACCGTGGCCTCCATGGTGCGAATGCTGGCGGCCTGAGCGTTGATGTAGTCAACAAGCTGTTGCTGCGTCGCAGTTTGCAGCTGGACCGAAATGAAAGGCGGCTCGACCTTGCGTGAGCGGAGCAGACAGCCCGTCAAGGGGAGAATCGCCAATACGAGGAAAGCCCGACGGTATCGAAAGAAAAAAGACATGAGAGACAGCTGAGTCCGTGTCAAAGAGATGAGTATACCCAAGCCGGAGATTCAGAGTTCGAGGGGGGACTGTCAAAGTTTGGCGGATTCGGCTAATCGCAAATCAACAGTGATCTATTAGCGGAGGAGCACTGTGCCACCAGCAGCCATTTGGCGCAATCCACGGTCGAAAGTGACCAACATCAATCCTTCCGCACGCGCGAAAGCTGCGAGGTATGCATCCGGCCATTGCCGAGAAAGGGACCGCCCACTGGAGGTCAGTTTGCGGAGCGAGGACTGAATCTGTTCGGGGTCAGCCTCAGAGTGAAATGAAACTCGCTCGTCCTGAAGAAACGAGTCATAAGTTTGCCATGCTTCGATCTGGTTCCTGACATCCTGCCGCATCACGCTGGGATGCGTGAGCAACCTGAGCAATCCAAGCTGGGTAAACCGGCAAAAGTAGACCGACTCTTCGCTCAAGCTCACGAACCAGGACGTCGCGGATGCGTGAAGTTGATGCCCCTCGTACGCCAACGCAAGCCACACATTCACATCAGGGAAGTAGGATTTCATGAATGGCCTTGTTGCTCAGCCTTAGCCAACCAGGCCGTCTAGACTTGACCAGAGGCAGCGCGACTCTTCGCTTTGTTTTTGCACGCCCCTCGCCGTTCAACTCGACTTCGACGCCGCGCAAAATCAGCTCCTTCACCGAACAACCCCTCAGAGCTGCTTTCGCCTTAAGTTGACGATAAGTTGGGTCGGGGATGTCCACCGTAGTTCTCACAAGTGCCAGCGTACCATATTTATGGCTATGCTTCCACCATATTTATGTTGCTACTTGCCGTTCATGGCTTTCCGGTATGCCGCGACGTTCTGGTTGTGCTCTTCCAGAGTTTTGGCGAAGCGGTGATGCCCATTTCCGTTGCTGACGAAATAGAAAAAATCGCTATCCGCCGGGTGCATCGCAGCTTCCAGCGAACTCCTTCCCGGATTGCCGATAGGGCCGGGCGGGAGTCCGGGATGAGTGTAAGTGTTGTAATCGGAATTGAATTGCATATCGGCGTGGTGAAGTGCGCCGCTGTAACTTCCCTGCAGAAGCTCGGCATAGATCACGCTAGGATCGGCCTGCAGTGGCCCATGTTTTGCCATGCGGTTGTAATAAACACTGGCTACCAACGGCCGCTCTTCCGGCGCGGCCGTCTCCTTCTCGATGATGGAGGCGAGAGTTACGATCTGCTGCAGGTCGTTGGTCTGATTCTGTAGATCGGTGTTTTTGACATCCGTGATCTTCGCATCTTTGGTCAAGCCGATCTCTTTCGCGACCTGGCGGAACTGTTTCACCATCGCCGCCGCCATCTCTTGCATGGTCTGCATGCGGGTGAACTCATAGGTGTTCGGAAAAAGATAACCCTCCAGAGTCTTCGCACCTGGAGCGAGATCGGCGATGAGGTCGGTGTCTGAAGTCGCGACCTTGAGGAAGTCCTCGCTCGAACCCAAGCCGGCGTTCTGGATGGCTTGCGCGATATCGAACATGTTGTAGCCTTCGGGAATCACCACGGTGTGGAAGTAGACGTCGCCGCGGACCAGTCGGCGGTGAACATCGATTGAGGTGGCGCTTTTGTCGAACAAATATTCCCCGGCCTTCAAGGAATGTTTGTGGCGAAGATAGTGCCACAAAACAAAAGCATCCGCGCTGCGTATCACTCCAGCGGATTGTAATTCCTTAGCGATCCGGCGCGACGAGTAGCCGGGATGCAAAAGGACGAAGGTCTGCCCTGCCGGAGTTACCGGTTGCATCAGGGCCCAAGCCAGCCATCCACCGCAAGCAAGGACAGCCAGCAGGAACAATATGAAAACGAACCTCATCTTCTGGATAGTTTAGATGAGAGGTCATCGCCGGTCGTTGGCCTTTGGTCGTTGGCCTTTCGTCGCTAGTCGGTGCTTTCCGCGGCTTAGCGAGTCGCAGAAACATTGGGTTTCAATAAAGATCAACTTAAAAGGTGACTTTGAACACGGTTCCGCAACCTTGAAATCCGCAGTTATTATCTTGCGAACCAAATATCAGCATGCTGCCGTAAAAGTTGCCGGCCGAGTCCATCGTTATGCCCTGCGGATTGCTTCCGTCCTGCTCTTCTGAGGTTGAGGGAAAACTGGAGAGGATGGTGAATTTTCCTTTCGGATCTACTTTGAAGATGAATCCAGAAAAGTGCGCGCCGCCGATTTGGTTAACCCCGTATAAGTTTCCTTTCGAGTCTCTCAGCAGGCGGCCGGCGAAGTCCGGTTGCACGGTCTCAGGCGGGAAAGTGAAGACGACGCTGAATTTCCCCTTCGTATCCACCTTGAAAATCGTCCCGCAGCCAACGCCCTGATTGCATTTTGTATTTCCGCCATTCGCGGCAATCCCATAGACGTTGCCCTCCGGATCTTCGATCAAACCCAGGGGACCGC
>JBEKGG010000234.1:0-6777 GCA_050012915.1 Terriglobales bacterium | reverse complement strand
GGTGGCTCCAGGGAATGCTGGGAGGCGTGAAGGCGGGCTACGACTGCATCAAGGCTTTCTCGGAGACCGATTTTACCGAGGACCTGAAGAAGTTCGATGTGCCGACTCTCGTGATGCACGGCGACGACGATCAGATTGTGCCGATTGCCGCGGCTGGTCTGCTGTCCGCGAAGATCATAAAAAACGCAGTCCTGAAGGTATATCCCGGTTTTCCGCACGGGATGCCCACAACTAATGCCGACCAGATCAATGCGGATCTGCTTGCATTCATCAAGCAAAGCAGGCAAGCAGCCGCGTAGATTCGATCGCGTCGTCACGAGAGAAGAAGTGGGCGCACAGCGAATCATCCTCAAAAATAAAAGAGGGCAGCGAAACTCGCTGCCCTCTTTAACTTGAAACGGCGATTGGTTTACGGCTCGGGGACCTCGGCGAAGTCCACGCTCTGTACGGGTACGCCGTCATATTTCTTTCGGCCGTCCGTCCAGGTGATGTATGCAGTCCCGGACGTACCGCTGTCCGCCGCGTTCAGAGCCGTGTCGTAGTCATAATCACCCGCGTAGCAAGAGACCACGCCGGGGTCGTCCTGGGACGGTTGGGTGATCAACCCGCTGCTGATGGTGACGTCGGCGAGCCAGGAAGCGCCATTAGTCTTCGATTGACGGCCTACGCGCTCGTAATTGCATCCCGGATCTCCAACGTTGTTGCACGTACTCGTGGCTTTGCGGCGATCGTACCAGGAAGCCGTGACGGTGCCATCCGAGGTAGCGGAGAGCGAAGGCATCCACTGCGTCTTGTTGGGAGCGTCCTTATCGGTGTTGAGCTTGATCGGCTTCGACCAAGTCTTGCCGTTGTTGGTAGAACGCGTGTAAAAGATATCGCCGTGGTCACCGTTCGTTCCCAGGCCGGCGAAGTCATAGTGGACGACGCCATCGGGGCCAACTGCCGGTTCGCCCCAGCCCATGTGACGGATGATCGGATTAACCTGTTCGAAGTAACCGCAGGTTGCGTCACCAGGCGGGTTGAACCGTGGACCCATAACGATCTTGGTCCAACTGGCGCCGCCGTTCGTAGATTTGTACATGACATTTTGGCGTGAATTTGTTCCGCCTCCGCCCTCGTCCATGCTGGCGAGGAACACCGTGCTGTTCTTTCCCTCAACCAGTTTGGCGCCGCGCGGCGATCCCGTGATCTGAACGTCGCGCATGAAGGTCGACGTATTGCTAACGATTACCGGGCCAGTCCACGTCTTCCCATCGTCGGAGTAGACCACGGAAAGCGCTCCGTTACCCACTTCGAAATTGTTAAAAGAAATATACATGCGGCCGTAGCTCCCGCTGGTGGGTTCGTTGTCCACCCACATGGACGGGCGATCGTCGCCGCCGCCGTTGTGTGCACAAGCTCCGACGGTCCAGGTTTTGCCGTTGGCGGACGACCACAAACCGATTCCCTCACCACCGCATCCAGTCGCCAAATCGCCGGCAAAGAACTTGCTCTGTTTGGAGTTGAAAATCACGAGCGGATCTCCGATGTTCTCCCCGTGTCCGTTGCCAAAAGGCGCAGGTTGAATTTCGTGGAATGTTACCCCACCATCGGTGGAATACGAGGTGCCCGAATAGTCTGCCGCGGCGTCGTAGTTGGCGTTGTAGTTGACCACGACGGTTTGGCCTTTATTTTTGGTACTGGCCGCGACCATGCTTTCGCTCCCGCACACGTCGTCAGAAGCCGCGCAGTCCGATCCATTGCTGACGCGGATGTTCGGTGGCGTGGTGGCCGCTTTGGTCGCCACGCTGGCCGAGGGCTTTCCGCCTTGCACAATCCCGCATTCAATCAGGATTCGACCGGCCCCCAAATTGTCTTCTCTCATCAGTGTAGGAATGTTGATCTCCGAGCAGTCGACGCCCATGGAAGTTATTTGAGCGCTGGCTGGCAACGGTTGAACAGCCCATACCGCCAGTAACAATGTTGGAAGCGCAAAATAACCGAGCAACTTACTTCGATTCTTCGTCATTCTCTCTTTGCCCCTTTGTTGCAGATTTTTGAAGCTCAGACGGTGGGTTAGAAGCACGCCGCTGTGCGTCCGGAACAGGAGCCACCGCTGTCCCAAAATACTGTTCATCCATCCAAATGCCGGCCTTCTTTTTCAGATCATCCAACAGCGCTTGCAATTTCTGCGCTTGCAGTTCTTTTCCGATGGATCCCGATACTTCTCCAACTTGTTGACGGTCACGCTTAACCAACTGAACGAGCAGAAAGCGCGCCGGAGTATCTTCGACCTCGGACCACTCACCTTCCTTGAGGGAGAAGGCCACTTTCTCCATCCGCGGCGACAGCTCTCCCCGCGGAAAAGTCAGCGGCTCAGGATCGAGCATGCCGTCACCCGATTTCCTGAGATCCTCCGACAGCTTCTTTACAGCGGTTCCCGAGGCATACGCCTGACGAATCTGATCGGCGCGGGCGCGAGCCGCCTCCGAACTCAAAACTTGTACGTCTTTGCTGTCGTCTCGGTGTTTCCAAATGAAGAGCCGCCGGATTTGTACTTGGTCGTAGTCCGACAGGTGCGCGGAGTAATAGGCGCTGATTTCCGCCGAGCTGGGCTCTGCCTGCCGCATCAGGCTGGCGAACTCCGCGTCCGACAGCACCTGCATGCGCGCGATCGCTAACTGACGGATTATCTCAGGCGACGAATCCAGGTGGTTTGCGACCGCCTGCTGGGAGAGCATAAGCACCGAAGCATAATCATCGCCGAGCTTCCGGCGATCCTTCCCGTCGGGTCCTTTTTTGTCGGGGTCGCCACCCTCGAGATCGCCGATCCTGGACTCAAATTCTTCCTCCGTAACCTGAAGGTTCCCGACTTTGAGAACGACTCGGTCATTTCCATCAGAAGATTGCTTGGACGGCGAAGCGGTTGAATTTGGGGAGGGCGCTGCCGGACTTGTGCCAACACTTTCCTGCGCGTGGCTCGCGACCGCCACGAAGGCGAACACTATAAGGTAAGGAATTATCCTGGCTCTCATCGACTCCACTTCGGTTCCCGAACGCTGGGCAACTTGAGTAATTGGCCCCGCCTCTACCCATGGTGAGGCTGTAAGCCAGCAGGCTCAGCACTAATCGGACCCGGTTGGGAGCAAAACGATGCCCGGTAGTAGAGCGTCCGCAACTTTAGTTCATTAGGATTACAGATGTCAACGTGAAAACTTTTGCACTGAGTTCAGGGAGGGAACGGTTGACCCGCGTCAGCAAGAGTCAGAGGGCGTTCATCCGCCCTACTGCCTCCGAAATATCTTGGCGGAGACTTCAACGATCAGAATCAGGTAAGTAACATTGACAGCGCTTAGACCACGGCTTCGCTGAGTTCTTCCAACACTTCTTCTGGTTTCCCTTCAAGCATGAAGGCCAGCACTTCCTGAGGCACCGGATTGTTCCACACAGGAGCGAACGATTGGCGATGCAGGGGCGACGGCCCGTGCTGGCGCAGCGCGGCGAGGTGGTGAGGCGTGCTGTATCCCTTGTTCGAAGCCAGGCCGTAGACGGGGAACACCGGATCCCATTCGCGAACCATGCGATCGCGCTCGACCTTCGCCAAAATCGAGGCGGCGGCAATCGAAGCCGAAAGCGCGTCGCCGTGGATGATGGCCCGCTGCGGCAGTTCGCAATCCAGACGCATGGCGTCAATCAGCAAATGGTCGGGACCAGGCTGCAGAGTTGTCACGGCTATTTTCATGGCGACGCGCGAAGCCTGATAAATATTGATCTGATCGATGCGCGCGGCATCGACGGCGGCAATGGCCCAGGCAATTGCATGTTCACGGATGCGCTCCGCCAGGACTTCGCGCCGTTCAGCGAGTAGCAGTTTCGAGTCACGCAAACCCCGAATGCGATAGCCCGGATCGAGGATGACGGCGGCGGCCACGACCGGCCCGAATAATGAACCGCGGCCGACCTCGTCCACGCCCGCAATCAGCCGGGCCCCCGATTGCCACCCCAGCTTTTCAAATTTCAGCGTGCAACGCAGACGCCTTAGTAGCCGAAGTTTGGCCGCTGCGGGCGATAGCGTTTTCTCGCGAACGAGTTTGAGTTTGGGAGACACTTTCGAGGGTCGATATAAAAGCATCTTCGCCGAGTTCGACCCTGTGAAGCAAGGAGGAAAAGAGTTGCGTAGTGTCTCTCACCTCGCGGCCCGAAAGCTAACCTCCGCTATTTCTTATCGGGATTGTCCTTCCCCGTGTCGTCAGCTTTGGTCTCCGGCACCGCTCCCGGCATCACGTTGCTTAGTGGCTTGCGCTGCTGTTCGTAGAGCTCGGGATGCGGGAGTGGCTTGCGCGGCATCATTTGGTCACGCATGGCGGTGTTGTAAACGAAGATGGCTTCCACCACAGCTGCCTGTTCAAGGTCGGCGGGAATCAGGCGTTCGTACACGTCCATGTTGGTGTGGGCGCTGCGAGTTTCGTAATCAAGCGGATCCTGAATGAACTGAAATCCGGGAATACCCACTTCGTCGAAGGGCATGTGATCGGTGCTGCCGGTAAGGCGAGCGCTGATGGTGGTGACGTCGAGATCCTTGAGCGGCGCAATCCACTGCTCGAAGATAGGAACGATCGCATTGTTTTCCTGCGCGTAGATGCCGCGGATTTTACCGCCGCCGTTGTCAATGTTGTAGTAAGCGGAAATAAGTTTGTGCTCCGGCTTCAGCGTGAGCGGGCCCGCGGGTTTGCGAATGAACTCGGGCACTTTAAGCTGTTCCGGCGTGGTCGAGTACGGGAAGCTTCCGAAGTGAGCCTTCACGTAACCGGTCGATCCAAACAGGCCCTGCTCTTCGCCGCTCCAAAGACCTACGCGAATCGTACGGCGGGGCTGCGCGTGCAGCGTGGCGAGGATGCGCATGACCTCCATGGCAATGATCGCGCCGGCGCCGTCATCGGTGGCTCCCGTGCCGGCGATCCAGCTATCGAGATGGCCGCCGACCATCACCACTTGTTCTTTGAGCTTAGGATCGGTGCCGGGGATTTCGGCGATGGTATCGAAGCCGTGCTCGTGATCGCCGGTGAAAACCGTGTCCTCGTTCATTTCAATGGTGACGGGAACGTTCGCAGTAAGCAATCGCGAAACCCGTCCGAAATTCTCGAGCGCAATCGTTGCCACAGGCAGTGGCGAAGCATGATCGCGCAGGTAAACAAACCAGCCCAGGCTCGAGCCGGTATCGTCGTTCAGCGTGCCGCCGCTGTCATAGCCGGGAACAATCACGGCCAGCGCTTTTTCGTCGGCCAGAAATTTGGCGGCCTTTACACGAAGATCAATCTGTTTATTGAAGGCTGCTTCCATCGCGTCCAGCGGAAGAACGTGCTGCTTCCCCAGGTCGTCGTCGGTCCACGCGTATTGGAAAATGTCGGTTAGCTCCTTGTCATCGTACCGTGTAAACAACGGTGCCGTCGCTGGCTTGGGAATACGAATCTCCCCGAGAAAAACGATCTTGCCCGCAAGTTTGCCTTTGTATTGATCGAAATCTTTTTCTTCTTTGACGTTCACAGCCACCGCCGACGCAGTGATCGCGCCGTTCGTGGCGGGCGACCAGGGCGTGGCTTGCGCAATGAAAATCGCCGTATCTGGAGACACCATGCGGATCCAGGTATTGCGCTGCTGCCATCCCATGCCGAATTCGCCCCAGTCTTCCAAATGCACGTTCGAGCATCCCATGGCGGCTAGTTGCGCGAGCGTCCACTCATTGGCACGCTTCATGTTCGGCGAACCGGTGAGCCGAGGCCCGATGCCGTCAAACAACGCCGAAGCGTATTCCATGATGTGCGGATGGTGAAAGCCCTCGTCCCGAATCTGCTGATACATATTGAGGTCAATGGATTCAGAGGCAGGCTGATCGGCGGGAAGAGAATTTTCATTCGCGTTCTTGTTCTTGTTTTGCACCCCCCACAGGCTGGAAACAAAAAGAAGGACGCAGGCCACCACGGAAAGACGCGCAGAGCGAGCCATAAAACCTCCTGAATGGATTGGACGACTCGGGTATTTATACGTTGAAAGAGTGCGGATGGTTCGATCCAACGAAAAATAGAAGAAGCTCCGCTTCCTTCGTTAGCACGACTGAAACGGAGCCTCCGGAGTTACTTGGCCGCAGTAACGTGCTCGCGCTCGACGTCCTTGAGGCGGGCCGCTTTGCCACGCAGCGCACGCAGATAGTACAGCTTGGCGCGCCGAACTTTGGACGAACGCAGCAATTCCACTTTGTCGATTACGCGGGAGTTGTCCGGAAAGATGCGTTCGACCCCTTGACCAAAGCTGATTTTCCGCACCGTGAAGCTGGCCTGAGGTCCGCGCGAGCGCGAAATCACAACCCCTTCGAAGGCCTGCGTGCGCTCCTTGTCGCCTTCCTTAATCTTGACGTGTACCCGAACGGTGTCGCCCGGAACGAATTTCGGAAGATCGTTGCGCTTGGTTTTCGCCAGCAGTTTTTCGATGATCAGGTTCGACATAATCTTTTCCTCGGTTCTATAAGTTCTGTCCCGTGATTTGGGCTAACAACCTCTTGTCTTCCTCGCTGAGTGCTGCCTCGTCCAAAAGATCGGGCCGGTTGCGCAGCGTTTTCTCCAGTGCGGTGCGACGGCGCCAGCGTCGTATTTCTTCGTGATTGCCCGAGGCCAGCACTTCCGGCACTGCCATCCCGCGAAAGTCCGCGGGACGCGTGTAATGCGGATAATCCAGCAATCCGCCCGAAGAGCAAGTCGAACTCGGAGCGTTCGAAGTTTGCGGCCGCGAAAACGCAGTGAACGA
>JBEKGG010000233.1:0-6804 GCA_050012915.1 Terriglobales bacterium | reverse complement strand
ATTGTGCTGTTGCGCTGAATACGGAGAGAACGCCGCAAGAACTGCTCGCCGGGATTCTCGAGATTGAGCAACAGATGGGGCGGCAGCGAACGCAGAAAAAAGGTCCGCGCGTTATCGACATCGACATTTTGTTGTTTGGCAGTTTGGTTGTCGACGACGCGGGTCTGTCGATTCCTCATCCCAGTATGCACGAGCGCAGATTTGTGCTGGAACCGTTGGCTGAGATCGCGCCGGATGTGCGTCATACCGTGCTACGGCGCACGATTCGAGAATTGCGTGATGCTTTGCCGGCTGGACAAAGCGTAAGAGCGGCCACGGATTTCAGGGATGAACACGGATAACGCTATTTCTTAATTTTTGTAAAAGTTCGTGTGACCCGTGGCTGGTTTTTTCTCGCTACGGAATAATCAGGCGGCTTCCGGCTTCTTCTGGTGTGGCCAGCGCTGAATGCTTCTCGGGAAATTGCGAGAGGACGAAATCGACGAAGGCTCGCGATTTGGGCCTTCCTGAAGTGCGGGCATAGCCCATGCGCACGAGGAAGACGAGTGCGCCGAGTACATCGGAATCGTGAAGTCTGGTGAAACCGAGATGCTTTTGTTCGGCCTCGCGATATTCCTTTAGCATCTTATGAACTTCTGCGACAACCGTTTGCTGGCTCAGGCTGGCGATCGGAGTTTCGTAGTGCAAGCCTGAATTCACCAGCGTCTCCTGTTTTCTAGCCATCGATGTGAGCGCGGCAATCAAATCGGCGTCTGTGATGGCGCGATCGGCCTGCGCACTTTTCGCTAAAGCGTAGCTCAGGCCCATGATGAGGTGCTCATGCTCGTAGAGGAATTGCTCGGCGATTTCGACTTGGGGAAACAGAGCTGTCTGGTCCAAATCCTGCAAGGGACGCGGTCTTTCATGCTCGCGCGCCTGTTGCAGATAGACGCAAGTGCTGGGACAATCGAGCGTGACTTCGCGCTGCTCGCCGCAACATTGCGGGCAGATGCGTCCGTGCACCGCAGGACAGAAACGTTTTTCTTTTCGTTTTTCGCAGATCGCACAACTCACGACGCTGGCTCCTGAAATCAATTATCCCACGCGCAATCGGTTGTGGCGGCATGCCGCGTTCTCTCGGAAAGCTGGCAGAACCAGCTTCGGACGATGGTTCGTCGAAGTCTAATCGCGGAAAAAGGCGGTATTTGTGGGCTTTTGAGGTTCCAAAATTGAAATAACCGCATAAAATGCGGCTAAAACGGTGTTTTTCCACAGGAGGCATGGTATAACATGCTCCCATCGCAGGAAAATTCAAAGTTCCATTAGAGGAGGATTCATGGCTTCAGGCATGACCAAGACACAACTCGTCCGGCATCTGGCCGAGAAACTTGAGAGCAACAACAAGACCGCAGCCGCGTTTCTTGAAAATTTAACTGATGTCGCCGTTAAAGAGACCAAGAAAAATGGCGTGTTCGTCATCCCCGGATTGGGTCGGCTGGTGAAGGCTCATCGCAAGGCCCGCATGGGACGCAACCCGCAAACCGGCGAACCGATACAGATTAAAGCGAAGACTGTCGTGAAATTCCGCGTGGCGAAGGCTACGAAGGACGCGATCGCGCCTCCGGCAAAGAAGTAGTTACCGGATTTTTTATGGGAAAGGCCGACTCGATGGTCGGCCTTTCGTATTTTGCATGAGGGTGATTGACGCTGCTGTGGATTTAGAGTCACGCCTCGACCGGTTGCGGAAAACTGCTAACGCGGGGCGAAAGCCTCGTATTCATTCGATGGGTTACCGCCGTACTGAACAGCTGGCGGAAATGCCGAAATGAGCGCTCGAAGCCTTGGTGGGGTGCAGTTTCAAGCGTCGCCTTACATCCGTTTGAATGCCTTACGGCGCGGCTGAAGCTGTGCCCTTTCAAGGCTTCCGATGCGGAGAATTTTTCCGCAAGCGGTGAAAGCCGTGGCCTTTCAAAACTTCCTACCCGGCAGTTGTTCCGCAAGGTGTGAAGCGCTGTTCCATCCAGCATCGGGTTTTTCTTGCTGGTCCTTAGTCTCCGCCGGGAGCGTCGTTGCTGACGTATTGTTCGAGCGAGCCGACTTCGCGGTTTAAATCCTCGATCCGCCACTCGAGCAGGTTGCGAATGGAGAGCATGCCGAGAAGCTTGCCATTGTTATCCACGACGGGAAGATGACGGAAATGGCGTTCAACCATGGTAATCAAAGCTTCTGCGGGATGTGTTTGTGAAGTGGCCAGTTCGACCGGCGTAGTCATGAGCTCACGAACCGGCGTTTGAGCGGGGTCGCGTCCACTCAAGGAAAACTTGCGCAACACATCGCGCTCGGTGAAGACGCCGGCCACGCGGCGCTCGCGGTCAATAATAGCGACCGCGCCGACGTGAAAATCGAGCATTTTCTGGATGGCTTCCGCTACGCTGGCTTCTACCGGAACCGCTGCTGCTTCGGGATCGCATAGTTCAAGCACATTCATACTCGCCTCCGGGGAAGTATCCGAGCTGCACTTTCTGGGACAGCGACGGATGAAAACGATTCGGGCATTATGACCTATGCGGAGCCGGTGTCAAGTGGATTAATTACGAGTGGCCGGGGAGGAATTGTTGGAAGTCCGTCGCGATGCCCGGGAACCACAGCCAAGGGCTTTGACCGGGACCCGCATCGTCGTTGCTGGGCTGGCGACCTTGGCTCGGCCTGACCGAGTCGAAAGCCCGGTCCCACACATCTTAAATCGCGGAGTTCGCTGAGGACGGCCGCAGAGTTCGCTGAGATTCGAGAACATTTATTGCAGCGATATTCGCTGACAGCCCCGGAGGCGTCCGGCGCGGGTGGATTACTTAGCCAGAACGATCACGGCGTCGGCTTCGATTTCGATCAGCATCTCGGGAGAGATCAGCGCGCTTACCTGAATCATCGATGTGGCGGGGCGAATGTCACGGAAGAACTCGCCGTGCGCCTTGCCGATCTTTTCCCAATCGCCGATATTGATCACGTACATGCGGGTTCGCACTACATCTTTTAATGTAGCTCCCGCCTGCTTTAGAGCCGATTCGATATTTTTCAGGACCTGCACGGTCTGGGCGTAGGGATCGCCCAATCCGACTATTTTGCCGTATGCGCCGGTGGCGGTGGTTCCGGCCACGTGGACGTAAGAGCCCACCTTGACCGCACGAGAGTAACCTACGATCGGTTCCCAAGGCGTGCCGCTCGAAATGTTTTGTCGTCCCATAAAAAGCGAAATTCCCTTCTGTCGGTGATTGTAACTTGATGCTGAGGTGGGCGATCAGCAGTCAACGTCCACGGCTGCTAATAATCGCTAAGAAACCTTTCGCGGCATTTTCGCACCATAAGAAAAGTAGATAGTTGTGACTTACAAAAGTCACTTGCTTTCGCGGCTCGATCGCGATAAAACAGCACGCAACACATAGGAACGCCGCTTTGGAGGCGGAGTTCGGGGGCCCTGAAGAATGATTCCGGAATCGCATCCGCTGCAACAGTTGTTTGTTGAGCTGATTGGCCGACACTACGCCGAGGAGATTGGGATTCGCGACCCGCAGATCGTGAACTATGTTGCGCATCTCATGGCTGAGTTCTGCGAAGTCGAGCAGTTGTTCAAAATACGGAATGCTGCCGACCGGCCGATCACTGATGTTGGCGAGATGCTGATTGAATCCAATCCTGTTTATGGTCCCGCGCCTTCTTTCGATCGCGAACGTCAGGTTCGTAAGCATATTGGGGATTACACACTCTTCTTTGCCGGCATGTTCCCAGAAAGCATCAATCACTTTCGGCTGCGCCGCGACCGGACGGAAAATTTTGTAGATTGGATCAAGGCGGGCAAGGAGAGCTATTACATCGTCTCGAAGTTTGAACATTTCGAGTACACGAAAGTTGCGCCGTTATTTGCCAGCCTGTCGAGCCATTTCGAGCAGTGTGTTTATGGGCTTAATCAGGTTAAGAACGATCTGCAGGAGATGCAACATCCGATCGTTCGGCGGACGAACGAACTTTTGATGTAGGACGAAAACCTAGATCAACTATTTAATTCGTAACCACCGTCAGTGGATTTTCTATTCCAGCCGATAGAAGCTCAGTGCTGCATCCCCTTGCTGCAGCTTTCTGTATCTACGAAGTGATTCAAACGATTCTCCCGGATCAAAGTTTTTCTGGTGTTCTGCGATTACGACGCTCTTGGGCTTCAGTAGCCGCGAACTAGAGAGCGCTCCCAGAGTTTGCCGGTAGGCTGCTTCCATATCGTAGGGAGGGTCGAGGAAAACAAAATCTGCGACCGCGCCACTCGATTCCAAGGCGCGCAGAGCGCGAGTCGAATCCTGCTTCAGGATCTGAAATCCACTTTCTGTTTCGAGTGAGGAAAGGTTTTGTTTTATGAGTTCGGCTGCGCGGGGAGAGGATTCCACAAAGTGAACCGTACCGGCGCCGCGGCTCAGCGCCTCGATACCCACGGCTCCGGTCCCAGCGTATAGATCGAGCCAAACTGTTCCTTCGAGAGCCGATGGGTTCCCCGCTGTTAGGACGTTGAACAGGGTCTCGCGCAGGCGATCTGCGGTGGGACGAAGGTCCAGGCCGGGCAGCGACCTTAGTTGCCGGCTCCGATATTTTCCCGCAATTACTCTCATCATTCATCACCTAAGTTGTCTCAGGCCCGGGAAACAACATTGAACATCCTGCTGAACTTTACTCGGCGCGACAGCCGGAGGAGGCTGCCCCCACGCAATTCCGACGGCCTCGGCACCTTCGATTGTTGTGGGCGCATCTCAAAGCCGTTTTGCGGCGTCTAAACTATATAGAATAGAGCTGGTAGAAGGTTGCGAGTTTTCTAATGAGAAATTGGTCCATTCCGGCAGGGCGGATTTTCGGAGTCGAACTCCGTGTCCATTTGACATTCTTTTTTCTGCTGATCTTCGTGTGGCTGACCGAGTCCACGGCACATGGCACCGCCAATGCTGGTCGCGGGCTGGCCCTGGTGGGAATTATTTTCGGCAGCGTTGTGATGCACGAGCTGGGGCACGCGCTGGTTAGCATGCGCGCGGGAATCCCGGCCAAGGCGATTATTCTTTTGCCCATCGGGGGAGTGACGCTGCTGGATGAAACCCAGCACCCCCTCGAACCGGGCATGTTGACGTGGAAGCGAGATGTTCGAATCGCGATTGCCGGGCCTTTGGTAAATCTTCTGATAGCCGCAGTCGCAGCCGGCGTGTTGCTCGCTGTGGCGCCTCAGGTTCATCTCTGGACGAAGCCCTACGTTTATTCGGGAAATCTGCCGCGCAGCTTGGTCTGGGCAAACCTCGGGTTGGCGTTATTTAATTTGCTGCCGGCATATCCGATGGACGGGGGCCGCGTGCTGCGAGCCTGGTTCAGCCGCACTATGGATCCGGTGCGGGCCACGCGTCGCGCGGTTTCGATTGGCCAGGCCTTCGCTACGCTATTCATGCTGGTGGGCATGCTGTGGAATATCTGGCTCACCATGATTGGTTTTTTTCTTTTTATTGCGGCGCAATTGGAAGAACGATCCGCCGTATTTCAGTCGGTGCTCGAAACAGTTCGCCTGGAAGACATTATGCTGACCGATTTTGCCACGCTGTCTCCCGCAGATACTTTGGAAGACGCATTGGATAAAGCCGTGCATTCGCTGCAAGACGATTTCCCGGTCATTCGTGGGAGCGACATGGTGGGTGTGATCTCGAAACAGAAAATTCTGGCGGCTCTGCGTGCTGAAGGAAATGGATACGTGCAAGCGGTGATGAACCGTATCTTCGAAGTGGCGCAGAAGAAGGAATCACTGGCCTCGGCGTTTCGTAAGCTGACTGCGCGTAATCTCAGCATTATCCCCGTGGTCGAGGACGAACGACTGATTGGCATTGTCACTCTGCAGAACCTGATGCACTCGATGGCACTACTGGCAGAGAGCCGGAAGCTGCGGAAAGCTGCGCTGAACTCCTGAGGGCGGCCACGGATTTGGGGAATTTCCACGGATTAAATATCCGTGTGGATGTCGATTTTCTTATCCGCCCGAAAGTTAGAACTTGAACACGATGCCGACTGAAGGCTCTGACATGAATGCCTTGGTTCCCGTCGCCAGACTCACGGAGCTTCCTGAAACAGCGGTCACATTAAAATCCGGGGCGTTGTAGACAAGCCCACGATATTGCAGCCGGAGAGCGAATCTCCACGGGAGCTGGTAATCCACTCCAGCGCCGAAGATGTACGTGACCCCAGTCTCGTTAGTCGTATTGAGCGGCGTCAGGACGCGATTGGGAACGTCGAGGAGAAAATCGGGAAGAATCAGCCATGTGGTTTTGGGCGCGAACCTGAGCGCTCCGGCACCCGCCAGCACGAAGGTCTGGAATTTGCCCTTGTCGTATAGGTCGTAGGCGAAGGTGCCGCTGAGTTCCCGGATCGAGTCCAGGGTGTGGAAGTCAACGTTGCTTTGGTAGATTTGAGAATTCTTGGCGGAGCCAAAGTTGAACTCGATCGAGGTTCTGGGCCTGAACTTGAAGCGAAAAGTGCCGAAAAAGTTTGAGCCGATGGTTGCGCTTTGTTGAATACCGTTTCCGCTGGTTGACTTGGTGAGAACGGGTCCCCCGTTCAAACTGGCGTCGAAACGACCGTCGTCCTGGCTTAGCGCCAGCGATGTAAATAGAAATAATCCGACCGATATAAGTGCAGCTGTCTTGAGCATCCAGTGTCCTCTCATGTTGTTTGATGCCGAGTCCTGTCATATTAATGTAGTCGGTTTGTAGGATCAAAGCGCACGACCGACTTCATGGATTAAGACCGGAGCACTCGACAATG
>JBEKGG010000232.1:0-6849 GCA_050012915.1 Terriglobales bacterium | reverse complement strand
TGGAGTGATGGCACCCTCCTCTAGCCATTAGGGAACGACGCGCGGCTTAGATTAGCTCTGTTTCGGGGCGATCTTTCTTAAGAGATCGCGTTTTTTCTTTTCCTGACATTTGTTCGGGTGTAACATCGTCCCAGTGTTTTGTCCTGCCTTCACCCGGGGCATTGGGAGGACAGCATGATCCGCCACGGTTTTCGACCCGCCCTGCTCGCGCTTCTCCTCTGTCTTCCGCTCTCGTGGTCTGCGGCCCAACACCAGGCTGGCAACGTTCACGTGTATGTCACTTATCCAGATGACCGCGCCGTCACCGCCCAAGTAAAGGTCGGCCTGATCAGCGGGACCAGCGGTACCCAAGTCGAGGAACTTTTTACCAATGATCGTGGCGAGGCGACCTTCCTGAACGTGTCCCTCGGCAACTATCACGTTTCGGTCAGCGGGCAGGGTATTCGCACCACGCAGAGCGACAGCTTCGAGGTCGACGAACGCAAAAGTACCCAGTCCGTTTTGGTCAGAGTGCAGCCCGATGCGGAGAACTCCGCGGCCAAGGCCAACGGCGCCACGGTTTCGGCCGCCGATCTTAAAGTGCCCAAGAAAGCCAGTAAAGAGTTCGACAAGGCGACGCAGTTAATCGCGAAGCAGGATTGGCAAGCAGCGATTGACCAACTCAACAAGGCCTTGGCCATATATCCAGACTATGCCCAGGCTTACAACAATCTGGGCGTAGTTTACGCTCACTTGGGAGACGCCAACAATGAACGGGAAGCTCTGCAGAAAGCCGTTGCCGCCAACAACCACTTCGGTCCGGCACTTGTAAACCTGGCCCGCTTGGAGATGAAAGAGCAAAACTTCGCTGCCGCCGAAGGCCACTTGAACCAGGCTACCGCCATCGATCCCACCGACACCCGCTCTCTCACCTTGTTAGCCCAGGTGCAACTCTTGGATCACCACTACCAGGAGGCCATCGCCAGCGCAGTGAAAGTCCATTCCATGTCTCACGTTTCTGATGCCATGGTTCACTACATCGCGGCCCGTGCATGGGAAAGGCTGAACCGGCTTACGGATGCGGTTACCGAACTCAAACTTTTTTTGACCGAAGAACCGTCAGGAGACCGCGCCAACGCAGCCCGCCAGGAAATGGCCGCCATCGAAAAGCAACTGACCCCGTAAGAGCAAGCCTTGAAAGGGCGCGGCTTCCAGCCGGGCCGTCCATCGCTCTTAAGGATTCAAGGCACGGCCAGGAAGCCGCGCGCCCTCAAAACTCCCAACGCCAGGAATTTCTCCGGAACTGTCCGGTTCTGCGCTACAAGACTCTCGCTAGTCCGCCGCAGCATGGGCCTTCGCTGCCGCGCTCTCCGTTCCAATGCGCATCCCGTAGAACGAGCGATACACGAAGAAGAACGAAATCACGAAAAACACAACCGCCAATAGTGTTGTCAGCGCCGGATTGGTTTCCGTCAGTTTCACCGCCAACTCCACCGCCAGCAAACCAAACAGCGTCGTGAACTTGATCACCGGATTCAGTGCCACCGACGATGTATCTTTAAACGGATCGCCGACCGTATCGCCGATCACGGTGGCATCGTGCAGCGGCGTTCCCTTCTGTTTGTACTCAACCTCGACAATCTTCTTCGCATTGTCCCAGGCCCCACCGGCATTAGCCATGAAGATGGCCTGATACAAGCCGAATATCGCAATCGAAATCAAGTATCCGATAAACAGGAAAGGCTCCATAAAAGCGAACGACAAGGTCGCGAAAAACACCGCGATGAAAATGTTCAACATCCCTTTTTGCGCATACTTGGTGCAGATTTCTACCACCTTCTTGCTGTCAGCCACCGAAGCCTTTTCCACCCCTTCCAACTTGATATTCGCCTTGATGAACTCGACCGCGCGATAGGCACCCGTGCTCACCGCCTGCGTGGACGCACCCGTAAACCAATAAATAATCGCGCCCCCGCTAATCAATCCCAGCAAAAACGGCGCGTGCAGCAATGACAATTTCTCCACATTCTGCGTCAACCCATTGGTCAAGGCCATAATGATCGAGAATGTCATCGTGGTCGCGCCCACCACCGCCGTCCCGATCAAAACCGGCTTCGCCGTCGCCTTGAAAGTATTGCCCGCTCCGTCGTTCTCTTCGAGCAAATGCTTGGCCCGCTCAAAGTTCACATTGAAGTTGTAATCCTTCTTCAGTTCGCTCGCGATATTGGGAACCTGCTCGATCAGTGAAAGCTCATAAACCGACTGCGCGTTGTCCGTCACCGGACCATACGAGTCCACCGCAATCGTTACCGGTCCCATCCCCAGGAACCCGAATGCCACCAACCCGAATGCAAACACCGGAGCTGCGATCATTGTGGCCGCCGCCGCCAGTCCCATCGTGCTCATGTAATAGCCAACCGACATCAGGAATACCATCGACAATCCCAAGTAATAGCCGCTGAAATTCCCGGCCACAAATCCAGCCAGAATTCCCAAGGATGCCCCACCCTCCTCCGCCGACGCGACAATCTCCCGCACATGCCGCGACTCGGTCGAAGTAAACACCTTCACTAACTCCGGAATCAAAGCTCCCGCCAGCGTTCCGCAAGAAATAATCGTGGCCAGCTTCCACCACTGCGTACTGTCGCCGCCAATATCGGGAACAATAACCGCCGAAACAATGTAAGTCAGAACGATCGAAACCACCGAAGTCACCCAAACCAGCGAAGTCAATGGCGTTTCGAAATTCATTACATCCGCATTGGCAAACCGCGCCCGAGCCACAGCACTATTCAGGAAATAAGCCGCCGCGCTTGAAACCAGCATCATGATGCGCATCACAAAAATCCAAACCAGCAACTGCACCTGCACCGTCGGATTCTTCACCCCCAGCAAAATAAACGTGATCAAAGCCACGCCGGTCACGCCATAAGTCTCGAATCCATCAGCTGAGGGCCCAACCGAATCGCCCGCGTTGTCGCCGGTACAATCCGCAATCACGCCCGGATTCCGCGCATCATCCTCTTTAATTTTAAAAACGATCTTCATCAGATCCGACCCAATATCCGCGATCTTGGTGAAGATTCCGCCTGCAATCCTAAGCGCCGCCGCTCCCAGCGATTCTCCAATCGCGAATCCAATGAAACACGGCCCCGCGTAATCCCCCGGAACAAATAGCAGAATAAAAAGCATGATCAGCAGCTCAACGCTGATCAGCATCATTCCGATACTCATCCCCGCCTGCAATGGAATCGCATAAATCGGATAAGGTTTCCCCCGCAACCCGGCAAACGCCGTGCGCGAGTTAGCAAACGTGTTCACCCGAATGCCAAACCAGGCCACGCCGAAGCTGCCCGCAATTCCCACCAGGCTGAACGCCAGAATAATCGGCAGCGTGGTCATCACCGGCTTTCCCGGCACCGGCGAAAGCACTCCGAAGTAAAGAACAATCACCACCGCGATGAAAACCCAAAGCAGCAGCAAAAACTTTCCTTGCGTAATCAGATACGTCTTGCAAGTCTCGTAAATCAGTTCGGAAATCTCCAGCATCGCCCGATGTACCGGAAGATTCTTGAGCCGCACATAAATCGCCAGCCCAAATCCCAGCCCGGCAATGCAGAACAGAATTCCGATCATCAGCAAATTGTGGCCATCGATGCCAAGGAAAGAAACCGAAGAAAGATCAGGAAGCTTCAGGCCGGCCTCGCCGCTCGCTTCGGGCGCTGGCTGGGCCCACGCCGATGCCGCCGCCAAAGTCACTAACGCCATTAAACCAACCGCTCGTCCCCGGGCGGAACGGCAAACGCGGGACACAAGATTAGCCAGGATGCGCATAGCAAATCCTCCACTCATGAAGATCTATATAAGGATGACCACGGGTTCAGGTTCCCTCGACCCGGCGCACCGTTCCCCAACTACTCTCAAAAATGCAGAGCGCCGGGAGCATATGGCCGGAGTTCCGAACACGCTTCCACTGCAAGACTTGAACAGGGATGCTGAGCTTGGCCGCGTCGGATATTCATTGCACCCTGAGCAGGGAAATGCCGCTACCCGAAGCTCAAGGCACAGGACCAAGTTTTATAACATGTTGGAGACAACAGGTCAAACAGATAGAAACAAAGCGGAGTGGCTGAATTTCCAGAATTCAGCCACTCTCAAAATCGTGAGGAGACGGGCGACTCGCTCGTCCGCTTTTTCGCCAGACAACCTGACGAATACTAAGCGAAGCTGCCGCTCACCCCTTGAAAGCCGTGCGCCGCCTGCTTAAGCACCCACTTCACCACTCGCGCATCGTTGTAACTGAACCCCAGGTTGTGATTCAAAGTCGAGAAGCAATGCGTCTGGCACGACTTTTTCATTTCATTCAGTTGGGGTACTTCAAATTTATGATTTTCAATCGCGCCCCAATCATGCGTCGCCGAATACATCGGGAAGCAGGGCGCCAGCGTGCCATCCACTCGAATAATGATCGAGTTCTGTCCTGCCCGGCAATTCCACGGTTCCACTTTACCTCGCATGAAGTCTTTCATATCCTGCAGCCGCTTCACCGAGTTCACCATCTTGTAGCCAGACTTATTTTTCTCGATCAGCCAGTCCACCAACTCATCCACCTGCGGCCAATCCTGCGGATAAATAAACGTGTCATTCGCTTCGTAATGTTTGAAGTGATCCTGTTCGATCATGGGGGATTCGTTGATGTGATAATCCGTCGCAATGCCGTGCTCGCGCGCGATCTCAGTTAACTGCTTCACATCTTCCATATTGTTACGGCAGATGTTGATGTTGAAGAATACCGAATAGCCATACTTGTATTGCTTACGCACCAGATGATCGAAATACTTGCGTACCGGAGTCAGCGCCTTGGGCAGCCCCGGTTTTTCATCCACCGCATCCACCGCAAAATTGAAAATGGCCACACCCGCATCCGCCAGCCGATCAATTACATCCGGACGCAGCAGCCGCGCATTCGTCGGCATATAAATCCAGAAACCCTTCTTAGCCGCGTAGTAAGAAGCCTTATGCACCAACTGCGGACGCAATAAGGGTTCCCCACCCATAAACGCCAGCACCCGGCAAGTGGTCGAATGCAGCCAATCAATCGAGCGCTTGGCCACGTCTTCCGTCATGCCTTTCACGCTGTTGTCAAACGCCCAGCAGTAATGGCAGTCCAGATTGCACTTCCACTCGGTAAAAAGATAAGCAATGATGGGATGAAACGGCCCCGGCAGAACCCGCGACTTAATATAAGGATAAAGCCAGCCCTGCATGGCCCGGTGCACCAAAGGAGCCGTCCAGCGCCGTTTCCCGGCTCGCGACCGCGCCAAATTCTCTTCGTAGTTGTCGTCCGCAGCCAGCACCTCGGGATACTGTGGAAAAACCGGCTCCGGGAACTTCTCACCTTCGCGGTTCGGCAACAGCGCAGGCCGCGGAGCGGCAGACTTCGTCAGCAGTTCATGCAGTTGGACATCTAGACGAAATGGAGGGGGGACGTTTTGCTCATGGCATTCCTGCACAGAGGACATAATCGGTCTGCTCCTTACAATTTCCGTAGATGATGCAGGCCGGATTTGGTTGCAGGAGAAGTAGCAAAAATGTTTAACCACCCCCGATAAACCATAATCACCTGGGGACAGCAGTCCAGCCGAGCGAAGCTCCGCAGTTCACTCAACTCCCGTAACTCCCCAGGCCTCCCGATACCACTCCCACTGGGCGCACTTACACTTTATGTCCGGATAGAACCGCAGATACCAGTACGAGTACCCAAAGAACATTTCGCTGCGCGGGCCGCTCTCGCTGCCGGTGACCTGGTAGCCGGGAACGCTGAAATCACCTGTAAGTAAAGGGTGCCCCACTCTTTCCGCTCCCTTTGCGGAAAGAAGGAAGCTTGTATCGCATCCCGCCGGAGACCGGTCTTCTCCCTCGAAAGCAAGTGCGGGAAGCGTTGGGTTAAGCAGCTTCCATAGGCTCTAGAGTTACCTTGTGCCCGAGTTGTTGGGAGGCGAGGTCTTCCGGATCATCTTCCCCAGTGATGATGTCCTCCAGCATTGCCCGCCCACTCTTGCCAAGAGCGTTGGTCGCCACACTCGCGAGTTTTACGTTGGCGTCTTCCAGCACCTTCTGAATTCGGCTTCTGAGGCGCGAAGTTTCCTGGGACAGACTGGCCCGCGTTCGCGTCAGATCGCGTAGATCGCGGATGATTTCGCGGGGAACATAACTGGCCCGCAGAAGACCATACTGCAGCGACTGCGCAATCCATCCCGCATCCTTCCGGTCGGTTTTGCGACCAGGCACATTCTTGATTCTGCGCATTCGCCAAAACTATTGTGAACTGTCCCTCCAGAATATTTTCACCAGCTCTTCGTGCGTGGAGGAAAATGCCCTGTTAGAGCTCGGTGTACTCGGGGATGTAGTCCTTAAAAAGACCTTTGCCTTCATACATAGTTCGTACCGGAACGCGATCGGCGTTTTTGCTGGTTCGGACCCACTCCCATGCGGCATTGATCTCGGCGCTGGTGAAATAGCGAGTCTCGGCCTGAAGAACGGCGGTTCCGGCGAGGATCATCGCGACCACTTCTTCCCATTTGTCGGCGCCGACGACCGCCATCCGCGCAATATGGTCGGTATATTTTTGTAGAAAGCGCATTTCATCCCAACGCGCCTTCCAATCCGCGCCCTCCATTTGCGAAAGATCCGCAAGGATCCCGATCGGCCGCTTTTTCCGTTCTGCGATAACGAATTCAATTTGCGGCTCAAACGCTTTGACTTCGTCGGCAGTAATCCTTCCGACCGCTTTGAACCCAATTGCCGCTCCCCGGCTTTCCTTCAGTCTTTCAATCATGGCCGCATATCTCCATATTTCTCGTAAAGTTT
>JBEKGG010000231.1:2266-9182 GCA_050012915.1 Terriglobales bacterium | reverse complement strand
TTACGAACCGCCACTGGTCCGTTCTCCTGAACTGCGCGAAATCCAGCGAACGGGGTATGATTTCCTAGAGAAAGAGAGACCCGCGGATGAAAAAACGAGTTACCACTCAAGAGAAGCATACCGTGGAGCGGCGCCGGGAGCACAACCGCAAGCACACTTTGCTGCGTCGGGAATGTTACAAGTGGCTGCGGAAAAACTTGCCCGAGGTTTATTCGAAATTGAGAAAAAAAGCTGGATTGGCACAAACCGGCCGCCCAAAAGGCTGAGCGACTTCAGTAGGTATTACGCGTCGAAGGATCCATGCGTGAATTTCAAAACGCGTGGATCCTCCGCATATCAGGCGTAGAACGACCTTACTCTACAGTGATACTCACCGCTTTCGAAGGGATGCCGTTCGCCACTACGACCAGCGAACTCGCTCCAGTCTCAATCCCCGCAGGTACATCGAAATTAGTCGAAACCTTGGTCTTGCCGGTCGCGACGCCCATGGTACTGTGGCCGTGTGTCTTGGCGTAGAAAACGTGACCACTGGATTGATTCGTGATCCGCACCAAGGGATAATTTGTCGCAGTTGAAAACTCGTCCCCAAACGAGGCTGCTTGCGATAAGCCGTTGAACTGCTGCCCGGAGATCTTGTAAGTCGAGCCCGGCTTGACTGTGGCTGGGAACGAAGTAATTTTCGGTGCCCACGAACTCTTATATGTTCCAGTAGAAGTATAAGCGTAAGTGCCTGCAACCAGCACTTCTCCGGTCGGCAGAACGATCAAACTACCGAAGCCAACCGTCGTGGCCTTGAATGTGGTGCCGTTGAATTCATACATCTGCCCGGAATCACCCAACACCAAAACGTTGCCGTTGGTCAGCAGCGCGGCAAACGAATCGCCAGCCTGGTCACCGTTCGGAAAGTCAGGGCCCGCAGTCCATTTGTCATCGCCCTTCGCTGCAGGGTTATAGACCGCAGTGTGTCCAGTGTTGGCGTCAAGGTGGAGAGCGCCGGTCGCAAAAACTGTGCCATCGGGACGCAGGATCCCCGGCCCCGTTTCTCCCGGAGGACAATATGTGTACTGGTTTTTGTTGCCATATTTCAGGCAGCCCACCTCCGGAGGTCCCATCAAATTCGCCACCGTAGTGCCCGCACTCGCCCATGTTTGTGTCGCCGGAGAATAGATCTCCGAGTTGGGAGCGTGCTTCACGTCCCAGGTAAGAATGTTACCGTCTGGCATCAGCGTCCAGCCTTCTTCCGCATTGAAATCGCTCTTGCCCGCCGATCCGTACTCTGTCCACTTGAGGGTGGCAGGGTCCAACGCCGCCACCTGCTTCGTGGTCTTGCGTCCCAACAGGAATAGGCCATTCGGAAGCACGGCCGCCGGGGAATCTCCAATGTCGTACCATCCCTTCGGAGGCGCTACCTTGGTCCACTTATTCGTTGCGGGGTCGTAAATCGCGCTTTCGTTGGTGAGCGTGAACTCGCCGCCGCAGTCGCTATATTCGCCTCCCACCAAAAGGAATCTTCCGTCAGCCAGTACGGCTCCGGAGGTGGCATAGGGAGCGTATCCAGAAGGCAGGCTGGCAGCTTGTGTCCAGGTTCCGTTGAGGTAACTCCCGGATTCGTCGGGTGTGAGCTTCCACCAATCCGAGCAGCTCTGGCCTTGAACCAATACAGTACCGTCGGTTAAGAGGTAGTCTACGAAAGCGCCGTCCGGCGCCGGATGCTTGAGTTGGGTCAACTTCTGCGCCAGCGAAATGCCCGGAAGCGCAAACAGAAGCATAGTTACCGCGAAACACAGTTTCTTCGACAAAGTTATTTCCCCTTATTCTTTAAGAGTTCTGCAAAGCCGGGAGAGGGAGTGCAGGCCCGCAATGCTAGCACATTCGCGCGGCCTGCCAGCACGAAAAAATGCGGTTGAGGCGCTAGAAACAAAACGAAGCGCGGTAGTAATTGTTTTAGTTGTATAGCCTGCCTAGTGGGCTTGGGTTTCGATGATGCAGTTTTCATTTATTCAGCAAACATTTTCATCTTCCTCGATTCTCACTGAAAAGCTGAACCATTCTTATTGAAGTGATATGCAATCCGTGGTTAGCTGAATAGCGCACTGCTGTGGCCGTCACGACTTAGTTTATGCGGAGATTCTTAAAACATTTGTTCTGGCAGGCGGTGCTCATTGCAGTTTGCCTCGGCGGTGGTTTTGCAGTTGACACCAGCAAGCCCCACTATGTCATTACTAATGACGACGTCCCGCCACAACATGCTACCAGTGTCACCTTCTACACGGTGAATGCCGACGGTTTGCTAACAATGAAGGAGAAAGTGCTAACCGGGGGCATCGGAATCGCCGGCGGCTACTTTGCTGCAAATCGCATAAACGTTCTCGACAGCGGGGACGCCGAGTGTGTCTATGCTTCACAGGCAGATAGCAGCGACATTGTTGGCGTGGTTGTTCGGACTTTGACCATCGGTGGTAGCGCCAGAGGCTCAACGAAAGATGACGGAAGAACCAACGGCATCGGCCTGGCTATGAACGCACAATACCTCTACGCCAGCTTCACCGGCTCGAACACCATCGGAACCTTTCAAGTTCTGCCCGGGTGCAAACTCAAGTTTGTCGGCGACATTGACGTTGTCGGACTGCAAGGCGGCGTGATCGATGGTATGGCCGTCCACGGCGACATGCTCGTTGTCACTTACGGGGATGGTTCGATCCAATCCTTCAACATCTCGGCGGGCGTGCCTGTTTCAAATGACGATGAACAGAATTCCACCGGTTCACGCAGTGGCAACACATATCCCAACGGCGTCGACATCACCCAGGATGGGCATTATGCCATCTTTGGCGATGCCTCCCCGTTCACGGTAGTTGAAGTTTCCGATATTTCCTCCGGCAAACTGACTCCGACAGTGGTTTATCACTTGGGAACCGCAATCAATTCAAGCAATATCGTGCTGAGTCCCGACGAGACGCTTCTCTACATCAGCAACAATCAAGGGGACAGGATCACTGCCGCTTTTTTTGACAAGACCACAGGCGTGCTGTCAAAGGGTTGCACGTCCAACCGACTCAAAGGCTACGTAAAAAACTGGACGTATCTTGCGGGGCTGGCCCTGGAACGAACCACGGGGACTGGTGGCATGATATATGTCGCCGAGTTTGGCGCGACCTCCTCGATCGCGGAGATCGAGCTGACTTCGTCGGCCGGTAAATGCACATTGACCGAATCCTCAAAATCGCCGGTCGCGGATCCAAACAGTCCGGGACTGCTGTCGATTGGATCTTTTCCGCCGCGGCCGTTCGAGGCCGTTTCAATCATTGTTGAGGGGCTGAGGAATTCTGACTTACTGACTGATGCTCTTTGATCCAGTCATTGGCCTGCTGTTCCGCCGCCGAGACTTGAGCGTGGGTCATGCGCGACGCGAGCACTGAGACGCGGTATTTACTCGCTTCATCACCGCCAGCCTGAGCCAGTACCGACCAGAAATAGGCCTTTACCAGATCCTGCGGCACGCCCCGTCCCGCCCAATAATACGCGCCCAGAGTAGCCTGCGAGACCACGTGCCCTTGTTCGGCAGCCATGGAGAACCAACGCACTGCTTCCGCGTAATCCTGGGGAACTTCCTCGCCGGTTGCGTAGCGAGCTCCCATCGAGAACTGGGCTGCGGGGTCGCCCTTCTCGGCCAGTAGGCGCAAGCCCTCCATGCCGCCGGGTGCGACCACGGCAGGCGGTGGTGGATTGGGAGAAGCCTGGGCCAATGGCTGCGCGGCGGAAGCTGAGGTGGTCTTGCTAAAGAAAGTAAAGTCGCGCGGTGAAATCAGCCAGGTCCCGGCGAACAAGACTGTGGCTGCGGCGGCAGCCAGAAGAATCTTGCGAGAGCGGGACAAATGAGGAACGGATAAGCCCGCAGAAGTCTCGACTGGAAATTCATCGTCCAAGCTGGCGACCGGCGCCGGAACCGAACGGAACTTCAAAGAAGAATGTAGTGCTGATTCGTTTTCCTCCGACCCCTTTTCGGTTAACCCGTGCCCTGACCAATCCCGCTCGGCCGGAATAATTTCTGTCGTACTCGGCTCGGGCACACCCGCGCGATGGACCGCAGAGGAAATAATTCCTGCCAACCGCTTAAGTGCGAGAGGATCGTTCGTGCTGAAAGCATATGGCTCCGGCGCAAACACTTCGAGAATTCCGATAACGGCCTCGTCCCAGCGGATTGGCACTGCGATGATCGAACGAATGCCAAGCGAACGGCAGCTTTCGCGATCCACGAAAGGGTCGGTTTCGGAATCGTCGCAGCGCAGCCATTGGCCCGTGCGCACACATTCGCCGGAAAATCCCGAACCAATGCTGAACCGGGTGCCGGGTCCAGGAGCATCCTGCCCGGCGCTGGCGCGGCAAATCATACTCGCGCCCTCTGTCAAAGCAATGGCTGCACCGGTCGCGCGAGTGAAAGTTTGCGCTCTTTGTGCCAGCAGTTGCAAAGCTCCATCGAGGTTAGAGCCGAGCGCATCGATCTCCCGCTTCACCGCAGCCAACGCTGTCAGGATGGACGTATAGTCGGCGGGAGCCATAGGCTCGAGTTCCTGCCGCATCCAGTTGAACAAGGCGCTGTTTTCCGACGGCTTCTCAGGAACCGGCTGCGGAACTGCGCGGAACTGCTTCGCTGGCGCAGGCTCCGCCGCAAATTGATTTGTCGACGAGCTTGCCGCTAAGACATCAGCCCGGTAATTGACGCACGCGACCATCACATTGACGAAGAGCCATTCCTTGAGTTGTCGCAGAGCGGCATCCTGCATCTGCGGAAAGCTGATTCCAACGCGTCCCGATCCGTCGCACCAGATGACTTCGCCCGTCGTATGAATACAGGCTCGCGTCGCCGTCAGATCAAGACACAGATTCACGCTCCGCTGTACCTCGAGTGGAAACGAAGTCTGAATGGCCATGCCTTCTTCGCTGATGTCGACGATCTCACTGAGATCGAGGATCTGGCCACTCGAACTACCATTCAGGCTGGCGTACGCGGGAGTGTGCACCTTCTGCCGTACCTGCCGCCGGCGAGTGCGCAAAGAAAGCGGCAATTCCCGGGCGGCCGCCAACGGGTTGGACCCAACCGTTTCCATACCAAATCAGGGATACATATTACCCCAGCTCGGCATTCTTTTATAGGACGAATGAACATGTTCAGATTGTTATTTCGAGTGCCGAAGAATCTGGGAATTGCGCGAAAATCAAACTGTCTCGCTGCTGGCGTCCTAGTTCGGCTTGAGACGGATGGCGCGGGCCAGTTTCCGCTGTTTCTGGTCGAAGGTGTAGAGGTAATCCCGCGGACAGCTCCAGCGCCGTTGCTACATGCAATAAGTCCGCCGAGCGCGTGCCGAGCTTAGACCGCGCAGCCTCACCCGCAATCGCATTTTCAATAAATGCGCAGTTCTTTTTTCGCTTTCTCTGCGTGTCCGTGGTGAAAAATCGCGGGTGCTTCAGGCGCTTCGCTGACTTGCCGGTTGGATGCTCGACAGGCGCGAAATGGCAGCGACCATCAAGCTGGAGAGCAGTTGCATCGTAGCCACATCGCGGTGATCGAAGGCGTGTGGAGCGCCGGAGAGAACTTCGAACACGCCCAGCGTCCTACGGAAATGGCGCAGGGGCGCCGCCAGAATCGAGCGCGCGCCCAGACGGCGGCAACTGGCAAGATCGACCAGCGGATTTCGCTCAGCATCGTGGCAAAGCACTACTTCGCCGGTGCGGACGCAATCGGCTGAGATTCCAGAATCGGTTTGCAGACGAACCCCAAGATCAGGCGCAGTACGTCCCGTGCGCGCACGGCAAATGATTTCGTCTCCGTGACGCAGCGCGATGGCTGCCCCGGTGGCGCCAGTCAAAGCCTGGGCGCGCTCCGCAATCACGCTGATGGCGGGCTCCAGATTAATTTCGCCGGGATGAATATTCAGTTCGTTGCTGGAAACGTGGACCATGCTTTGCCCCGGCTGCGAACCCATGGCTCGGGCATGGCTTCGCGAAGGAGCAAGAGTCGAGAACGAAGCAGGAGCGTGGTTTTCTGCAGCAGACGAGGGCACGGTACGGAGCAACTCACGCACCAGGCGATCGAGTTCGGCGTCCGCAATCAGATGAGCCCTTTGCTCTCCGCGTAAAGATCCTCCCAGTACGCGCGAAAGGCTCAGCACAGCCCGAGAGCCGCAGGCCATGCAATAAGGAGTGTTATTTTTGCTGATCAACTCACATTCAACGCAAAACACAGCGGTCTGCAAAGTGAGAAAGCTGATGTCCTGCCCGGTGAGCTTTTCTGCCATCTTTCGGATTTCCTCCCGCGAGATTTTTTCATTGGCGATTGAATTGAGAAAAGTACATGGGAGCCTCGTGATGTAGAAGTGACCGGGCTGGTTCCAGGCTGTGGATAAGCGGCGAAAACAGATTAGCTCGCTTGCGCCGCAACCAGTGCGGAGTCCCGCTGAATCGCAGGTTGCGCTTCCGGCGCGGGGTTCGACACGCGATCCAAAGCATCAGCTAAAGCTACCGGGAAAACCGAAGTGAGCAGGTTGATATCGAATTGCAATTCGCGATCGGAGTATAGACGGTAAATGGTCATGGAACCACAACGAATATTTCGTGTGGTCACGAGATCAAGAGTCAGACACCATGCGCTGCTTAAGTCCTGGGCGAAGCGGCTGCCTGGCTTGGTCCAGCGCAAGCAAGGAGTTTCTCCCCATCGCGAGATGAGCTGCAAACCGAAAATCGTCGGGAGTTCCACGGATTGCGAGCGCCAGCGCAAATCGAAGGCGTCGAAATCGTTGCCCGAGAGTGCGGCCACCAGGATGCGGCAGAGTTGCTTGTAGTCCTTTGTCACTTTCAGTTCCTCGGTAGCCCTGCGGATGGCGAGGTTATTGATGAGAATTTGCCGTTCAATCGTGCG
>JBEKGG010000231.1:0-2257 GCA_050012915.1 Terriglobales bacterium | reverse complement strand
GCTGTGCCACCCGCCGAAGTTCCCCGAATTCCATGTAGCCGAGATGCTGCACCCCAATCCACACGCCCGTACCGAGCACAGCGAGAACCAAGCCAAGCATATTGCCAGTCGGCCACAGCAAGAACAGGCTGAGCAAGGCAAACAAAGCGGAGACAGCGTAAAGCGTGATCACGACCTGCCGATGAGAAAGCCCGCGCTGCAAAAGTTTGTGATGAATATGTTCACGGTCCGCAGTAAAAACCGGCCGGCCGCCGAGAAAGCGCCGAACAATGGACAACGCAGTTTCGAGTATGGGTAGGCCAAAAGAGACGACTGGAATTGCCACCGCAACAAGTGTTGGCGCCTTCTGCGCGCCTTGCAGGGCTAAGGCGCTCAACATGAATCCGATGAAAAGACTTCCGCAGTCCCCCAGGAAAATGGTCGCAGGGCTGAAATTGAAACGCAGGAAACCTAAAATCGACCCGGCCAGAGCCAAGGCCATCAGCGATACCAGACCTGAACCTGATGCCAGGGCGACGGCGAACACTACCATCGTAGAAAAGAGCGCGGATCCGGCGGCCAATCCGTCGAGTCCATCAATCAGGTTGAAGGCATTCGTGATGGCGAGAACCCATAACACAGTGAGAGGGAGGCCAACGAACCAGGGAAAATGGTGACTGCCGAAAAGCACCGGAAGATCGAGAATGCGAAAACCGCCCGCAAACAACATCGCCCCTGCTACAGACTGCACGGCAACCTTCACGTAAGGGCTCACCGAACGAATGTCGTCATAAATGCCGAGAGCGAAGACTAAGCAGCCAGGCAACAGGATGGTCAGCAGAGTTTTGAAAGAAACCCCAAAACCCACCGCGACGTAATGCCAACCGGCCGGCATCACGAGTGCGAAGGTCAGAAGGAAGGAAAGAAAAATAGCGACCCCGCCGAATCGGGGTAGGGGACAACTGTGCAGGTGACGATCCAGGGCTGGCGCTGCTACCCATCCGTGCGCGGTCGCCAGATCGCGTACGAACTTGGTCAGAACAAATGAAAGCAGCAGCGACCCTACGAAGGTTCCGAGGTAGAAAAGTATCAACTAGCTCCTCTGTCGAAAGTCCGGTGCAAGAAATCGTCCATTGTTCCGCAACGCCTTTCGCCGACGAATTGATATCTCCGGGTTGAGAAGGAACGACGCGGTCCAACTCTTCCCTGGAATCTTTCGCAGAAACCGCGCAACTGTGGAAATCTTACAACCGCCGCTGTCGCGCTACTATTCTCTGTCTTGGTACATTGCGATGGAGCTGAAAACGCGTAGTGGCAGCGCAGGGTATTCCGCGCTGTTTGCGATCTAAGTACCGGTCGAGAACACTGATTTGTAGCGGGTCTTAGCGTGCTAGACTTCTTGCAAAATGGCAATGGATTTTTCCACACCATCCATCCACGGCGGTTCGCGCAAGCTCCTGTGGAGTTTGGTTTTGTCTTCGCTATGGTTTGCTCCAGTTGTGCCGGAACTGGTGGCGCAGTCCGAAAACGTGCAAGCAAGTCCAGTGATGGAAAGCACTGTCGCATCGCCCGCGCACGTTGACCCGAGCGGAAATACGACAACCTCCTCACCTTCAGGGCTGAGACTTGAGGCCGGAGACCTCGTCGAAGTCGGCGTCTACAACGTTCCAGAGCTTACAACAAAGGCTCGCGTGAGCAGCAAGGGCGAGATTTATCTTCCCCTGATCGATTACGTTCACATTGCCGATTTGACGGCTGAAGAAGCCGAAGGCGTGATCCAGAGACGCTTGGCAGACGGAGGCTTCGTCAAGAATCCCCACGTGACATTATTCGTCGATCAGTACGCGTCCGAAGGGGCCAGTGTGCTGGGTGAAGTAGGGAAGCCGGGAGTATATCCGGTGCCGGGACAGCAGCGGCTTTTCGATCTCATCTCGGCCGCGGGTGGATTCACGGAGAAGGCCGGCCGGAGTATCCAGGTCACACATCGCGATCAGCCCGACCAGCCGATTACCGTTCCTCTATCGCGCAATGTGACCGACAACCCGGAAAGCAACATTCCCATTTTGCCGGGCGACACAATCATCGTGCGGAAAGCCGACTTGGTTTACGTGGTTGGCGATGTGGGACGGCCGAGTGGGTTTCTCATGGACAGTGGGCATCTCACGGTGCTGCAGGCCATAGCTTTGGCCGGCGGTACAACGCGTACGGCAAATCTGGGCGCTGCCAGGATCATTCACAGAGGACCCAGCGGGCCCAGTGAAACTCCGGTGGAGTTGAA
>JBEKGG010000230.1:0-7029 GCA_050012915.1 Terriglobales bacterium | reverse complement strand
ACAATCTGACTCTGGCCGCCAGCGCGCCCCAGGAATCTTGCTCCACATTTCGCGCTCCCGGTTCCAAAATGGGACGTCAGTCAGCCGTAACTCCAATGTTGTCTAGATTTTGCGCGTAACTCCTGTAAACTCAAAGATCTAGCGCATGGTCAAAATTTATGTCGTTTGTTCTGAATATTTTGCATGCAAAATGGGGGAGGGGGGTACCGGTACTAGACAGTAAACTCTGTCCCAAGCTGGGAAACTCGCACCAGCCCTGGACTACGCTTTCGCCCCACGAGATACAACTGCAGAGATACTTCGTTGGGAGTTCTTGTCGAAGCCCAGGACTCCGCTGCCTCCGGATGACGGCAGGGAAAGAAGATGGTTGACTGGGCCGTCGGTCACCGTTCTCTGCGGTTGAAAATCTTTGTCGATTTTTTCAGCGCGACAAGAGCGTCAGGCTTTTTTCAGCAAGCGGGTGAGCCAGATCAAAATTACGGCGCCGACAAACGCCACAATGATCGACCCGATGATACCGCCGCCCGGCCAGATTCCCAACATCCCGAAGACCCATCCGCCGAGGACGCCGCCGAGGATCCCAAGAATGATGTCGACGACTACGCCGTATCCACCACCCTTCATCACTTTGCCTGCAAGCCAGCCTGCGATGAGTCCAACCAGAATCCAAGCGAGTAATCCCATGTCGCCCCTCCTTAGAATTTGCGTTAGCAGTCGAACGAAATGTACACCTCGCGTCGTTTATGCTCAAGTGCTGTTCATGCAAAACGAACATTCGAACCTGCTCAAGTGAGTGCGAGTATAATTCGCAGTTGTTTCCGTCCCACGGAATACCGTCGCAAGATAAGCGTCAGAGTAAACCAACTCAAATGAGGAGGCAGCATGCGCACACAGAAGATTTTTATTTCAATCGCTCTCTTGATCGCGTTGGGTTTATCGATCGCGTGTTCGCGTCATCCCAGTGACGATGCCATTGCCAAGGATATTCAGACCAAGATCGCCGCTGATCCGGATACAAAAGATTCCCAGGTCAACGTAACCGCGCAGCAGGGCAAAGTCACGCTGACCGGCCAAGCGAAGACACCGGCGGCTCAACAGAAGATGGAGCAGATTGCCAAGGACGAACCGGGAGAGACTGGCGTCGATGATCAAACCGCGGTGCAGGCCGATGCGACAGCCGCGGCTGCACCCGCCGCGGCGATGGCGCCGCCGCCTCCTCCACCAGCGCCGAAGCCTCAGCCCATTGTTGTGCCTTCGGGAACGACGCTTACCGTAAGGGTGGGCCAGGCTTTAAGCTCGAAGACCAGCCAGTCGGGACAAACTTTCCTTGCCACCCTAGCGCAGCCGGTCAGCGTAGGAGGCAAGACTGCGATTCCCGCTGGAGCAACCGTCAGCGGCACGGTGGTGACCGCGAAGTCGAAAGGCAAAATAAAGGGCGAAGGCGAACTCACTCTTGCTCTCACGAGCGTCACCGTTAAAGGACAGGCCCTCTCGATCCAAACCGCTGTGCTGGAGAATACAACCAAAGGGAAGGGCAAGCGAACAGCAGCCACAACCGGCGGAGGAGCAGCCGGAGGCGCGTTGATCGGAGGGATCGCTGGCGGAGGTAAAGGTGCAGGCATTGGGGCTTTAGTTGGCGCTGGCGCCGGATTGTTGGGCGGGGCCGTGACTGGAAACCAACAAATTGAGATCCCGGCAGAGTCGGCGCTGAGCTTCCGATTGTCTGCGCCGCTGACTGTGCCGCCCAGCCAGTAACCAGATTCGCCGGAGGTCGGCGGGAGTGAGCTGCCGCGTCCGGTCCGATTTCGTTTGCCTTGACGGTTCGTTTCTGGTAACGTGCGCCCATTCTCGGGTCGCGTTCGAAACGAATGCCCAAGGGGGATAGTCATGGCATTTTGCACCGTGTGCGGCGCTCAGACAGCAGATGGTTCCGCAGTTTGTCCGGCGTGCAGCCGCTCGGGAGCTCCGGCGCCTGCGCCGGTTCAGTCGACCAGCGGTCTTACCGACAACGTGGCGGGCATGCTGGCTTATGTGACCATCATTCCCGCCATCCTCTTCCTGGTGATCGAGCCTTACAATCGAAGCCGATTCGTTCGCTTCCACGCGTTTCAATCTATTTTTTTCGCCGTTGCCTGGACTGCGCTATGGATTGTGCTGAGCTTCCTCGTTCACATTCCATTCCTCGGTTGGTTGACCATCCTGATATGGCCGCTCGTCGGATTGGCGGGCTTGGTGATCTGGCTGGTTCTCCTGCTCAAAGCCAATCAGGGACAAATGTGGAAGCTGCCAGTAATCGGCGACATGGCCGAGAAACAAGCCGGCGCTTAGCTCACGACAAACCATCCATCCCCCAGATCGTGCCGATCCGCGCTGGATCCTTCGCGGCCTTACGGTCGCTCAGGATGAGGTCAGACTCATGAGGCGCGGCATCCCTCACGGCATGCTGGTGCCTCGTTTTAAGGCCTCTCAGCCGGCGCTCTTCCTATTTATTTCTCATTCGGGCCTCTTTTTCGGGTAGTCTGTCTGATTCTGGTTCGAAAGGAAGACAGGCTTGAAAGTTCGGGTGTTCTATCACGACAAATGCTTTGATGGGGCTTCGTCCGCTGCGCTGTTCTCGCGTTTCTATCGCGAACGGATTCGCAGCGACGTTCAATTTGTTTTCTCTGGCTTGCTGCATCGCGCCGGCGCTCTGTTTGACGAGAAGAACTTTGATGGTGAGGAAAATGCCATCGTCGATTTCAAATATTCCAGCTCCCCGAAAATCACCTGGTGGTTCGACCATCATGAGAGCGCATTTCTGTCGCCCGCTGATGCTGCGCACTTTGAGCAAGATCAAAGCAATCAGAAATTCTACGACCCGGATTTTAAGTCCTGCACCAGTTTCATAGCCACCATCGCCGAGGAGCGCTTTGGTTTCGATCCCAAGCCCGTCGCCGACCTGGTTCATTGGACTGACGTCGTTGACGGTGCAATGTATCCCGATGCCCGCACCGCGGTCGAGATGCAGGCTCCGGCGATGAAGCTGACCATGGTGATCGAATCCAATCAGACACATGATTTTGTGCCTCGGTTGATCCCACTGCTTGCCAGCCGGCCTCTGGCCGAGATCATCGAAGAGCCTTTTGTCGCGTCGCTGTTGCCGCCGCTTCTCGAACGCCATCAGCGGTCTATGGCCATCCTGCAGGACCGCATCGAATCGAAAGATGCCACGCTTTTCTTCGATGTGACCGATCACGAACTCGAGGGGTACAACAAATTCGTTCCGTACTATTTGCATCCGGAATCGATCTACAGTGTGGGCTTGAGCAAGAGCAGCTTTCGAGTCAAAGTTTCGGTGGGATCGAATCCCTGGGCGCCGTCGGAGCCGGTCGTGAATTTGGCCAAGATCTGCGAACGTTATGGCGGCGGCGGACACGCTCGGGTCGGCGCCATCTCATTCGACGTCAATAAACAGGAAGCTGCACGCAAAGCGGCTCGCGAAATCGTAGACGAATTGCGTGCCGCGGTCCGCGACGGCGCACACTGATTTCTGGGCGCGAGAGTTGCGCTGGCTCTCACCTTGTCTTCGGCCTTGCCCGGCGGCGCGGTAAGAATACCTTTCTTCGACTCCGTGAGCCGCTCGGCGGCCTAATGGCGGGTGGGCGCCCGGCCAGTGTATGCTGCGATTTACCAATTCGTTGTGCTGGCGATGATTTTTGCCGCTTCGGGACTGACTTCCTTAGCGAGTACACTGCTGATTCGGGACCGGATTTTTACCGCGGCGCAACAATTACGTTTGCAGCCGGGGAGATAATGTTGTAATGAGTTCTACGGTGCATACCAACGTCGCAACGGCCGAGCCAAAACATCCAGGTACCCTGCCGGTTCTTCGGGTAGTCGCCTCTTTCGAACTGGCCAAAGGAATGATCGTTTTGCTGGCGGCATGCGGCGTTCTTTTGCTGATACGCCGCGAGGATCCCTGGGATATCGCTGACAGTTTGCTTAAGCTTCTGCACATCAGCCCGGATCACCATTTCGCGCAAGTATTTCTCGACTGGGCCGATGCCTTAACCGAATCGAAGATATGGACGATAGCGGCAGCCGCAGTTTCCTATTCCGTTTTGCGATTCGTGGAAGCTTACGGCCTCTGGAATGCTAGAGCCTGGGCGGAGTGGATTGCCCTCATCTCCGGTACGATCTACCTTCCTTTCGAGATCTACAAAGTCATTTACCGGCAAAACCTCTTTCATATCTCCGTGCTGCTGATCAATCTGGCAATCGTGTTGTATATGGTTTACGAACTGAAGACGGAAGACAGCCTTCATCGCATACGTGAATCGACCTGAGCGGGTCGCTTTCCCCGTTCGGTGAATTAGCGGACTTATACTGCCGGGACGTGAGTTTCGTGGAAGGGCCGGGACTCGGCTGCCGCATCGGGGGCTTCGCCGTTACTCGGCTCGTATTCGGCGGACTCGAGAAGCGCCTGGGTCATCGCGTTCAGGCTGGAGCTGGACCTTGCGAGCACGCGGAGCAGATACTTCTGGGCGACGACGCGGTCGGCAGGGTGAATCAGCTTCCACCAGCGCTCCATGGAATTCCGAATCTGCGCATCGGTCTTTTCTCCTTCCACAGCAGCATCGATCAGTTTATGCACTTTACTCTTCACTGCCTGGTAGGAAACGGAGATTTCCTGCGACATGGGGGCTCCCGAGAAGTGGAAAACTATGCAAGATCTGGGCCAAAGCGTTATTGCTGAATACTATGGATTTACGGGATACTGCATTCCAGTAATGGGAGGACAGCGGCCGGCGGATATGATTTTTCGTATGGAATCGCTGCAATTGCGTGGGTAACTCTCTGACGATATGGGTGAATCCGTGAATTCGTAGTAAATCGAGCTGACTCTACAATCCTGCCTTCCAAATTTGGGACGCGGATCTGCGAGGCCTGCCGCGAGGAGTTTGCGAGATATGAAAAGACCTTCGTTACGCGTTTCCAAATGGATGCTGGATATTCCGGTGGAAGCCGAATGTACGGCTTGTACCGGTGTCCGCTTCGACGTAAGGCCTAGTGGCCACCGTCCAAACCGCGTGGAATATCAGAAGTCACTGCAAAGCGCGTTCGACGCTCACTTCAAGAAGGTGCATGTCCGCGAAGAAGGCGCTCGTGGGAGCCCCGGAGAAACGACCGAACAGGTTTAGTCCAGACCGCCGTCCAATGACAGGTTTCACGGCACCTGAGCGTTACCAGACGAGAGAAACGCGGTCCAAGTGCCCGTCCCGCCGTCCTGGAGGCACTGTCCGCTGCTTGCCGTGTATGTTCCCGAAGCATTGACAGTAAGAGCCGTTGTTGCGGTGCCCTTCAGGATCAGTTCGCTTGGCGACTGCGTGAGCTGGAGGGTTAACGTATTACCGCTGACCTGCCCTGTCATCTCCGCCATGGTGCCGCACGAGGTTCCGCTTCCCTTGAGGGTGACTTGTCCAAGCAAGATATTGTTGTTGAGTTGCGTCAGGGCCGCTGTCGCTTGGATAACATTCGATGGGGAATTAGCCGGGGTCAGCGAGAACACCCATGTTCCGGTCAGCGAGGGCAGAGGTGTTTGGCCGCTGCCGCAGCCGTTCAGAAAACCCAGAGCCACTACCAAGGCGAAACAAACGATACTCTTCATGTCTGGAAGTCTATGGCAGTTTACCGCGAAGCCGAAACCAGAGCAATTCCGCGACAACGCTTTAGATTATTGGATGGTGACCGTGACCGTCTTTTTCGAGCGATGATACTGATTGGTGGCGTAAAGCGTGTACGTGGTCGTCACCGTCGGATAGACGGTGATGGTATTGCCGCGAACTGCGCCCACCTGCGGCGATACGATGAAATAAGAAGCTCCAGTCGCGGTCCAGTTCAAAGCCACCGGTTGTCCGGGAGTACTGACAGGCGGAGTTGCGCTGAAGCTAGCGATCCTCGGCGCTTTGCCTTGGGGAACATTATTCGCCGTGTAGATTGGATCCATCAAAAGCACTTCGAACGCCGAGGCCGGAACCTGCTTCAAAGTCCCGAGATCGTTATTGTTCCAGCGATTGTCCGGATCGCCGGTCACGAACATCGAGCTACCGTTGTCCGCCATGATCATTCCATACTGTTGCAGTGCGGCCAGGATCACCTTGGCTTGCGGCGGGAACGAAGAGATGTCATAGCTGGCTTTGAGTCGCAGGCGCATGCCCATGGGTGCGGCCAGAGAATTGTTAGAATTCGGCGCCCAATGCGAAGCTGGCGGTGTAAAAGCTTCGCGGCTGTATTGCAGCGTGAAGCGCAAGGCATGCTGGATTTGTCCGCTGGCAACCTCGTCGTATCGGGCTAATCCAGCGAAGACGGGCAAACCGGCGGCATCGGCAGACGTCCATGTGTAGGGACGCTGCTCGTCGTTAAGTAGATCCCACACTGCGGCTGAACCCGCTTTCCAACTTCCGTTTTTCTGCGCGAAAGAATAGTAGAGCTCGTAAAGCCAGCAGTTGTCCCGATCGAGAACGATGACGTGGCGGTCGCCATCGCCGGGGTGCGGATAGCCCTCAATCGGCGCATTGTGCGGAATCGGCATGGGCCCGGGATCGCTCTCGCTGCCGTAGGCAGTAAAGTGAATGTTCACAAACGGAGAGCCGCTGACAATGTCGTAAGGGATGCCGATGGTCGAGCCATCGTATAAGCCGGCGCCGAAATCAGGATGCAGGGGAGTATTGCCGCCGATGAAGTTTATGATCGCGTCCGAGTTGGGATCGACCGACGCGTTGGAAATGTTCTGGTTCCACGCGTTGTCCGCAGGGAAGGGAATGAAACCGTTGAGATTTGCGTCGCGGCCAAGGCTCATGCCGCTGCAAGAGCTTTGGGCGTAGAGTTGAGAACACAGCAGCATTGCGGAGAAAGCGAGTAGAACTCCATCGCGTCGCATAAGAACCTCCGTCAACAAACGGCGACACCAGCAAATTAACACAAGGTTGGGGCCCCGATTGACCCGTTGGTGCAGCGGCCGCAGGATTCGAATTTCAGCTGATCGATCAG
>JBEKGG010000229.1:0-7040 GCA_050012915.1 Terriglobales bacterium | reverse complement strand
GTCACTTCGAATTCCTTTACTTTCTTCTGACTGGGCAAATGGTACATCAAATCGAGCATCAGTTCTTCCAAAATCATGCGTAGGCCGCGGGCACCCACTTTACGAGCCATGGCCTGGCGCGAAACCGCCCGCAGAGCGTCCTCGCTGAACTTCAGCCGAACATTTTCAAACTCGAATAACCGCTGATATTGCTTCACGATAGCGTTCTTCGGCCGGGTCAGAATCTCGATCAAAGCGAACTCGTCCAGATCTTCAAGCACGCCGACAACCGGCAAGCGTCCGACGAACTCCGGAATCAGGCCAAACTTGATCAAGTCCTCGGGCTGAACGTCGCTGAGCAGCTCGAAGTTCCGCTTACGCGCCGCTGTCGGCTCTTCAACTTCAGTCTCTTCTCCCAACTTGAAGCCGAGAGATTTCTTGCCCGCTCGCCGCCCGATAATCTTTTCTAATCCAACAAATGCGCCGCCGCAGATAAACAGAATGTTAGTCGTATCGACGGGCGTAAATTCCTGGTGCGGATGCTTGCGTCCGCCTTGCGGCGGAACATTGGCAATCGTGCCTTCGAGAATCTTCAAGAGCGCCTGCTGCACACCTTCCCCGGAAACGTCGCGGGTGATCGAAGGGTTCTCATCCTTGCGCCCGATCTTGTCGACTTCATCGATATAAATGATGCCTGTCTGCGCCCGTCCCACGTCGCCATCCGCCGCTTGCAGCAGCTTGAGGATGATGTTCTCAACGTCCTCGCCCACGTATCCGGCTTCGGTCAAGGTGGTCGCGTCGACAATGGCGAAGGGCACATCGAGCATACGGGCGAGAGTTTGCGCCAGCAACGTTTTGCCCGTCCCCGTCGGCCCGATCAGCATGATGTTCGATTTGGTCAACTCAATACCGTCGCTGGTTCGTTGACGGTTCATATAGATGCGCTTGTAGTGGTTGTAGACAGCCACGGCGAGTTTTTTCTTGGTCTGTTCCTGGCCAATTACGTACTCGTCGAGAAAGGTTTTGACTTCTTGCGGCTTGGGAAGGGTGTTGGGCGTTGCCGCCGGTGGGGTCGCGGCGCGGTCATCTTCCAGGATCGAATTGCAGACCGCCACGCATTCGTCGCAAATGTAGGCCCTGGGGTAATCGCTCGGGGATGAAATGAGCTTGGCGACCGCGTCCTGCGATTTGTGGCAGAACGAACAGCGTAAGATTTCCTCAGTGCCTGTTCTGTTTTTCACTCGGCTTAACTCCTTATTATTACCTTAACCTCCCGGCTCCTTAGCGCTCCTTGCCCGTGGGGAAGCGGGAAGAGATCGTTTTCGCGCCGAGACCTCCCAAGCATGACCGGCGAATGCCGATCATACCCTTCATCTGGTCTTATAGATGATATCGTCTATGATTCCATATTCCTTAGCCTGCTGCGCGTTCATAATGAAGTCGCGCTCTACGTCCTTCTCCACCTTTTCCAGTTTCTGTCCCGTGTGCTTAGCCAGTAACTGGTTTGTAATCTCGCGCATACGCAGGATTTCGCGGGCGTGAATGTCAATATCCGTGGCCTGACCCGAAAGGCCCCCCATCGAAGGTTGATGGATCAAAATGCGCGAATTCGGCAGAGCCAGCCTTTTCTTATTTTCTCCAGCCGCGAGCAAAAGGGCAGCCATTGAAGCCGCCTGCCCAATGCAAATGGTGGTGACGTCGTTCTTGACGTACTGCATGGTGTCGTAGATTGCCATGCCCGCGGTGATCGAACCGCCGGGCGAATTCACGTATAACTGAATATCTTTCTCCGGATCTTCCTGCGCCAGAAACAGCATCTGTGCGATTACGAGATTGGCGATGTTGTCGTCAATCGGCGTGCCGATAAAAATAATATTGTCCCGCAGCAACCGGGAGTAAATGTCATAGGCCCGCTCACCGCGTCCAGTCTGTTCAATCACCATGGGTACGAGCAATTGTTCACCTTTGCCTTTCACACTTCTGCTCCCTGCACTTTAAGCTTCTTGGGGTCGGAAGCGGCTTACGCGGACTGATGATACAGAAAGTCGAGGGTCTTTTCGTTGCGGATTCTATTCCGGATTCTATCCAGCGCTCCATCGCGTGTCAAACGCGACCGGATGGCTTCCGGAGTTTGTTTCGACTGCTCAGCCAGAGCTTCGACTTCGCGATCGATTTCCGCATCACTGACCTCGAGCTTTTCCTCCTCGGCGATTTTTTCGAGCAACAGCGCAGCTTTTACTTCTTGTACAGCCTGATCCCGTTGACCCGCTCGCAGACGGTTGAGATCCATTTTCTTCATGTCTTCAGTTTTCATGCCCTGCGCGGCGAGAGCGCGCAATCCGCGGTCAAGACGAATATCGATCTGGTGTTCGACCAGCGCTTCGGGAACTTCGAAGTCGTTGCGTTTTACCAGCTCGGCGACGAGTTTGTCTTTGGCTTCGCGCTCGGCGTTATGTTTTTTCTCGGCTTCCATACCTTCGCGAATTCGTTTGCGCACTTCGGCGAGATCGGCAAATTCTCCTAAATCTTTTGCGAATTGATCATTCAATTCAGGCAAGGATTTCTGCTTGACCGCCTTTACCTGCACGGTATAAGTGAAAGTTTTGCCAGCGAGCCGCTGATCGGAGAAATCCTGCGGATAATGCACGTCAAACGTTCGTTCGTCTCCGGCGGATGCGCCGCGCAAATTCTCAGTGAACTCGGGCATGGTCCCAGCTCCGCCGATTTCGACCAGAATGTCATCCATGTGAACCGGATTCGATCCCGTCGGGCCCGGCGTTGCCGGGGCCTCGGCATCCTTCGGTTTCCCATCCAGCGAAACCTGGGCAAAGTCGCCATCCCCCAGCGGACTTCCCTCAATGGTGGTAAATGCCGCGCGTTGTTCCTGCAGATTTTTCAACGACTGCTCGACTTCTTCATCGCTCACGGAAATATCCGGCTTATCCGCGCGCAGCTCTTTATAGTCTTCGACGCGAATGGTCGGCATGACTTCGAAGCTGGCTTTGAAGCGCAGAGGCTCGCCGTCGTGTACATGCAGATCGGAAACCCGCGGTTGCGACACCGGCGTCAGGCCAAGTTTGTCGGCTTCCTTGCGGAAATAGCGCGGCACCAGCGCATCGACCACATCGCTCTTGATGCCTTCGGCGAAGCGCTGCTTAATGATGGAGGCCGGTGCGTGGCCGGTGCGGAATCCGGGGATGCGGGCAAGTTTCTGGTATTTCTGGATCAGGGTGTCGGTTTCGCGGGCAACTTCTTCCGCCGGGATCTCCACCTGGATCTCCCGTTTGGTTGTGCTGCTGGTTTCAGTGGGGCTCACGTTTGCCTTTCGATGTCCGCCTGCGGGCCGGAAGCCATGCCAATTCTGTCAGCTCGCAAACCACCGGCGTACAGTCTGAGTGTAAAGAGTAAAGGAGAGCAGCGTCAAACGCCGGAGCGCATTTTTTGGGTCCATTTTGGGACTTTAGTAACTGGTCAGGATCGTGTGGTTACGGGCGACCCGTTCGCGAGCGTGAAACGGAATCAGGATTGGGGATATTTATCTCGGAGCAGCGAGCCGGCCCTTTCTGGCGAACGTCGTCCGAGACTACTCGTTTTCATACTCGTGGGCCGCATCAGCAAGGTAGCCGTCGGGATACTCCTAGAGATCGGCGGTCTTTGGATCGATTAGTCCGTAGTAGTCTTCCGGCGAGAACACTTGCGGGGAACAAGGGTTCTACTTTGCCAACTGCTCCAGGCGCTCAAATGTGTCCGGGTATCTGGCTGCCAGCAGCAGCAGGGCGGCGGCTTGGGCGTTGGGCTTGGCGCGGCCTTGCTCCCATTTTTCGAGGGTGCGTTCGTTGGTGAAAAGTTTGCGGGCAAAGACGCTGCGGGAGCAGTGAAAGCGTGCGCGTACCTGCTTGATCATTTTTGGTTTGACCTCGGGCAGCGCGCGCGGCTCGACTTTATAACTCCGCAAGGTGATTTTTCCGGCGCGATGCGCTTTCATGGCCGTCACGCCGTCCATCATTTCGTCGAATAGATTCCGCTTGTTTGCCATAGCCGTGTCTTTATCTCCGCGCCCGTGATTTCTTTTCGGCGTCGATCGCTGCCTTCAACGTTTTTCTTTGGCCAAGTGTTAGATTGGCGGCTTCATTCTTGTCGTAAACGGTCATAAGCCAGATCCGATGTTGGCCATCGAACCAAAAGTAGATGACCCGCAGCGCACCTCGGCGACCTTTGCCGCGTCGAGCGTCCGCCCAACGCAGCTTGCGGAATCCGCCGGTTCCAGGGATTACATCGCCGAGTTCCGACATACTGGCGAGCGTGTCCTGGAGTCTTCGGTGCTGCTCGTCGTCCAGGTATCGGGCCAAATGACGCGAAAATGCGGGCGTTTCAATAAACTCCATCGGAACATTGCTACGCCGATAGCGTACCTTTATAGAGTATACGCTAATAGCGTATGGCAGTCAAAATTCGAAACACTTCGGGCGGTGTAGAGATCATCCTTGGGAGTCCTTGGCTTTGTCTGCCGCATTTTGGCCCGCCTTGTGGCCGCCAAGCCCGGCGAAAAGTGTGAACTCGGCACCGGCCAACCCCGTACGGAACCGCATGGAGATCGGCGCTTGGCTGCCTCAGGAAAGTAATAGATAAGTAATCCCGCACTATCCAAACCATTGCGGCGCGATTAGGGCGAGATCACGTTGCGACCAGCTTCCATTTCTCGAATTGAGCATTATTGACCAGACTTAGGAGTTGCGAAGTGAGAGAGTCGTGACGGAACTCTTTGCGAGCGAAACTAAGTCGTCAGTACGTTTCGCCAGGAAATCGCGCCTCTCATCCACGCAACCCGCAGCAGCACAGCACCACCGGGCAAGCCAAGGATGGCTGGGCAACGAGGAAACACAAATGCGAAATAGGCTCTCCCTCCGTTTGATAGTGTTCGCGCTTTTAATGCTGGCCATGTCGGCGGCAGCGTCCGCGCAATTCGGCGTCTCCATCACAATTGGCCCGCCAGCGCTGCCCGTATATGAGCAGCCGCCGGTGCCCGCCCAAGGCTATCTCTGGGCGCCAGGCTACTGGGCTTACGGCCCGGACGGTTACTTCTTTGTGCCCGGTACGTGGGTCATGGCTCCGCAACCCGGCTACCTCTGGACTCCAGGTTATTGGGGCTGGAACGGTGGCGCCTTTGCCTTCAATGAGGGTTACTGGGGTCCGCACGTTGGTTTCTATGGCGGGATCAATTATGGCTTTGGCTACGGCGGTCAGGGTTATGAAGGTGGCCGCTGGAACAACGGACAGTTCGAATACAACACTGCCGTGAACAACGTCAACGTGACCAACATCCACAACACTTACAACACGACTGTGGTTAACAATACGACCGTCAACCGCGTCAGCTATAACGGAGGCACAGGTGGCGTCACGGCCGCTCCGACAGCTCAAGATCGGACCTACGCGCAAGAAAAACACATTGCCCCAGTAGCCGCTCAAACCCAGCAGGTAACGGCTGCCCGCGCGAACCCGCAGCAACGAGCTTCGGTGAATCAGGGCAAGCCAGCAATCGCAGCTACTCCGAAGCCGGGAGCATTTAGTGCCGGCGTACCGGCCAAACAAGCAGGAGCGCCCTATAAGGCTGAAGTCAAAACTGCGGCAGCTCAGCCGCCAGCCAAGACACCAGCCAAGGCACCAGCTGCTCAGCCCGCGGCGCGCAACGATGTGCCTCGTCCGCCGAGCACACCTGAGAAGGCGGCTGCACCGCGTCCAGAGAACACGCCGCGTCCCGCAGAGAACGCTTCGCGGAGTGAAGCCAAGCCCCAGCCGCAAACCGCTCCACACCCAGAAGCCGCGCCTCGTACAGAGACCGCTTCGCGACCCGCGAGCGCTCCTAAGCCAGAAGCAGCAACCAAACCCGAAAACGCGCAGCATGCTGAAAGTCAGGCTCACCCCGAGGCCGCTCCCCGAACGCAAGCCCAAGCCCACCCGGAGAGTGCTCCTAAGCCAGAGAAAGAAGAGGCACATCCGGAAGAAAAGCGACCTGAATAGCGATAACCCCCAGCTCCCACGAACGGCTCGTAGCGCACGCTGCGAGCCGTATATCTCAACCTGGCTAAGGAGAATATGAACGCACGGCGAATAATGGTTTTGTCGCTGCTGGCCGCAGCCCTGCCGTTGGCAAGGGCACAATCGCTCGGCAATTCCCCCGGTTCGGTTCCCCTCACGTTAGCGTCACGACTGGATTTGAGGTATACGCGTCCGACGGAAAAAACAAAAATCCACAACTATTTCTTCGATGCTTTTGGCCCTTATCCGATTGTGGGCGCTGCTTTCGTGGCTGGGGTTAACCAAGCCTACAACAGCCCGCCCGAGTGGAAGCAAGGCGCTGAAGGTTATGGCAAGCGATTCGGGTCCAACCTCGGCATTGAGACAGTGAGCACGACCACGCGTTATGGTCTGGCAGAAGCGTTCAGGGAAGATACTTTGTATTACGGGTGCGAATGCCGGGGCGCGTTTCGGCGGCTGACCCACGCCATGATTTCGACTTTGACGGCACGCCGCGGCGAAGATGGCCATCGGGTTTTTTCCATCCCCAGTTTACTTGCTCCCTATGCGGGCACCATGACAGCTGTCTATGCGTGGTATCCAGCCCGCTACGATGCTACGGATGCGCTGCGCATGGGCAACTACACTCTGCTGGGCTACGTGGGTGGAAACATCGCTCTTGAGTTTCTCTATGGCGGCCCACACTCTCTGCTTTCTCGCATGCATTTAAACAACGGACACGGAGCGCCGGATGCAGGCTCAAGCAATGCGAGCTCAACCCCTTGATGGGCGCCGTCCTTTGAATTCCGTCAACGCCGACAACAGTAGCGCACCAGTAGCTTTCGACTCATAGACGACTCGCAGCTCAGGCTATGGAGCGGATTTTTATTGGGGCGGATTGGTCACGAGACATGCCATGTTCTGTGCGACCTGCGGCCGCACAAACCCCGATTCCTGCACAAGTGAGCTATCTTGCTCAGACACGCGAGGCTGCGCCTGTCATTCTGTATTGTGCTGAGTGTGTCAGAGGGCGACGAGCGCCA
>JBEKGG010000228.1:0-7074 GCA_050012915.1 Terriglobales bacterium | reverse complement strand
TGGGGGTGAGTGGTTGGGTCAAAACCTGGAAGTAGGGTTGCACTCCGGGAGGGGCTGCTCCGGTTGCAGTAAACCACGCCGAGGATACGTTATTGATGTTCGGACTCGGAGGAAGCGCGGATGGGTACGGCTGAAAAGCGCCGACGGCCAGGTTCGACCCAGTCAACGAGAACTCCAAGTTGTAAAGATAAATCGCCATAGTCTTCTCCTTTGGCAAACGAAGTGGGATTCCGCAGGGCCAACAAAACTGCAGCGAAAGGCACAGTATTCCGGGCATGTCGGAAAGTCAAGAGTAAAACTATTGGGCGGGTTTCGTGGCTTCCGCGCTCAGGATCGTCAGATGGTAGCGCGGGTCGGCGCGAAGTGAAACAAACTCGGGTTCGTTTTTGATGTCGTTGAGATCCTGTCCGGCTTTGACCGCGGCGAGGAGCGTATCGAGTGCCCGGTCGCGCTTCCCACAAAGCTCGTAGACTAACGCCGCGTTGTACAGATCGGAGGGGTTGGTGTCATGAACCGCTTCGACGGGTTTCATTTCCTGGAGAGCTTGGTCTTTCTCTCCGCTCTTCGCCAGATACAAGGCAAGATCTATTCGCAAGTCGGGCTGGTTCGAATTCTTGGCAATTTCTTCGCGCACCAACTGAATCGCGTTTTCATAAGCCGGCTTGGCTTTTTCTTTCTTATTGCTGGACCAGCGGTAGGCGTCACCCAGATTGCCCCAACTGTCATAATTGTTCGCGCCGAGTTCGACCGCCTTTTCGAATGCGGGCACGGCCCGATCATACTTGCCCTGGTAAAAAAGGATGGTTCCGAGATTCGTATACACGTCCGAGCTGGGCTTGATTTCGAGCGCATGCTGAAGCGCTGCGACCGCATCGTCATCACGACCCAGAGAGTGGTACACGGCTCCCAAGTTTCGCAGAGCGGGTACGTTGTCGGGCTCGAGCTTCAAAGCGGTTTCCCAAGCCGAGGCTGCGTCCTTGAACCGTCCGGCTTGATAAGCGTCGAGGCCCATTGCCAGGTAAGTCTTCCAATCGTTCGGATCCAACTGAAGGGCGCGTTTTAATTCCTCGGCGGCCTGATCGGGCTTGCTGGTTTTATCGTAGAGCAGGCCGAGATCGCGATGTGGGACTGCGCTCTTGGGATCGAGATCGGCTGCCGCACGGAACTGTTTTTCAGCTTCGGTCGAATCGCCGGCGCTCATCTTGACCAAGCCCAATGAAGCATGGCCGGCGGCAAGATAACCGTCCAGACTGACTGCCTTGTTGGCGTATTCAGAAGCCAGCTTCATCCATTGCGGATCGGGACTGAACGTGTTTTTGTATCCGTAGGCGTCGCTCAGGGCCGCATAGCTTGCCGCCGATTGCGGATCGAGTACAACTGCCCGCTCGAGGAGCTTAATGGCTTGATCGATACTGCCATCGCGGTCGGAGTGGTCCAAATCTTCCTTGGCACGCGAATAGAGTGCGTAGGCATTGTCGTCCACCGGCGCTTCTCGCGTGCCAGCCTGTTGAAATGGCTTCGATTTTTTCTGCCACCGCCAGCCGGCAATTCCAGCGATGAGGAGCAGCACGAATAAACCGGCCGCCGTCCAGATTTGCAGTTTCGAGAAGCGCCTTAGACGCGGCAATCTACCCAGATCGATAGTCGCATCGCTGGGGTGCCAGGTGAGCGGACCGTCGACCAAACCGGCGGCCCCGCGGCGCAACTCATTAGCAACCTCGGCCATGGTCTGAATGCGCTTCTCGGTTTTTTTCTGCAGCATTCGCGAAATCAATGACACCAAAGGTTTGGGAACATCAGGGCGCAATTGGTTCAGATCACGCGGCGGGCTGAAATGAAGGTTGTGCAGCAGCGCCATGGAATTCGCGCCGACGAAGGGTAAATGGCCGCTGAACATCTCGAACATCACGATGCCGAAGGAGAAAACATCGGAGCGTGCATCCACGCGCTCTCCGCGCGCCTGCTCGGGCGACATATATGCCACGGTGCCAGTCACCGCGCCCGGTTGGGTCAAGGTAAATTGATTGGTCACCTCTGCGTCGGTAATCTCGCCGTCCGCAGTTGCAGTGCCCGGATCGAACTTGGCAAGGCCAAAATCGAGTACTTTGACCAGCCCGTCCTCGGTCACCATTATGTTTCCCGGCTTGAGATCGCGATGAATAATCCCCGCAGCGTGCGCCTTGGTCAGCGCATCGGCGATCTGCACGCAATAGCGAATGGCTTCAGTCAACTCGAGTTGGCGTTTCTTGAGCACCGACGAAAGCGTCGCGCCGCGCACATACTCCATGACGATAAAGTCAGTGTTGCCTTCGGAGTTTACTTCGTAAATGGTGATGATGTTGGGATGATTCAGAGCCGAGGCCGCCAAGGCCTCGCGCTGAAACCGGCGGCGGGCGTTGGGGTTGAGTGGGCGATCGGTGGGCAGAACTTTGATGGCAACATCGCGATCGAGCCGGGTGTCATGCGCGCGATAGACAACGCCCATCCCGCCTGCCCCAAGATCCGCGAGAACGTCGTAATGCGAGAGCCTTCGGCCAATCACGGCTTGTGCCTCGATGATACGTCAAGCAGGATTTTACACTCTAGGAATAGAACTCGCACGGATCTCAGTCGAACATTTCGAGTAATCTACCGCTCTCTCAGGGTCCGCTTAGCGACCTGCTCCACACTCTTACGATTTAAGTTTTATGGCTGTCGAGTTCGACGAAAACCATGTAACCCAGAGAGCGCTGTGAACATCAGAGGGAGGACGCTGAGAAATTTCGGCGAGGCAGATCGATTCGCGTTTGGGTTCCGGGCGCGGGCGGGTAGGCCTTATTCGGAAGTGTGGCAGTGCATGCTAATCTCGAACTCTGTGACAACCGCAACTCGCATGTCGACCATCCCGGCCATCCTTCACCAGATGTGTCCGCGATGTCGTGCTGCCAGAATGTTCCGCAGGTCCATTTTTACCGGATTCCCCCGCATGTACGAACTCTGCCCGAATTGTGGCCTGAAGTTTGAACGTGAAGAAGGGTACTTCCTGGGCGCCATGTATATCAGTTACGGCTTGGCGTTGGTCACAATCGTCGCGCTCGCACTTCTACTGTGGGGGGTTACTTCATGGTCCTTGCAGAAAATAGTTCTTTGGGCAATTTTGCTGTTCTTGCCGACGGCGCCCACGCTGACTCTTTTCTCGCGCGTGATTTGGACTTACCTGGATTGGGCAATTGACCCGCTCTGGGAATCGTTCCCGCACTAGGCTTGGCGAAAAAAGCGCCGGCCTTCGCGGCGCTACGGCTCGTAGACCGCGTTCCCCAATCCGGCTTTGCGGGCGGATTCCTGCATGTCTTCGAGCTTCTGTTTTTGCTGGTCGAGTTGTTGTTGCATGCGTTGCACGTTTGCCAGCTTTTCAATTTGCATTTCGTTGTGTTGCGCGCAGCTATAACAACTCACACCGGTAAAGCGGATCGAGGCATTTACTCTGTCGATTTGGTTTTGCAGAGTCGCGATCGTACGTTCTTGTGCGACGATCTTCGCCTTCCACTGCGCAGCGGCGCGAGTGTCGTTGGACGCTGGAGTCATGGGCTCGACGGGGTGCGAGACTTTATGACGCCGAACCCGGACTGAAGGGGTTGATCCTGGTTCGTCAGTTTCTGAAATGTCCTCATTCGTGACTATTTTTGCGGGAGCGGACGCATCGGTTGCCAGCTTTTCCCGTTGCTCGCGGGCAACGTCTCCGAGCGATTGAGCGTGGCTGCTGGCCAGCATTAAGAACAACGTTCCTGCAAGGGCGGCGATTTGGGGCGCAGGACGCACGAAGAACTCTCCGTTTCCGAATGCGGATTCGTCTCCCATGCTATCGTCCTCGGCTTGGGTTGACGACATTACGGTCGTCTAGGCACCAGCGGTCTTTCTGACTAGGCAAATCCAGAGTTCGCGCGAAATCCGCCGCCGTTTCGACGTTTCGAGTGGTACCATCCTTCCGATAACCATGAAAATGCCTCAGCTCTTCCCTGCCCTGGCCGGTTTTTTTCTGGCCTGTTCACTGTCCACAGCTCAGGCTCAGAACCCGATCGTGCTGCACGCCGCGCGTTTGCTCGATATCGAAAGCGGACGCATTGTGAAACCTGGCGAGGTGCTGGTGCAGGGTGAACGAATCGTCGAAGCCGGATCAAAGGTGGCCCACCCGGCGGGCGCGGAAATCATCGATCTTGGTGACACCACGTTGCTGCCCGGATTGATTGATGCCCACGTGCATCTGTTTCTGCACCCGGGCGCCGAAGATTTGCAAACCGTAGAAGAATCGGTGCCGCAACGGACCATCCAAGCTGTACTCGCTGCTCGAGCCGACCTCATGGCAGGATTTACCGCCGAGCGGGATATGGGCACTGAAGGTGCGGGCTCGGCCGACACCGCGGTGCGAAACGCAATTGATCAGGGTCTAGTTCCGGGGCCTCGCTTGCGCATCAGCGGCAACGCTATTGACATTCTCGGAGGGCACGAAGACGCCAACCACTTCAACCCAGCACAACATGTGCTGTCGAACGCCACTTATGCGAATAATCCCGCTGAACTGGTGACCGCGATCCGTGAGGAACTCAAAGAAGGTGCGGATTTTATTAAGATCTATCAGACTGGGCCGGACGTGATTCGCGATGGCCACTTCTCCACGATTTACCAGTACACAGAAACTGAACTTAAGATCGCGGTCGACGAAGCCGCGCGCTCGGGTAAGCACGTCGCCGTTCATGCGACCGGCGAACCGGGCACGCTTTATGCGGCGCAAGCTGGGGTCGTTTCTATCGATCATGCCAACCAGTTGGGCGACGAGACCATGCGGATCATGCGCGAGAAGCAAATATTCGCTGTGCCAACTTTTACCATTTTCGAATATTTCTCGGAACATGCGGACACACCGGAGCAACGAGCGCACGATCGCCAGATGCTTGACTTGCATGCAATCGAATTTCGCAAGCAACTCGCCGCCGGGGTGCCTATGGCAGTCGGATCAGACGTCGGACCGTTTCCTCACGGCACGCAAGCCCGCGAATTAGAGCTGATGGTGAAGTACGGCATGACTCCAATCGTCGCACTGCAGGCCGACTTGCTAAACGGAGCGAAATTGCTCGGCTGGCAAGGACAGATTGGCGAACTAAGGCCTGGATACCTGGCAGACGTAATCGCCGTCCCCGGAGACCCGTCGCAGGATGTCAGTGTGCTGGAAAAAGTAAGCTTCGTGATGAAGGGCGGGGTGGTGTATCGGAAATGATCCGAGAGAAATCGACTAGAGGGCCAGTCTTAATTTAGGTGAGAACTGGTATGTGGACGCTTAAGAAAAAACGACCCGTCGAGCCTCTGCCTGTCGAGATTGTGGCTGATGCGGACGAGAGCTTCGGCATTTTTGCCGCAATATTAGAGGGGACTATTGCGTACATGAAACTGCTACATCTTGACGGGCCGGAGGCCACCGAGACCGTTTCTCTGGTTATGAAATGTTGCGCTTCGGTTCCTAATCCGTATCAGGACATCCGCCGTCTTTTACGTCAAGACAATTGGCGATCTCACCTCGTCGCTGCGGTAGCGCTTGCGACTCTGGCTACGAATACTGAAGCCAACGACGAATTATGGAACGCGATCGATAAGGGTAGCTGGGTAACGCCTCAGCTTGCTGCGGTCGCGCTCTTGCGCGATCCGATGTTTGCCGAACGCGCTCGGAAGAGGCTACGGTCCGGCTGCCCGGTCCATGCCTCCCAGGCTGCGAAGCTGTCGGTGCCAAAGCGCCATTCTTCGACCGGACCGGGCGGGTCCGTTGAGCGGTCCGGTAAGACTGCGGCCTCACTGGTCGCCCTGGTCGGGCTTCTGCCGGAGACCGATTGGCTCGTTGCGGAAGCCGCATCAGTTGACTTGATGAGTCTGCTGGATAAGGATACCGATTCATCGGGGATGATTGCCGAAAGATGGTTAAAGAGGCTGAGCGGAGACTCTTCGATCCGGGCGTAGTTTGGACGCTGAGCCTTCAGGGAAACTACTGCAAATCTTCAGTAACCGAGAAAATCCTGCTCGGAGAAACGTCGTCGGCATCAACGTTACACAAGCGAATCGTGAAAAGCTTATCGACGCTGTAGGTTGACACGTTACTCCGAGCGGCCCAGCACCTTTCGCAGGATCACATCAATCTCGCGGCGCGATTGCCGGATCTCCTGAATCTCGTAACGCCAGCGTTTGATTTCTAACTCTTTTTGACGGAGGTAGGCTTCGTGGCTCTTTAGGAAAAGCGCCATTGCCTCGTCCTCGCCGAGAACTGAGGGCGTGGCAAAGGGTTTGAAGCCAGCTTCGATTTCCAACGGGTTCACTCCCGTTAAGACCCGTGCTTCGCCAGCTGTCTCGGCAGAATCGGGTTCTGTATGTTCTGCATCTTCGCCTGGCAGCAGGCCCAGAAATTCCAGTCCGAAACAATATCCATTTCGATCGCGGACCGACGCGGCCACACGCAGACGATTGGAAGTCTGGAACTCGACCTCCATCAGATCCCCCGGCTGCAGCGGCACACCGCCGTAAAGAGCCATGCCTCCGCGGCTGATTTCGGTGGTGAGTCCGGGTACAACAATTTCGGAAGCGTCGTTAGGGGTAATGATGCGGACAGGCAACTTCACCTGATGTCGCGGCCAACGGCGAGTGCTGGGGGAAACCATCGCTGTCTTTAGTGCATGTACCGAATGAAATAAAACGCACAGCCTACACCGAGAGTTCCTATGGCAACCGTTGTGAATGCAAACTTGAGCAGCCGTCGGCGTGGCCGATTCTCGCCGCTCGACGCAGCTCGCAGTTTTTGCATCCACTTTTGCTCGGCAGCGTCTTTAATCAAGCTGTGCTGATGCAACGTCGACTGAATGGCCGCGCCTAATCTGCGGCGATCGTCCACGGGAAGCGAAACAAAGCGAAAGGGCTGTTGCGTGCTGGTCAGCGGGCTGAGCATTTCCGCCGCGCCGAGCACTGGCCCGGTGTGAGTAAGAAACATCACCTTCACCTGCGAGCCCTGATTAATCGGAGTCGGCAGGGAAAGCAAACCTCCAGTCACGGAAAGCACCTGGA
>JBEKGG010000227.1:0-7108 GCA_050012915.1 Terriglobales bacterium | reverse complement strand
CTTCCTGGATGAGATCGCACACCTCTCGCTCGATCTTCAAACCAAGATACTACGGTTGCTGGAGCGCCAGGAAATCGGCGCGGGAAGAAATGCGATTAATGTTCGCTTGATCGCGACCACCGAATACGATCTCGGCGAGCGCGTGGCGAGAGAAACGTTTCTGGGCGATCTGTACGATCAATTGAACCTATTTCCCATTCAGGTTCCGGCGCTGTGCGAGCGACGCGATGACATTCCCTTGCTGGCTCGCTATTTCATGCAGAAGTTTGCTCGACGGCAGAAGAAAAACGTGGAGACAATCCCGGCCGAGATAATTTCTTTTCTAACGAATTTCGATTGGCCCGGCAATGTGAGGCAATTAGAGAACCTGATCGAGCGCTCGGTGATTCTAACGGAAGGCTCGGCGCTGCAAGTTCCAAGTGCGGGGCTGCGACTGGACCACGACGCGGAACCCATCTAGCCCAGCCTCCATTCAACAGCGAACTTTTCGACCAAAATTTACTGGCTCACGGCATGTGCAACGAGGCCGTCAGCGGCGCGTGCCGGGACGATCCACCAGCAAAAACAAGATAATCGCCAGGCAGGAGGTCCCATGCGTCCTTCTCGACGTTGAATACTGACATCAATTGGGGCTCAAGTGAAATAGTGATTGTGCGGCTCTGGCCCGGATCGAGTTGCACTTTTTCCCAAGCCACCAGGCGCTTCGGCGGCTCATTCGCGCTTGCTGGCAGGCCGAGATAGACTTGGGCAACTTCACCCCCAGCTCGTGAACCAGTGTTCTTAACCACGAAACTCACTTGCACCAGCTTACCGGGCGTCACTTTGAGTTGCGAATAGGAAAAGGTGGTGTACGAGAGTCCAAATCCAAACGGAAACAGTGGCTCTTTGTTCTCGGCGTCATACCAGCGATAACCAACTTTGAGCCCCTCCGTGTAATTGGCGTCGATGAAGACCGGGGCTGGCATCAGGTCGTCACTTGTCGGCTTCTCGGATGGCGGCGGCGCCGGGATGGTCAAATGCGGCAGGTCGGCTTCACTCTTGGGGAACGAAATTGGCAGCTTTCCCGAAGGATTTACCTCCCCGAAAAGAATATTGGCGATAGCTTCTCCACCGCGCTGGCCGGGATACCACGATTCCAACACCGCCTTCACGCTGCCCAGCCAAGGCATTAAAACGGGGTCTCCGTTTTCCAGCACGACGATGGTATGAGAATTCGCGCTCGCCACTTGCTTGATCAATTCATCCTGATGGTCGGGCAGAGAAAGATTCGGCAAGTCAGCGTCTTCGTGAGTGTGTTGGTTGACGAAAACGATGGCGACGTCGGAAGCGGCGGCCAATTTGGCGGCGGTACCGGGATCGGTTCCGTCGTCGTAGTCGACCCTAGCATTTGGCGCCTTGGCACGGATTGCCCGCAGAGGCGATGAAGGGTCCCACACGAAAACACTCAGGAAACCGAGGGGGCCGGGTGGAATTTCCCTGGGAGGAACCGCATTTCCGCCCACTGGTTCCACTTGAGCCGAGCCGCCACCGGAAAGCACACCGGCGTCAGCATGAGATCCGATGACTGCGATCGAATGCAGGCTCGACCCTTTTAGCGGCAACAGATTTCCTTCGTTCTGCAACAGAACCGCGCCTTGTTCCTCCACGCGTTGGGCCACGGCTGCGTCCGCCTCGGCATCGATTGGCTTGATCACCGGCGGATTGTCAATGACTCCGAAAGCAAACATCGTACGCAGAATGCGATGGACCATGTCGTCGACGCGCGACATGGGAACTTGCCCGTTCTGTACGGCGGTCTTGAGCGGCGCGGAAAAGAATTTGTTCTCAAAAAATTCCTGGTCCAAACCAGCCGTAGCAGCCTTCACCGTGCTGTGAGTTGCGCCCCAGTCTGACATCACCCAGCCCTGGAAGCCCCAATCCTTCTTGAGCACCTGGTTCAAAAGGTAATCGTTCTCGCAGGAGTAAGTGCCATTCACGCGGTTGTAGGCGCACATCACCGTGCCAACGCCGGAATCCTTGATGCCAATTTCGAATGCCAGCAGGTCAAGCTCGCGCATGGAACGCTCGTCGAGATTCGAGCTGACGCCCATGCGATCCGTTTCCTGACAATTGAGTGCGTAATGCTTGATATCGGCGATGACGCCCTGGTCTTGGATAGCCTTCAATTCCTGCCCAATAATTTTCCCCGCCAGAACCGGGTCCTCCCCGTGGTACTCGAAGTTGCGTCCATTGCGCGGCTCGCGCATGATGTCATCGCCCCCACCGAGCGAGACGTTGAAACCTTGATCGCGCGTTTCGCGCCCGATGACGGCGCCGAATTCATAGGCCAGCTTCGGATCCCATGTCGCGGTTTCGGCGAGCGACGCGGGCAGAGCCGTTGCCTGCCCGTTCGTGCGCTTCCCCAGGTTCGTGACGCCAACGCCCGCGCCGATCAGATTGAGGTCTGGGATTCCCAGGCGAGGAGTTCCGGGAACAAATCCGTCGCCCCCGAGAGCCTGCGGAATCTTGGGGCCAAGCATGGCCATGCTGCCATGAACCAGCTGGATTTTTTCGTCGAGCGTCATCTGCTTGACGACCAGGTCGGCCCGCTCATCGGGCGAAAGGCGAGTGTTCATCCAGGCATGGTCAGGAGCCTGAGCGAATGCGCAACTGCCCCACGAAGATACTGTGAGGGCAGCTATCCAGAACATTGTGGGAACCTGACGCATGTTTCTATTCCTCGTGCCTGACCGACTTTCGGCTCCGTTGATTTTCCAAGAAAGAAATGAACGAGCCACTATACGCCATCCGAACTCGGACTTTCTATGCGGGCGAGATCACGGCTGCGCCATCGATGGAATCGTTCTTCACCGCTGCCAGAGCGTCGTTGGCCTGATCCAGCGGGAAGATGGTGATCTTGGGACGAAGATTTATCGAGGCGGCAATTTGAAGAAAGTCCCGAGCATCGGAGCGCGTCATATTCGCGACACTCCTGATCTGGCGCTCACCCCAGAGCAGCCGATCGTAGTCGAACTCGGGAATGCGGTCGAGGTGAATCGCGTTGATGGCGACCACGCCGCCTTTGCGCAGGCTCGCCAGAGCAGCGATGACCACATCTCCGCTCGGAGCAAATGTGACCGCGCGGTCGAGTTCGACTGGAGGCTTGTCCACTTCGCCGCCTACCCATGCGGCTCCGAGCGAACTGGCCAATTTTCTGTGCGAATCTCCGCGAGTTGAAACGTAGACTTCACACTTCCACGCTCGCAGAACTGCAATCGCCAAATGCGCCGACGCCCCGAAGCCGAATAAACCCACGCGCTCACCCGGTTCAACGCCTGCTACGCGAAGGCTGCGAAAGCCGATGATGCCGGCACATAAAAGAGGAGCAGCTTGCAAATCGTCGAGCTCGGGCGGCAGTTCGAATACGAAATCCGCGCGCGCCAGCGCATACTCCGCATAGCCGCCGTTGACTGTGTATCCGGTGTAGACGGGGTCGTCGCAAAGGTTCTCCATATTCTTTTTGCAGTACCAGCACGTGCCGTCGATGCCTCCGATCCAGGAGACGCCCACGCGGGTTCCAATGGGAAACTCAGAAGTAGCTCCAGCGACGACGTCCCCTACAATTTGATGACCCGGAATAAGCTTCTCGCGGCGCAAAGGCAATTCGCCTTCGACAATGTGCAGATCGGTTCGGCAGACGCCGCAGGCACGCACGCGCAACAGAACGTGTCCGGGCACGAGTTCAGGACGCGGAACCTCGGCAATGTGAAGGGGACGCTTCGAAATATCTTGCGGAGAATTTAGAACCGCGGCTTTCATAGAACGCTCCACTTGATTGATTTTATCGCGTGCGAAATACGAAGGCGCTGGGATCCCTGGCCGCTAACACCCGGACGAAACTAAAACAACTCCTCCTCCATTACCAGGTTACCTACAAGCAACCGTCTTATTTTCATCTACTTACGCAGATTACCATCGTGGTTCAATACTCCTTTGGTAAGTTGCTGCCTACCCCCCACCCACCTATAATTGATCCACTCTGGTTTTAGGATTCTCCGTCAGGTTCCGGGTAGGTGGGCGCGGATGTTTTTGTCCGCGTTGAGCTTCTTCACGCGGATGGTCGCTGACCGTCTTGCGTGGTGATTTGTACCCGGCTATGCGAAAACGCCTGCAACTCGCCCTGATGGCTAGTCCCGTAATCGCGACCTTCCTTTCGTTCACTATGCCACACGTGCAGGCAGAAACCGGTACCGCCGCAGTCATCACCAGTACTGATGACAACGGCCGCAAAGTCTATGTCAACGAGTCTTTTCCGGTGACCACGAGCAAACGCTCCGAAGCTCCAGCCCAGCGCAGTTCGCTGGCATTCTGGAGCACCTCGGAGCACCGCTGGAAGCCGGTTCCTTCCGCCAACATCCGGGCAGCCCGCTCGGCCGCGGCGGAGGTCAACCATTACCTCGCCGAGCAACCCGTTGAGAGCGCGCCTCTTCCGAACGCGGTTCGGGGAAAGTCATTCTCTCCGCAGGAGATCGACGCGGCCATCGATCAAGCGGCGTCGCGACATAACGTCGATCCCAACTTGGTGCGGGCTGTCATCAAGGTGGAGTCGAACTTCAATCCCAATGCCGTTTCCCGCAAGGGCGCAATGGGGCTGATGCAACTGATGCCGCAGACCGCACGGCAACTGAACGTAGCAAATCCCTTTGATCCGCAACAAAATGTGGACGCCGGGGTTCGTCATCTAAAGCAGCTGATGGAGAACTACGGAGGCGACGTCAAGCTGACTCTGGCCGCTTACAACGCGGGTCAGGGAGCAGTGGCACGGAGCGCTGGCGTGCCCCATTTTGCCGAGACCCGCAACTACGTGAAGCGGATCACGCAACTGTATTACGGAGGATCGGATCCGGGCTCCCATTTTCTGGAAAGCCCTATGAACGATCCCATTCATGTGGAGCGCGATGCCAGAGGCGTGCTGCACATCAGCAATACCGAATAAGCGCAAGAGCGTCTTAAAGTAAAGCGATTACGGGCAGTTCAATTGAAGACCCTTCAAATTCAACGCGCGCTGCGCTGGAGTGCGGCTGTGTTTGCGCTGCTGCTACCGGCGATCGGTCATGCCCGCGTGCACAAATCCGGGACTTGGGCTGACTCGCAATTTGCCGCCGCCGAACAATTGCAGGAAACCTTGGAGGGTCGCCCGCTAGAGGATCGCACTCGGCGCGACTATGAACGCGTGATCAATGCCTACCGGCGGATTTACCTCGAAGCGCCGAGTTCAGGCCGGGCCGATCCCAGCGTGGTCGCCGCCGCGCAGATGACCGAGGAAATGGGCCGCCGCTTCAACGATCCCGACATTTTGCGCTCGGCCATTCAGCAATACGAATTCCTTCGCCGCGAATATCCCGGCAGCAAGTTCCGCTTCGACGCTCTATTTCGGATTGGCGAAATTTATAAAGACGATTTGCACGACAAGGCTCGAGCCGATGCCACGTTCGAGGAATTTCTGCATCGTTATCCCCGCAACCAGTTCGCGGAAGCCGCGCGCCTTGCTCTGGCCGAACCCGCGCAGCGGCCCAGCGTGAAATCGAACGCTGCGATCAAGATAGCCAAGGAATCCAAGCCAACCTCCGCATCGAGCAACGACAAAGACGCGGACGATGACTCCAGCCGGGATAATTTCGGCAACGATAATTTCGACAAAGATAATTCCCTCAAGGAAACCGATCTACCGGCCGAGGCGGCCAACGGAAAGCCGTCGCGCGTCCTCGGAATTCGGCACTGGTCCACGCCTGAATACACGCGGGTAGCGATTGATCTTGAACAGGGCGTTAAGTATCAGTCGCAGCGAATCGACAATCCTGACCGCGTTTTCTTCGATCTGCTGAACACCAAGCTTGATCCCAAGCTGGCCAAGACTTTCGATGTGAGCGACGGCCTGCTAAAAGATATCCGCATGGCGCAGTACGCGGCGGGACGCACCCGCGTCGTGCTCGATCTCGATGAACTCTCTGAATTTCAGGCTTCGCTCGTGTCGAATCCTGCACGGCTGATTATCGATATTCGCAACCCTGATATCCGCAAGGCAGACGTTCATAGCGCGGATGAACGCGCTCCGGTTGCGATGTCGGCGGTTAAGCAGGCAGCCTCAATCACGGACACGGCGGACGACGACGCCAACGACGTTGCGCCTAACTCGATTAGCCGCGCTGAAGAATCTGCAACTAAGGCTGCGGTGGAGAAACCGGTGCGCCGGAACACCGTGGTGATCAACAACGGCGTGAAGAAGACCATCGTCGACGCCGACGATGACGAGCCTACCATCGGAACTCCTGCAGCAAAAGACGGCGCAATAAAAGATACGGATACAGCGATTAGTGACAATAAGAAAGTCGTCGTCGCCAAGCTTGAGCGTCCCGAGATCGACGCGGGAAAGCTCGACTCTGCCGTGGTCAATGAGGAAAGCCCCAAGCTGGCCACAACGCCGAGCGCCGCTTCTGACGTCAAGACCAAGGCCTCCAAAAGAAAGCGCACGACCCAAACCGCCGATCCGGACATGCGCGAAGCCCAGCCAACCGCCAATGGTGAGCGTTCGCTAACCCGCGTGCTGGGGCTGAAGATCGGCAAAATCGTAATCGATCCCGGGCACGGAGGCCACGACACTGGCACAATCGGTCCCAACGGCCTGGAAGAAAAAGATCTGGTGCTCGACGTGAGCCGACGCCTGGGCAAGCTCCTGCAAACCCGCTTGGGCGCTGAAGTCATTTACACGCGTAAAGACGACACTTTCATCCCCCTTGAGACGCGAACTGCGATCGCAAATGAAGAAGGCGCCGATCTTTTTGTTTCTGTCCATGCCAACTCCAGCCACGACCCCGATGCGCGCGGAGTCGAAACTTATTATTTGAACTTTACTTCGTCGCCCGACGCGCTCGAAGTCGCCGCGCGCGAAAACGCTGTCTCGGAAAAGTCGATTCATGAATTACAAGACTTGGTAAAGAAGATCGCGCTGAAAGAAAAGATCGACGAATCGCAAGAGTTCGCTTCTGACGTGCAGACGTCTCTGCACAGCGGTTTGGCGGCGAAGAACCCAGGCGAGCGCGACCGCGGAGTGAAAAAGGCTCCGTTCATC
>JBEKGG010000226.1:0-8203 GCA_050012915.1 Terriglobales bacterium | reverse complement strand
GAGCTGCCGCTGTTGCTTTGATGAATGGAAAAGGTTTCGGTGCCGACGCGTTGTCCATGCATGAAGACGCCGAATGAGCCGGAATCTACAGCCTCCATGGTGACTGGTACCGGCGCCGGCTTGTCTTTCTTGTCGTCTGCGGCCGCAGTCAATATCGCGCATAGACAAAGCGCAGCCAAGGCCACGATCTGTCCCATCACCAGGATTTTGCTGCTTAAAGTTCGACTTCTCACTCCAGCCCCAGACTGCATGCCACCTCCGCCGCGATTGCGTCCACATCTTTGCCGTGGGTTTCAATGCGGACAGCCGCTTTCATATACGACTGCCGCCGCTTCTCGTACAGTTCTTGAAATTGCCTGGGGCTTTGCTGCAACGGACGAACCGAAGCTTCAGCCCTGCATCTCCTCAGCAATTCCTCGACCGGCGCATCCAGAAAAACCGAATGCACCTTCGCTTTTTCAATCAAACCGGCATTTGCGGACTGCACGAATGCTCCTCCACCCAATGCCACGACGCGAAATGAGGATCTTATCTCTGACAGCAATTCGCGTAACGCAGCCGTTTCGGCGTTTCGGAATTCCGCTTCTCCGGACTCTCGGAAAATCTGTTCGATGGTCTTTCCTTCTCGAAGTTGGATACGCTCGTCCAAGTCTTCGAATGGCAAACCCAATCGGCGGCTCAGAGCCCGGCCGACGGAAGTTTTTCCGGCGCCCATGAAACCCACGAGAACGATCGTCCGTAGCTCGCCTGCCCGGTTTCTCTCAAGCCGACCGGATGGGGGACGCGAACCGGGTTTGGTTCTCATAGCTCCCGATTTACTGAAACGGTTTTGCACCCGCCCAGTCCGACTGGTCCAGAGTTAACTTGTTCAGCGTTTCTTGAGGTGAATTTTACCACTGAAGGAGAGCAACTTAACCGAGGATGCGGCCTCGCCCATCGTACCTGCAAAGGCACTCCCGGCCCGGGGAACAAAGGAAGTGTGTTCCGGTTCGAGGGGGAAATCCTTCTCCACCGTTCCTTGGACGGAACGAGCAACGACTTCGATGGATGCGTAGGCCGGGGCTATGGCTTCAATGTCACCGCTGTGGCTGGTCAAGGCGTAATCGCCCGCATCGCCGAAATCGCCGTCATAATGGATCTTACCGCTGCTGGAATTTACATGGACGACCGAACCGTTGACCGAGTTCAGCGCTACGTCTCCGCCGACCGAGGTGATGTCCACGTGCCCGTCGCTGACGTTGGTCAACGTCACCGGGCCATTCAGGGTCCTCACGTGAATGTGTCCAGAGCTTACGTCGCGTACATCGACGCTCGCAGTAGTACCTTCCAGCATGATGTCGCCATTGAGCTTTTCAACATGAAGAGGGCCGGTCGTCGAATGCAAAGTCACGCTTGCATCCGCGGGCACCAGGACTTCGTAGTCGACGCGTCCTGTTTCCGTGTCCGCGCCTTCGAGAAGGTGGGAGAAAACAGCAACGCGGCGCCGGCTCTTGCTATGATCAACTTCAACTTTGCCGGAGTACAAGGTCGCCGTAATGGCCACTACTTTGCCCGTACCGGGCTTGACCGAGATGGCTCCGTATTGATTGATGATGGAAACGCTGGCGCGCCGGCCGACTTTGAAATGCATTTCCTGTCGGGTAGTCTGAGCCGCTGCCAGCGCGGCCAGCACAAGGATTGTCACAACTGCACAGGATGTGGCCCGCTGCATAATCAACATCTCCCCAATGCCTGCGGGCTTTGCCCCGCTGGCCCCGACGCACCGCTATTCTACTATGGCAGAGAACGATCCAAGGCCATCTCATAGACCATGGCCTTCTGCTCGTACGCACTGCTTAGGTATTGCTGCGCGACTTCATCATTCGGATTGCTGTTCACCGATTGTTCGGCGTCCCGGATATACGCGTTCACCGATCGCAGGTCGGCCTCATAGGTAGCTCGCATGGCGGGCGTACGCTCGGAAACTGTTTTGAGCAATTGCAGATCCTCACCGCCCATCACTTCAGCCGACTTCGGCTGCAGATTCGCAGTGACCACGCCCGCGGGGGGTGGTTGTCGTTCCGCGAGTTGAGGCTGGCCGGTTCCACGTTGATATATCAACACGCCAAAGACGATGACAACCGTCGCTACCAACGGCGCCAGCCAGCGCAATCGCCAACCCTGCATGGGTACTGGAGTTTGCAAGTGCTGCAACTGAGGTTGACGGATCAGTCCCTCTTGCCGCAGTGCGACTTCTATCGAGTTCCAAACCCACGGACTGGGATCCTCGGAACCCTGCAAAAGTCGTGCTTCGCGCGAAATGGCATTCAGATCTTCCAGCAGATCCGAACATGCTCCGCAGGACTTCAAATGCGCGTCCTGTTCGATCCTGTGCCCGCTCCCAAGCTCTGGCAGGACCCGTCGAAACTCTTCACAGGTCATACTAACTCTCCCGATTACATCTGTATTCTAAGGTCCTCACGGCTTTATGGCTTTTTCAGCTCTGCTCGTTTTGAGGATCTCTCGTAACTTCATCCGCGCCTTGTGTAATTGTGACTTGCTGTTGCCGATCGAACAACCCACCATCGCGGCAATCTCATTGTGCTCATAACCCTCAACGTCGTGCAGCAAAAAAATCATTCGATAACCCGGAGGCAGGGAAGCAATCGAACGCTGCAATTGCATTCGGTCGACCGATCCAGCCAACCTGGGATCATCTGCGCCCGGCTCTTTCCTGGGCGCCTCTTCCTCGGTCTCTAGCGTCTCCTCCAGCGGAACCAGCGGCAGAGACTTCTTTCGCAGTTGCATCAGGACGACATTTACCGCCATCCGATGCAGCCAGGTCGAAAAAGCCGACTCGCCGCGAAACGTCCCAATCTTCCGGAACAACTGCAGGAACGCTTCCTGGGTAAGGTCCTCGGCTGCCGCCGTATTGGCCGTCATGCGTAAGCATAGGGAGTATACTCGCCGCTTATGCAGGTTATACAGCGACTCGAAGGCTTCCGCGTCTCCCTGCTTCGCCCGCTCGATGGCTTCTGCTTCGGAAAGCCTGTCGCCCTGCTGTTTTTTTGCGTCCGTCAAATCGTCTTTTCCGGCCGCACTCTGTCTGATGCGGCGTAAGTGCCTTTTCGTTGTACTGCTTGCAGGTACTAACTCAGGCCTTTCGAGTGTCGCAACCGGTTGCATCCTATGGGCTTGCCCCGGAAGCGGTTGGTTCACTGTGACCTTGGTTACCTACTTAAGATATCTCTTTAACCCTGTGAACCTCGTCTTGGTGTCATCGAAAGTTCATTTATTTGTCTTATAGATTCGACATGGTGGGAAAAGACCCAAAGAACCGCCCGTCACTCCATGTTAAACCGCCGCCGAAGCTGTCGTGATCGTCTCCAAGCCATGACCATGAGGCCCGGTTTCTCGCTCATGCAGCAGGAAAGCAAAGAACACGCCTAAAAAGCCAAGAATCGAGAATATCCACATTCCGAGGTGGTATCCAGCGGGATTCTCCGCACTGGCGCGACCAAAATCGTTGGCCCAGCCAATCACCAGATTGAACAGGAATAGTCCAATATTCTGGATCATCGTCATCAACCCATACGCCGTGCCCAGCTTCGACTGATCGACAATGTACGCGACCGACGGCCACATTACAGCTGGAATCAGCGAGAATGCCACTCCCATCATTGCCATGGGCACATAAAGATTGATCTGGGTGTAACCCATCATCAGATAAACCGGAATCAGCAGCAGGGAACCGAGCATCATCAGAATTGCCCGCCTGCCCACCCGATCCACCATCAGGCCAAACAACGGGGTAGCGATCATGGCAAAAAGAGTCAGCGTGCTGGACAGGAAGCCTCCAAATTCCCGCGACTTCCCGTGCGCCTCCATGAAGAATTTGACTGCAAAAGTTTGAAAAGGGAAGATGGCAGAGTAAAAAGTGACACATAGGGCGACGATGTACCAATAGCTCACCCCAAACTTGAATAAATCGCTGAAAACGACTTTGTCGGTCGAAACTTTTCCCAGGCTGTAAACCTTCTCGGCGTGTACTTCCATGATCCAGTAAATGACAGCCCCGATCACACACAAGCTGGATACACCGAATGAGATCAGAAACGGCCAGCGCCAGTTCGCATAGGCGGCGCGAGCCCACGTGGGAGAATTGAGCGCAGCAAACGAACCCAGACGGCAGATGGTCAGGTTGATGCCGAAAGCGAAGCTCAATTCCTTGCCTTTGAACCACCGGGCCAGAGCCGCAGTGACTGCAACGATCAACGATTCCGCTCCCATGCCAAAAACGAGCCGCCCCACCGCCATCAGCCAAAGATGCCCCGATGCCACCGTAATCGCGGGCCCGATAAAACAAAGCACCGCAAAGATCATCAGCGACTTTCGCAATCCGATCCGGTCAATCAGAACTCCGCCGATAACCACGGTGAATATGTTGGGGAAACTGTAAATCGCCTGCAGCAGGCCGATATTCGAATCCGTAAAACCCAACTGTTGCTTGAGCACGTCAGCCAGAGGACTCAACGCGTCATAAACGTAATAATTGCCGAACATGGCGATGCTCACGAAAATGAGCACCATCCACCGGTAGAACCGCGAAGGTTCGGGCCGCACCGACTCAACCATCAACTCTCCTTTGTAAGGCAATCAACAAGAACCCAAGACGATAGCAGAAGCAGGTCAACTTCCTTCAAGAAAAAGACTGTCATCCTGAAACTCGCGTTTTCCAGCGAGGTGAAGAGTCTGCCCCGAGCGAAGCCGAGGGGATCTCGCGCGGAGTATTTGAAACTGTCCAGCAGCCTTTTCCTCGACACCCCAGTCCGTGATAAAGTGTTCCATCTCGGAACTGGCAGGGCTTGAGCCCGACCAGAAGCCGCTCCGAAGGAGTCATGTATGGGGCAGGTTTACGATATCGTGAAGGACCGCCGAGTTTATTCCATTGACGCTGACAGCAGCGTCCTCGAGGCAGCCCGCTTCATGATGGAGCACGGCATTGGAGCTTTGCCGGTGCTGCGCAACGGAGAGGTCGTCGGCATCTTCTCTGAGCGCGACGTTATGAACCGCGTCGTCGCCGCCGGACGCATGCCCGGAACCACCAAGATTGCCGAGGTCATGACCGCCAATCCAAAAGCGATCAGCGTGGATGAAACTGTCGAGAACTGCCTCTTCCTGATGCGCGAGTTCGGCTTTCGCCATTTGCCGATCACGGATGGCAAGCAGTTGAAGGGGTTAGTGTCGCTGCGCGACATTCTGCTGCGTTACGTCTCCCAAAAAGAAGCCGAAGCGCGCCGCGCTGCCAGCTAAATCAATCAATGGAGGACGGGCGTCCCCGCCCGTCCAAACGATCCGAAGCAATGCCGACGCAGTCACGGACGCCTCGTCCGGGTGCGAGTGGAAAGCAGTGCAGGGCTTTCATCACCATGCCACTACGGCGTTCGGACCCGCTTCGCCACTTCCGGCCCCACGCGCCGAAAATGATCAATGTTCCACGTAAAGATAGTCTCCGCTCTAGCCTTTAGCGCGCAATGCGCCAGCAGCGCATCGTAGATCGTCCCACCCTCGATTCCTGCCTCAGCCGCCCGCATGATTGCCTTCCAGTATTCCTCGGCATCGAGCGAAACGAAAGCCAGCCGCTCTCTTATATTCTCCAAAAACAGCATCGCCTCGGATGCACTGGCTCGATGCCTGCCAGGAAGACGAGTCAATGTGGAATAAACTTCAACAAGGCTGTGAGCCGCGCAGATGGATTGCTTCTTGTCCATCCGCGAAAACAGGGCGAGGCTAGCTTCATGGTGCGGGTGGTCGTCAACGAAGACGGGCACCAAAACCGAGGTGTCAAGAAAGTACCTCATTTCGGTTTGCCCAGAAAGGTCTGCTCCCGCTCGCGGCGTATTTGTCGGACGGTTTTCTCAACCACATCTGCGGAGAGCGGCGCGCCCGTGTGCATAACCCAGACCCCCTGCTTCTTATATATGCGCCCGTTCCCTCGTACCGGACGCAGAATAACTCGTTCCTCGGAGCTTTCAACTTCCAACGAGTCCCCTGGACTTAACTGCAACTCCTCCCGCACCGGTTTAGGCAGAACGATCCGACCAGCCTTATCAATTGTCAGTGTGGTAACCATAATGGCATTTTACCATACCAATTGGCATCGCGGTGACCCGCCCGCATAAACTACCTTTCCACCGCCGCCAGCACGTGATCCGTCAACAACTTCTCGGTCTGCTCGTGCATTCCTTTGGTGTTGTAGTTCGTGCTGGTGATGACGACCACCATGTCCAGATCTGGAAGCACCACCACCTTGTTTCCGCCATTGCCCGACATGAAGTAGGCGGGATGCGCGTGCTCTCCCGACTTGAAGCTCTTCAGCCACCACAGATAACCATAGAGAGTCGGAGCGTCGATGCGGACATGCGGCTCCGTCGAAGCCTTCACCCAATTTTCAGACACAATGCGCTTCCCGTTCCAGACGCCATTATTCAAATACAACTGTCCGAGCTTTAAGAGGTCACGACTTCGTAATCCCAAGCCGCCCCCGGTCTGCGCTTCGCCGAGCGGCGAGAACTTCCAATCGGCCTTCTCGATTCCGAGCGGATCGAACAGATTCTTTTTGGCAAAGTTCTGAACCGGCATTTTCACCGAACGCTCCACCACCTGCCCCAGCAAAAAAGCACCCGCCGTGCAATAACTGAAACTGCGCCCGTAAGGAGAGTCTTTCGGTTTCGTGACCCAGGGAGCAAATCCCTTGATCGGCAAATCGAGCGCGAACCTAACCCAATCTTCAATCAGGTACATGCGCTCCTCATTGCCTCGAGAAAAATCGTTCCAGTCGTCACACTCCAGCAGAGAACTCATAGTGAGAAGGTCTTCGACGGTGATCTTGTCCTTGCGTGGGTCGGGATTCTGCAGCGGCTGCTTATCGCGAAAGAACGGCAGGACGGGAGCATTCACACCTTCCAGCAAACCTTCATCAATCGCGATTCCGATCAGCATGGCCCGAATCGCGCTTTCCATCTCTTGAAGCTTTTGCGCAGACAGGCCAGCTGTTTCGACGCTGGTTGTGGGCCATCCATCGGACATCGGCTCCGACCTCCGCCCCTCCTGGGCGATTGCCGAGCCACACAAACTACACCAGACCGCCGCCAAGCAGATCACCAGAATCGCTAAAAGCGTGGCCGAATTCCGTCTTCTAATCACAAATCACCCCCGCTACACAGACGTGTCAGCACACAATTCGTCATGCGTTATTCGAAGAGTCGCTATAAAGAACCCAGCCACTTCACGGGAAGGTGCGCAGCCAGAGCGTTCGCCAGGCGTTCATCCGCGGTAACCAGTTGTGACTTGGAATTGATCGCCAGAGCGACATAAAGCGCGTCGTAAACGGCGCGGTCGAATGCGGTTGCGATAGCAAAAGCCTCGACCAGCGCTGATCCGCAAAGCGGATCTTATTTAGCAGCCTCAAGGCATTCACCCGTGAACATCTCCGTGCCTTAGAGAGCGGTCGGCCCACCCTTATCTTCTGTAGCAATTGACACCATCGCTGGCCTGCACAACAATAAGGACAACACCCAATCATAACGAGCGGAGAAAACTATGGCCGACGAAGGCGAACATCTGGTCGAGGTCCCCACTGGCGGGGGGAACGCAGTAAAGTGGATCGTGTCGTTGCTCGCCGTGCTGTATGTGGCGGGCTCGCTCTTCTTCTTGTTCAATTTGCGCGAGCGCATCGACGAACTCGGCAAGGCTCAATCCTCCAGCAACGCCCAGATCGCCGATCTCGGCAAACGCATGCAATCGGCCGAGGCTGACTCCGAAACCCTGGCCAAACAACTGGGCATGACCAAGAAAGAGCTGGCATCTCGCTCCGATCAACTCCAGCGCGAGCAAGCTGCGCAACGCGTCTCGCAACAGCAACTCGCCGAGCAACAGAAACAGCAGATCAGCCAGGTGAATGGCGAAGTTGCCAATGTCAAAACAGACGTCGGCGGCGTTAAGACCGATGTTGCCTCGACCAAAGCCGAACTCGCGGCCGCGGAAGCCAAGCTGCAAAGCGCGGTCGGCGACTTGGGAGTGCAGAGCGGTTTGATCGCAAACACTCGCAGCGACCTCGAGGTTCTCAAACACAAAGGCGATCGCAACTACTACGAATTCACTCTGGTCAAGGGTGCGAAACCTCAACCGGTTTCGACTGTGAGCTTGCAGCTAAAGAAAACGG
>JBEKGG010000225.1:0-7236 GCA_050012915.1 Terriglobales bacterium | reverse complement strand
TTTCGCGAATATGAGCGCACCAGTACGGTCGTAGTGAATGCGTATCTGCAACCGGTGATGGAGCAGTACTTGGACAGGCTTGAGGCTCGCGCCCAAGCGTCGAGCGGAAAAAGTCAGGGCGCACATATTTTTGTCATGCAATCCGGCGGCGGCATTACGACGCTGCGTTCCGCCGCGCGCGAACCTGTGCGCACCGTACTTTCTGGGCCTGCGGGAGGTGTCGTCGGAGCCCTGGCGATGGCGCGGCGCAGCGGATCTACGCGAATCATTTCGTTCGACATGGGCGGCACTTCGACCGACGTGGCGCTGGTCGACGGAGAAATTCGTGGAGGAAACCAAGCCGAAATTGCTGGCCTGCCGATTGGCGTGCCCATGCTCGACATTCACACGGTCGGCGCCGGGGGTGGCTCCATCGCGCGATTCGACGCTGCGGGGGCGCTGCGCGTGGGGCCTGAGTCCGCTGGGGCCGATCCAGGTCCTATTTGTTATGGTCGCGGAACTCAGCCGACAGTGACGGATGCGAATCTGATTCTCGGGCGGTTGCAGCCGCATCGTTTTCTGGGCGGCGAGTTCACGCTCGACCTGGAACGAACCCGCCGAGTCGTATCCGCATGGCTGAAGAAACAAAGCTGCAGGCTTTCGCTCGAACAATTTGCCGCAGGAGTGGTTCGCGTTGTGAACGCGACCATGGAAAAAGCTATTCGCGTGGTGTCGATTGAGCGCGGCTACGACTCTCGAGAGTTTGCCTTGGTGGCCTTCGGCGGAGCTGGCGGGTTGCACGCCTGCGATTTGGCTGCGAGTTTGCACATCCCGCGGGTGATTGTGCCTGCGCGCCCGGGCGCTCTGTCGGCATTTGGCATTCTCGTGAGCGATATCGTGAAAGATTATTCGCGTACCGTGCTCTGGCGAATCTTGGATGAACTTCCTCTGAAGCGGCTGAACGACGGATTTCGAAATTTGCGCTGCCGAGCCGAGGAGGATTTTCGAGCAGAGGGCTGGCACGGCGGCATTCGGCATCACTTTAGCGTGGATGTTCGTTATCGGAGCCAAGGGTACGAACTCAATATTCCGTATACCAGCAGGCTGATCGCGGCTTTCCATCGCGACCATGAACGGCGTTACGGCTACAGCTATCTGTCACGCGAGATAGAGTTGGTGACGCTGCGCCTGCGGGCGACTGTGAAATCTCCGAAACCGAGTTTAAGCAAACATATCGTTGGACCCACCCAAAGCAGACGCTTCGATCCGGAGCAGATCTCGGTCTTTTTCGAGGGCCGAAAAATGAGAGCCGCAACTTATGATCGGGATTCATTGCGGCCTGTACAGAAGTATTCTGGGCCGGCTGTGATTACGGAATACAGTGCGACGACGATTGTGCCTCCCGGCACGAAGTTTTGGATTGATGAAACTGGAAACATGGTCGTTCAAGTTAGGCCTTAACGTTTTTCCTTCAACTGAAGCGGAGACCAGTGTCGGCGCCAAAACCAAATGTTTCAATCTGGTTACAATCGGCGCAATATTGTGACAGCCCGGCTACAATACCCGTGTGAAACCAAGCATCTTTGTGGTTGAAGACGATCCCGATATTTCCCGGCTGGTGCGCCATCACCTTGAGGGGGCGGGATTCGCGGTGAAAGTATTTCCCACTGGCAACACGGTCGTCGCGGAATCGGAACGGCAGAGGCCCACCCTTTTCATTCTCGACATTATGGTGCCGGGGCGGGATGGGCTCGAACTGTGCCGACAAATCCGGCAGACGCCGTTGCTGGCGTCGAGTCCCGTAATATTTCTCACTGCAAAAAGTGGCGAGGCCGATCGCATTCTCGGCCTGGAGCTTGGCGCAGATGACTATATTCCCAAACCATTCAGCCCCCGCGAGCTAGTGGCAAGAGTGAAAGCGGTATTGCGCCGCTTCGAGCGCCCGCTCTCGCAGTCGCCGCTGAAGGTGGGAGAGATCGAAATCGATCCCAGCGCGATGACACTGACCGTGCGTGGCCAACTGGTAGGGACGACGGCCACGGAGTTCCGGCTGCTGGATTATTTTGCGCGACACATTGGGCGCGTGTTTACTCGCGATCAGCTTCTCGACTCGGTCTGGCGGGACACGGCTTATGTCACGCCGCGATCGGTGGATGTTTACGTGCGGCGAATTCGCGAAAAGATCGAGCCCGATCCGGAGAGCCCGCGTTATTTGAAAACGGTGCGTGGGGCGGGCTATCGCTTCGAGGCGCCGAAGTGACAAGCCGGCTCTTCTTGCGGCTGCTGGCGGCCTTTGCCCTGGTCATCGCCGTCGCAACGGCGACGCTTGATTTCTCCATTCGGCGGGCGTGGGAGAATTCGCTTCGGCAGGAAATCGACCGCAGCCTGAGACAAAAAACATTAATGTTCGCGAACCGGGTAAATACCGACCGTGAACACACTCTTCAAGACGTCGTCTCGGAAGAAAGCCACGCCGCCGGCGCGCGCGCAACCGTCATTGATGTAACCGGCAAAGTTCTTGCTGACTCTGAGGCATCGGCGTCGGCAATGGAAAACCATGCGCAAACGCCCGAGTTTGCCGCGGCTTTGAGAGGAGAAGTCGGAACCGATGCGCGCGCCAGCCAGACTTTGGGAATCGATTTTCTGTATGTCGCCGCGCCGATTTCCGGCGGAGCGGTTCGTTTGGCCGATTCGCTATCAGACTTGGGAGCCGCAACGTCGCAGCTGCGCAAGAGACTGCTGACCGGTTCGGCCTTTGCGTTTCTGGTCGCGCTGGTGCTGGCCGGAGTCCTGGCCCACTTCACGGCGCGGCGGCTGCAACGGATTGTCGAGTTCGCCAATAAGATCGCCGGCGGAGAATTAACGGCGCGCATCGCCGAAGCTTCGGGCGACGAAATTGGGCAACTTGCCGCAGCCCTCGATAAAACGGCGCGGCACGTGGAAAGCAACTTTGCCGCCCTGCGAACCAGTCAGCGCCAACTTGAAACTTTGCTCAATAGCATGGAGGACGCCGTCATCGCAGTCGGCCCCGACGAGCGTGTGCAGTGGGCTAATCAGCGGATGGACAGCCTGGTTCCACAGCGTACGCGGCTGAATGTTCCTATCGTTGAGACGGTTCGCGATCCGGATTTTCTGCGTGCGGTGCGGGGAGCCAGCGTGACCCGCAAGGTGATTACGGCACGAGCGACTTCGATTATTCCGGCGCACACTTTCGATGTGACCGCAGCTCCGATGCCAGGCGGAGGAGCGGTTGCCGTTCTGCGTGATTTGACCGAGACTGAGCGTATCGAGAAAACTCGGCGCGATTTCATTGCGAACGTTTCTCACGAATTGCGAACTCCGTTGACGTCCATTCAGGGCTATGCTGAAACCCTGCTCGACAGTTCGCCAGAGAATAATCATTCGCGCGAGTTTCTTGAGATTATTCGCAAGAATGCGCATCGCATGTCACGCTTGACTGAAGATCTGCTGACCCTGGCAAGAGTGGAATCGCGCGAGCAGCGCTTCGACATACAGCCTGTCGCGGCGGGGGAAATTTTGCAGGAAGCAGTGCGGAACTTCCGTGAAGTGGCACGCACGCACGGCATCGATTTGGTGGTGGAAGACTCAGCGCCGGATTTGGTCGACGCCGACCGCGAAGCCATCCATCAGGTTTTTTCCAACCTCATCGACAATGCGCTCAAATATGCCGCATCGGGTGGCCGATTGGTGCTGGGAGCGAGGCGTTCGGATCGGGGCGTCGAATTTTATGTCCGCGATTTCGGTCCAGGCATTCCGTACGAGCATTTGCCGCGATTATTCGAGCGCTTCTACCGGGTGGACAAAGCGCGCTCGCGCGAATCTGGCGGCACAGGGCTGGGGCTGGCGATCGCGAAACATATCGTGTTAGCGCACGATGGCACGATTCGTGCCGAGAGCGAACTAAATCACGGTTCCGTGTTTTTGTTCACGCTGCCGTTGGCAACCGATTCTTCGCCTGCGTCAGCGTGAGGCAGATGGAACCTCTACCGGCGCTCGCCTATAGCCTTTTCGACCGCGCGAACGCCAAGAATTTACAACCTTTTAACACATTCTGGAAACAAAGAACCTATGCTTGTGGGGTGAGTATTTCTACAGGCAGGCAGCGAAGACAACCGAAGGCGGCGCGGCCGCCATTCCGAGAACCGAGGGATTTTGTGATGAGTACTGCTGTCATCAACACTCCGGTACCTGAGCCTGCCTATTCGCACCTGGTCAAGCGAACCATCGAAGCATGTGCCGTCGCCAAGGATGCGGCTGGGGCTGCCGCTGAGGGTATTGCGACCGGATCTTCGCCGCTGCTCAATACGATTCGCGAGCGCGAGAAACAACTCGACCTACTGGACCGCGAAATCGATGATGGGGTGACACTCGCCATCACTCAGGTCAGCGGAACCGAGGCCCGGGAGTTGTTGGCTTGCATGAAATTCATGATCAGTCTGGAGCGCATCGGAGATTTGCTGCTCAGTTTTGCCAGCAGCGCGCAAGCGGCCGGGCCGCGCATTGATCCGCAGGACACGCACGATCTTACGCACATGGCAACGGTGCTGGAAAAGATGTTGGCGGATGCGGGCGCGGCCTTTGCCACGCGCGATGTTAAGAAGGCGATCGATGTGTTGCGCGCAGACGCGGAAATGGATCGGCTGCGCAATCTGATTTTCCTGCGGCACATCGAAAACCCGGAGGGCTCGCAGCGCCAGGCGAGCTTGCAGGTCATCTTCATGACCCAATCGCTCGAGCGCGCGGGTGATCACGCCAAGAATCTCGCCGAGGAAGTCTGCCACTTTGTCAGCGGCCACACCATCCGCCACGTGATGATGGGCTACGACAAGCCGCTCGAGCAGATGTTTATCGATTGGCTTCGCCACCGCGAAGACCTGCACTAGAAACGCCTCATAACATACTTGCCGGTCCCGAGCGCGACGAGGGATATGGGTTTTTGTCTGTGCTATCAGTGTGGTTAGTGGAGGCAAACACCGAGATCCCTCGCGTTGCTCGAGATGACAATCATTCAACCTGGATGACGACTCTTCAAGGGATTGGGAAACGCTCCTCCGAATTGAATGCTTGAACTTTCGCTTGCTACACTTCTCACGGTTGCCAAGCCATGAATCTCACGCTTCGCCAAGCCGTTCCCGCGGATGTCCCGGCTCTTCGCGTATTGATTGATGCGTCGGTACGCAAATTGCAGGCGGGAGATTACACATCGGCGCAGATCGAAGGCGCGCTGCAAAGCGTCTATGGCGTCGACAGCCAGTTGATCGCGGACGGAACGTATTTTGTTGTGGAAGCTGAGTCGGTGATTGTGGGCTGCGGCGGATGGAGCAAGCATAAAACACTGTTTGGCGGCGACCACTGGGCGGGCCGGGAGGATTCTCTGCTGGACCCTCATCGGGACGCGGCGAAGATTCGCGCTTTTTTTGTCCATCCCGACTGGGTACGGCGTGGGATTGGCAGCATGATTCTTGACGCCTGCGAAAAGGCAGCCACGGCCGCGGGCTTCACCCGATTCGAAATGGGTGCGACCCTGACTGGAGTGGCGCTGTACCGCGCAAGAGGTTATGTCGCGCTGGAAAATATCGCCGCCCCGCTCAAGAACGGAGAAACCCTCGCCGTCGTTCGCATGGAAAAGCGGACCAGTTCACGGAAGTAGACTGTCCGATTTTATCGCCCCGGACGAAGCGTCTGGGGCTGCGTGTTTCATCCGGGTTATGTCCCCCTCTGCGCCCTGTTATCCTGTGGCGACGACATGCTTCTCATCCCCTCTACGGCGGTGCCTGACGCACAGGTGGTCGCGGCGTACATTATTTTTCTTGCCAGCTACCTGGTCTTTGCGGTTGGGAAGTTTCCCGGCCTGAAAATTGATCGTCCGGGCGCGGCGATTATCGGCGCGGTGGCTATGATCGCCTTCCGCGTGGTGCAACCTTCGGATGCGCTGCGCTTCATCGACTTCTCCACGCTCGTACTTCTGTTTTCGATGATGCTGATCGTGGGCAATCTGCGCCTGGTAGGCTTTTTCGAGTGGAATGCGGAACAAGTCTTGCAGCGCTTGAAGCCGACCAGGCTGTTGCCCGCAGTGATTTTCACCTGCGGAGTGCTTTCCGCATTTTTGGTAAACGATATTGTTTGTCTGGTAATGGTTCCGTTTGTACTCGGCATTACGCGACGCATGCGACTGCAGCCGTTGCCGTATTTACTCGCCGTCGCGACTGCGTCCAACATTGGCAGCGTGTCGACGATTACCGGCAATCCGCAGAATATGTTGATTGGATCGTTCTCTGGCATCCGTTATCACGATTTTCTTTTTCATCTCGGGCCAGTCGCGGTCGTGGGACTATTTTTCGATTGGGCCATTCTGCATTGGATTCATATGCGCAACATCCAACTGCCGCCCGAGACGGAAGAAAGAATTCCGCTGCCCGCACTGGACCTATCGCACCTCACCAAGCCAGTCGTTGTAGTTGCCGCCGTGGTTGTTGGATTCTTCTTCGGCGTGCCACCTGCGATGATGGCGGCGCTCGGCGCCGCCATGCTGCTGATCACGAGAACGCTCGAGCCCCAAAAGCTTTATCAACAAGTGGACTGGGGACTGCTGGTATTTTTTATCGGATTGTTTCTGATCGTGGGTGGAGCGCAAAATGCAGGAATTGTCCGACAATTGCTTGGGCTGGCGGAACATTGGAATCTGCAAAGGCTCGGAACGTTTACCGTCGTGGTTGCGCTGTTCAGCAATATCGTGAGCAATGTGCCTGCCGTGATGCTGTTGAAGTCGTTGATTCCCGGCTTCAGCAATCCGCACACAGCGTGGCTGGCTCTGGCCATGGCCTCAACGCTTGCGGGCAATCTGACGATCACGGGGAGCGTGGCGAATCTCATCGTGGTGGAAAGCGCCAAGCCGGAGATGGAAGTCGGTTTCTGGGATTACTTCCGGGTTGGTTTGCCGATTACGATGGCGACTCTTCTTGTAGGATGGGCGTGGCTGGCGTGGATTGGTTAAGTGGTCAGACTGGAAGGTTGGCTCGGCTCCGAAACAGAGCAAACCCGGACGCGGCATACATCACGAGAGCGAGTCCTTTGAGAATCGGCGTGCCTCCGATCATTACAGCATTCTCCATGAGGCCACCCAGCACCGCACCGAAAAGGTTGACTCCCAGTGCTTCTGCTGGACGGCCAAATCGTTGAAGGCTGCTGGAAAACACAATTCCCGAGAAAAAAACTGGAAGCGCCGCCCACCCGCCC
>JBEKGG010000224.1:0-8232 GCA_050012915.1 Terriglobales bacterium | reverse complement strand
GAATGCACTCTCCAGGGCGAAAAGGGCTGTGGAGTTGTGTTCAAGCTGGATCGGTTCGGGAAGGAAACCGTCTTGCATGCTTTTACCGGAAAAGACGACGGAGCATTTCCCCTCGGCGGAGGCGTCGCCTTGGTCGCAGACGCAGATGGAAACTTCTACGGTGCCGCCGGGTATGCCGGCGCTTTCGGAGGACAATGCGGAATTTACGGATGCGGAACCGTGTTCAAAGTGGATAAGACCGGCAAGTTCACCGTCCTCCACGCCTTCAGTAAGGATGGCACCGAGGGCGAGACCCCGAACGGAGCGCTTGTCCTCGATCCCGCCGGCAACCTGTACGGCACGACTCAGACGGGCGGAGCCGCAGGCAACTACGGAACCGTGTTCGAAGTGAGCCGGACAGGGAAGCTCACGGTGCTGTACAGCCTCAACGGGGGTTCCGAAGGCGCGACGCCGTTCGCAGGATTGATTCGAGACTCGCAGGGGAACCTCTACGGGACTGCGTATCAGGCATTCCTTCGATTCGAGCGCGTCGGAACCGTGTTTAAAGTAACACCGTGACTGAGAGTTGCCTCCATGAATCGCCTCGAACCGGGGTGGGCCATTCTTGTTCCGATGCAGCCGAAAATGACCGGCCCGCGGTGCCATTAGTGAGTGAACGCACCGCCCAGCTTGGTGAACCGATGCGCAAACGCCACATGCGACATCTCTCCTGAGCCCTCCTCACCATCTCCGTCCTCACTGATTTCAATCACCGAGAAGTGAACGTAATCGTAAATGTCCACATCTTCCACTCTAACTCGCAAACCCGTCGGATCGCCGCAGATATCGCCTCGATTAAGTTGAAGATCACTCATCATTTCAAACCTCCGGTTTCTTGATCGCTGAACTTTATGAGATAAGGCTGGAACCCCGTACCGGTGGGGTTCCAGCGCACGGAATGAGTATGTAAGATTAGGCCGACATCGCGCGACGCTGGGTTCGCGTCTCTCGGATCGACGCCACGCCGCGGCGAATATTCAGCCAGCCCTGCTCCTGAAACAGATGGAACAGGTCGTAGCTGTACGGCACCTCGCCGGTGATGATCTCCTCTTTGCCTTGATCATCCGTTACCGCAAAGGCAACCTGCACCGGCTCATCGGGCGAATTCTGCTTGGTGAAGTGAACCAGTTTTACGTTGAGAGTTGCTTGTTCCTGAGGTTGCATAGGCATTTGCTTCTCCTTCGTGTTGAATTGAGTTTCATCGTACAACTTAGGAAAGATCGAGACCAAGACTCATGCGGACATTTTTGTAAAGAGTTGTCATTGGTAGCGAAATTTTTCATGCTTATCGCGGAAGGCGGATAAATCGGGGCTGCGATGCGATGCGCCTCTGCAACTTGCAGGAGTTCTCTCACCGATACATTCAACGAGTTGCGGATGTCTTCCTAAAAAACAAGATCAAATGGATCCCGTCACTCCGCACATTGCGTCGTCGCAGCGCGATAATAAATTGCATACGGTGTTTACCGTAGGACCCCCAGTTTCGATAACTCACCCTGTGAACAAACTGGGAACTGGGAACCCGAAACTCACGACCGGTCTCTTCGAGTCCGTGCATTCTGCTCGGGGGAAGGACGTCCGGTTAAAGAACTGCGCACCGACGGCCTCCGCCGTTTTCTAGGCTTGACGCCACGGATTCGACTAAGATAATATTGACGTATAATTATTATCTCCGAGATAATGAACAGTGTTTGATAATCTGACGCGCCAGTGGCCAAAATCCGGCAAGCAGTTCCAAAATGGAACGCGACGGGCTCGACGCCGCAACCCTAACTCCCATGATCTCTAGATTTTGCGCGTAACCCCTGCAAACTCAAAGATCTAGCATGGGGTCGAAAATTAAAGTCCTTGTTTTCTAGATTTTGCGCGCGACAGGGGGAGGGGGGTACCGGTACCAAACAGTAAACCTTTCCCGTTGTGGGAAAGTCGCTGAGAAACGCTGTGCTATCATGCGCGCAATTCCCATGTACCTCGGAAATTCCTTCGCCTGGTCACCGACGGTGACGCGGACGATGTCCGGTCAGACATTGTCGAGAGTTGTTCTCGTGACAGCGCTGTTGATAATTCTGGCTCCCTCGACTCTCGCCGACGAAATGCACAACCCATTTTCCGGCGACGCCAAAGCAGCCAAGTCCGGCGAATTCGAATTCCGAATCAACTGCGCTTTCTGCCACGGACTCGGCGCACGCGGAGGCGGTCGCGGTCCTGATCTCACCCGTGCCCACAAACATCATGGCGACTCCGACGCCGATCTGTTCCAGAACATCAGCCAGGGAATCCCCGGCACCGTCATGCCCGCCAACGGAACCAACGGTCAAGGCGTCGGCATGACCGACGACGAGATTTGGCAGATCATTACGTATCTGCGCAGCGTTCAGGTTCAAGCACCGGCTAAGCCCGCAGGCAATGCTGCACGTGGCAAAGAACTCTTCTACGGGAACGCGAACTGTTCATCCTGCCACATGGTGGAAGGCGCTGGAGGACGCCTTGGCCCCGATCTGACTTCGGTAGCCGCGGCGCGAACCGTCGATTCGCTGGTCGAGTCGGTTCGCGACCCCAGCAAGCGCTTGGCTTGGGGGCTCACGGAATCGACCAAAGAATTTGCGCAGGAATATCAAACCGTTACCGTCGTGACCCCGGACGGACACGAGATCAAAGGCGTTACTTTGAACGAAGACCAATTCAGTCTGCAAATGATGGACACCGCTGAGCACATTCATCTGTTCGAGAAAGACAAACTACTTTCGATCCAGAAAAGCCGCGACTCTCTGATGCCCATCTACAATCCAACGATCCTGAGCGATCCGGATCTCGATGACATCATCGCTTTCCTGCTTAGCGTGGGTACAAAATGACCGTGCCAATGAATAAGCTGCGTGGCCTTTGTCTGCTGGGTTTAATCGTCACTGGGTTCGCTATCGAGCCGCGGGCCCAGGTCACATTCGAGCGGCTGGTCAATGCTTCCAGCGAACCGCAGAACTGGCTCACCTATTCAGGCGACTACGCGGGCAATCGCTTCAGTTCTTTGGATCGAGTCAACACGGCGAATGTACATTCGCTGACGGCGAAGTGGGTTTACCAAACCGCGGCTACAGGAAAGTTTGAGACCACGCCACTGGTTGTGGACGGAATCCTCTACGCCACTGCCCAGGACGATCGCGCATTCGCGCTCGACGCCCGCACCGGCCGCCCCATCTGGCTTTTCCAGCATCAAGTGCCTTCGGATATTCGACCGTGTTGTGGCCACGTGAATCGCGGGCTCGCCATCCTGGGCGACAAAGTATTTCTCGGCACGCTCGATGCCCATGTCATCGCACTCGATGCCAAAACTGGAAACGTCATCTGGGATGTCGCCGCCGCCGACTACAAAGAAGGCTACAGCTTCACACTAGCCCCGCTGGCGGTAAAGAATCTGGTGATTCTCGGCGTCTCCGGCGGCGAATACGGCATTCGCGGGTTCATCGATGCTTACGACGCAGACACCGGTCAGCGAAAGTGGAGGTTCTACACGGTTCCAGGTCCGGGCGAGCCGGGCCATGACACTTGGGAAGGCGATTCGTGGAAAATCGGCGGCGCGCCCGCGTGGATGACCGGTGTTTACGATGCGAAGACCAATCAACTTTTTTGGCCGACCGGAAATCCGTCGCCGTCGAATCGCGGCGAAGGACGCGCCGGCGACAATCTTTACAGCAACTCTCTGCTCGCCCTCGATGCCGATACCGGAAAACTCAACTGGTATTTTCAATTTACCAAACATGACGAGCACGATTGGGACGCTACGCAGGTTCCGATCATGATCGATTCCGGCGAGAAGCACTTGATCGCGCAGGCCAACCGCAACGGCTTCTTCTATCTTATCGATCGCACCACGGGCAAGCTGCTCTCGACCAATGCCTATGCCCACACCACTTGGACCGACAGCAAAGATGCGGAGGGCCGTCCGGTTCCGAACCAGCAAAGCTCGCCGACGCCCGAGGGTCGAACGGTTTGTCCGGGAGCGCTGGGCGCGACAAACTGGATGGCTCCCAGTTTCGATTCTCGAACCAATCTTTTTTATGTAACCGCGCGGGAGGAGTGCGACATTTTTAGTACGGCGCCGCAGCCTTACGAGGTGGGCCATGCTTATTACGGCAGTGCCTACTTTCCTTCCGATAAAGCGGAGCCGTACTCGGGCGCGGTGCGCGCCATCGATCCCGCGAGCGGTCAGGTAAAGTGGGTGTTTCGCCACATTTCGCCCACCTGGTCGGGAGTGCTCTCAACTGCGGGAGGACTTTTATTCACGGGCGATGCCGAAGGAAATTTCATCGCGCTGGATGCCTCGTCAGGAAAACCTCTCTGGCATTTTCAGATGGGCGGAGCAGTGTATGCCTCACCAATGGCCTTCGCCGTAGATGGAAAAGAATATGTTGCGATTGCTGCAGGCAGTTCTCTCTACGCGTTTGGGCTTCCTTGATTTTTCTTTTTCATGCCGCACGCAGCAGCATAAAGACGCAACACCGCTCCGATGTGTTCCTGAATCATGTCTTCGGCATTCACATGAAGTCGGCCGGAGCGGATCGCTTCGTACTCCACGGGCAAATATTGGCTCACCAGCGACAGCGGCGGAGCAGAAGCATCAAGATTAGTACGAAGGCGGGCCAATTCCTGCTGAACCGCAGCGTCCCCCCAGTAGTATCGGCAGCGATCGCTGTAACTGTACATGCGGGCTAGATGCAGCTCGTCTTCATTCCCTTGATAGTACGAACGCCAATATCCCGGATTGCGCAGCATAGCAGCGTCGAGTGCTTCCCTAACTTGCGAGAGGCGAACTCCTTTGCGCTGGGCAAGCCATTCCCGCTCAATCGCACCCAAAGCAAAGACCGCTTCCCGAAATGCGAACGTCAACCACGGTCCGACTTTCAAGATGGCGAAGTGATCCTCGACCATCTGCGAAAGAGCTGTGGACTGCTGGTAGTCCGTAGAGTGCGCTTCATAAACCAGGGCGGGATCTTCCGGCAAAGCAGATGAGAGCACGCTCGTCGTTCGTCTGTCGTAATCGAAAATGATATTTTCGCCGAACTCGACTCCAGGCTGCACCACCATGCCGATCACTCTTTCCCACGCAGCACTCACATTCTGTTCAGCAAAGGCAGCACAGAACAGCTCCAGAGTGTCATGGACATGGCTGGCCGAAGATATCGCGGGAGGCGTTCCCGCCGCCGATTCACCGCCGGGCGCAGGAACCTCAGTCCCGATTACATACAGCGGCGGCGAAGAGCCTGGCGGAAGTTTATCGAATGCGCTTTCGGCAGCACGGCACAGAATGGCCGCTCGTTGCGCGACGGTCCCTCCGTCCGGGCCGCTCTCGTCGTCATCGGCGCAGGCCATACTTGCGTCAAGATGAATCTTGTTATATCCGGCGAACACGCAACCGCGAACCAGTTCGCAAGCCTTTTCCATCGCCAGGGCGGCTGGCTGTTCTCGCCACGGATACGGACCCAGATGATCGCCGCCTAATAAGACTCGCTCCCTCGGAAGTCCAGCGCGCAGTGCTGCGGAGTGAATATACTCAGCGAACTGAGACGGGGTTTTTCCGGCGTAACCGCCGAATTGATTCACTTGACTCGATGTAGACTCGACGTGCAAAACTGATTCGTCCTCGACCGCTTGGCGAATGGCCGCCGTGATCACGGTGGGATGAGCCGAGCACACTGCGTACACCCCGACCTTCTCGCCCCGGCGATTGCGATGGATAGTTTCCTGCAATCGCTGGCTCGCGTTCTTGGGCTGAGGATACACAGTTGGAAATTTTATTCGGGTTGAGCTTTAATCAGCAGGGCCAAATTGCGATATATTGCGATCAATTACTTTTACTTTCGTTGATCTAAACCTGTCAAGCACGCGCGTTATAGGCTGGTGGAGACAGAAACGGATGTCAATCAAAATAGTTTCACTCGGAGTAATGACGGCCAGACGCTGCGTCTGTTTAGTTCTGTTGTGCGCCTCAACATGGTCAGCCGCGCAAGCCGCTTCCAAGCAGCAAGAGCAATCCCAAGATCAGATCGGCTACAAATCTGCGGCCGATGCTGAACAAAAGAAGACCCTGCTCTTGAAAGACTTTCAACCTGTCCCCATGTTGCGTGCTCCGGTGCACAACGTAGAGCGCGCCAAGTACTACGTGATCGATGTTCACAATCACATTAACGACGCAATGGGTATCGACGAACACATGCCGCCCCAGCGCGTGATCGAGATCATGGACAACACGAATGTGAAGACGGTCGTAATCCTGACTGGCATGTGGGGTGACAAACTGCAGCGCGTCATCGACGAGATGGTGAGGCCCTATCCCGGGCGCTTTATAGTTTTCTCGCAAATCGACTGGAGCAAAATTGACGATCCGAATTTCAGCCAGGAAATGGTGGCGCAACTTGACGATGCGGTTGCCCGCGGCGCGCGCGGCCTGAAGCAGCTGAAAGATCTTGGGCTGAGCGTGCGCGACAAGTCGGGGAAACTGGTTGCGATCGATGATCCGCGCCTCGATCCCATTTGGGAGGAATGCGGGCGGCTCGGCATTCCTGTGTCCATTCACTCTACGGATCCCGAGGCTTTTTTTCACCCCGTGGACAATACCAATGAACGATACGAGGAGTTGATTGAACATCCCGACTGGAGTTTTTACGGCCGGCAGTTCCCCAGCAAGCAGTCGATCCTGGCGGCGCGCGATCGCATGTTTGCCAGGCATCCGCATACGACATTTGTTGCGCTGCACATGGCGAACTGGCCGGAAAACCTTGACTACGTTTCGCATCTGCTGGATACGCTTCCCAATGTGATGGTCGAATTTGGCGCGCGGGAAGCGGAACTCGGCCGCCAGCCCCGGCGTGCTCGCGAATTTTTCCTGAAATACCAGGACCGCATTATGTTTGGAACCGACAATGGCATGGACGAAGCCATGTACCGCAACCATTTTCGCTGGCTGGAGACGGCGGACGAATACTTCGATTATTGGGGATATCCTGGGCAGGGGCGCTGGAATATTTATGGCATGGAACTTCCAGACGACGTGTTGGAAAAGATTTACCACAAAAACGCGGAGCGAATGTTCGAGCAGTTTCGTGGAGTTGGAATGATTGAAGTCTGCGTCGTCGGTGAGCTGAACCTGGATCTCATCCTCTATGGATTGCCCAAAGATTTAGTGCTGGACTGCGAACACCTCGCGAGCGACATGGCGTTCACCTTGGGAAGCTCATCGGGGATTTTCGCGCACAACTTGTGCCTACTCGGTACCCCGGTCGGGTTTATATCGAAAATCGGCACCGATCCTCTGGGGAAAATGGCTGCAGAGCGGCTTGCGGAAGCCGGCGTCGATCTTAGCCGCATGAAACAAAGCACGGGAAACACTTCGACAGGGCTCACAGTTGTTCTTCCTCAGCCTCAGCACCGATATATGCTGACCTATCCAGGAACGATGTTTGAAATGCAATATTCCGACATCGATTTGGACTACGTTCGGTCTGCGCGTCACTTCCATCTTTCCTCGTACTTCCTACATCGCGCGCTCCGGCCGCAAATCCTTAATTTGTTTCAGCAAGCCAAGCAAGCTGGACTGACCACATCGCTTGACACCAACGATGACCCCGAAAACGAGTGGGCGCAGGATTTGCTTGAGGTCCTGAAGTATGTCGATGTATTTCTACCCAACGAGCGCGAGGCAAAAAAGATTGCGCGGACAGAAAACTTTTCGCAGGCACTCGAATTCCTATCCGGGCTGGCCAAAGTGGTGGCGGTGAAACGAGGCTCCGCGGCCGCCACGTGTCGTTCGGGCAGCGAGCAGTGGAGCGCGGCGCCGCCGCGGGTTACGGTTGTAGACGACGTTGGCGCGGGGGATACTTTTGATTCCGGCTTCATCCACGCGTATTTGCTCGGTGCCAAACTCGAGGATTGTCTGGCTTTCGCCAATCTCGCCGCTGCGTATTCGGTGACGAAACCTGGTGGTACCGAAGCATTCCGCGATCGCGTCGTATTGTTTAGCTTCATTGGCGAACAATGGAATCGAATGGGCAGAGGAGCGCTGCCGCTGAAAGCCCAGAAAAAATAATTCCTGTACTACTCTTCGGGCGGAGTTTGCAGAATGCTCGCGCTCTGAATGCCAGTGGCAATTTCTGGGATGATGCCCAGGGTCCGATAAATAGGGCGCACAACGTCGCGCAT
>JBEKGG010000223.1:0-7278 GCA_050012915.1 Terriglobales bacterium | reverse complement strand
TTCCGCGGGCTTTGTGTTCAAGCGGACTACCCTGCGTGCCCGGAACCCGCATCATGTCGCCAAATGCGGCGAAAATAACGTCCGGCTGTTGAGCGATGGAAAGGCCGTCATCAATTCTTCCCATGGGCAGCACGCAAACCGGGCAGCCGGGCCCGTGGATCAGTTCGATGTTGGATGGAAGCAGATCTTTCAGGCCGAAGCGATAGATCGCGTGCGTGTGTCCGCCGCACACTTCCATAATGCGGTAATGCCGGTTGGGATCGGCTAGCCGGCGGATTTCTTCTGAAGTCTTTGTGATGACTTCGGGATCGCGAAACTCATCCACGAACTTCATGCCCGATCCTTTGCTTGCGTCATTAAGATGTTTCACGATGCCTTTGTGTTCTCGGCATGGTCCAGCCCATATCCTTCGACCTCTTGCATCGCGGCCTCAGCTTCTCCTAACATCCTCAGCGTGCGCATCTGGTCAATGGCATCTTTCTCGCTGATCTTGCTCATGGCAAAACCGACATGGATCAGCACCCAATCTCCCCTTACCGGCATGTCGTCTTGCAAGAGTCCCAGATCAACCTTGCGCCGAACGCCAACCACGTCGATCAGAGCCGCGTTCGGCTGATCCGGAAATAACTCAACGATCTGTCCCGGGATGGCTAGGCACATTGCGTTACTCTTTCTTTCGAGCCAGGATGTTGAATGAAAACTTTAATTCGTCTTTGACCTTCAGGGCGCCCCCGGCGATTGTGACCAGTTTCAAATTGTAATCGGTCTGCAGGAGCGAAAATGTTCCAAAAGCCCTCAGCGAATCTTCAGCCAACGTCACGCGCGCCGGAACAGGCTGCGAGCGGGTTACGCCGTGCAGGGTCAACTCGCCATTCAACGTAACCGAGTATTGTTCTTCACTAGACTTGGTGGCGGCGATGTTCGAGCATTCGTAAGTAATCTCGGGATAAGTCGAACTCTCAAGAATCTCCTCTTGCATCATGCGCTCAATCTCACGCCGGTCTTTATCGGAAACGTCGTCCCTCACCGTCAGCGACGACGCCTTGATCGTGACTTTAAGGGAAGCCTGCTCGATGTGATCGGGGTTCACGTGCGCATCGAGTGAGAAGTTGCGCATGGCGATGGTTGGACTGTGACCGAAAGCCGACAGCAAGCCTCCGGCGAAGACCTGCACCGTGAATTGGCTGGCCCTCGTGTCCGCGACGTATAGAACGCTGGTGTCAGTCGTCGATCCCATCGGTCGTTTAGGTCCTCACATGGCCCGTAGTTTCAGATACCGGTCAATATCGGGCAAGGCAGCCTGAACCAGATTGCCCACGCCCAGCTGTCCGAGATACCGGCGCACCAGCGGGTTGGAAAGAATCAACCCTGTCCCAAACAGGATCAGCGCCGCTCCCCCGAGCATGAACAAAGTGTCCTTGTCGGTTCCGTTGTGGTTCGTACCTTCAGAGAATTCCATGGCCACGGCAGTCTCCTCTCATTGAATGTCGTTCACGCTTTTTGTATTCGATTCGTCCCCGTTCAGTATCTTAGCCACCAGCGCCTCGACTAATTTCACCGCTTCATCGATGACAGCCTCGACTGGCTCGCTCAAGCCCATCTGACCTTCCTCGGGGCCGAGCGTGCCCGGTTCACAGCCGACCAGAAGCACCCGTTTGAGTGGGCCACCCATTGAGCTTGCAAGGCGAAGCACATTCAGCGGGTTCATGCTGTGAGCTTCGACCGCACTCTGGCGCTCCTCAGAACTGCCCAGGTCGCTAAGCTCAGGTTCGATCACGTAGAGCGTGCCCGCCGGTTGGCCGCGTGGACAAGCGTCAATCAGGATGGTTGTGTCGTATCCGTCGAGCAACGCGTAGGCCAGATCGTAGCCACGAATGCCGAAGTCGGTCACGCGGACATTCTGCGGCAACGCGCGGCCGGACAATCGCCTCGCGACTTCCACTCCAAACGCATCATCGCCCAGGAAAATGTTTCCGATTCCGGCGATGAGAATTCGGCGCTTTCCGACGCGGCTGGTTGCGGCATCTCCCAGAGGTTCGACTTCGTCCGGCGTAAAAAAGAAGCGGTGGCCTGGTTGTCGCATCAGGCCAATGTCCCTTCCCGGATCATCGTCCACGACTACGCATAGGTGAAATTGTCCCTCGTAATCCTGCTCGATGGATTCGATGACGGCGGTCTTGCCAGCAAGCGCGATGTCCATAACGTCGCCGCCTGCCCGCGGATGAAGCTTGACCCGGCTGCCGGGTCTGACCTCGACATCCGCGATGCGCAGATCATCCGCCGGTTTCTTGGCTTCAAGGAGTTGCCACTCCCACTCGTTCATGGCGTCTCCTCCTTCAACGAACGCAGTTCTCTCAACGTCCCGTGGAGCTTCATCAGGTGTTCCATCGGTAGATTCTCCGTTCGTTCGAGCATCCTACGCGCGCGTTCGTCGGAGTTGCGCATTTCACTCTTTTCGTCATCCGTCATGGTAAGAATGCGCAACGCGAGAATTTCGTCGATTTCCGTCCCGTCGAACAAGTCGCCCGGACTCTCCGGCGCAATCTGCGGATAGTCGTAGAGAATAATAGGCGACGAAAGCATGGTGTCGCGTTCGCCGTCGGCTCCGACCAAAACCGGCCATGCTCCCAGGTTCTGGCAGTCCGCAGCGAACTCTTTAAGATTTTCGGGCGGATCGAGCAGAGAGACAAACTGAGCATCCACCCCTCCCAGCAGCACATGAGCCGACACCAGGGATTGCATCAAAGCGGCGTCGCGGCTGATCTGGCAGGATTCGTTCTGCAACGCAGTCACGTTTTTTACGCGCACTTGTACTTTGAATAGTCCGTCGATTAGTCCGTCGGCAAGCTGAACCGCCTTGATTTCAACTATTCCTTCGACCGATTCCTGCTTCCTTACGATCTTTCCCGTGAGTCGACCATTTCCGTTCCGCAGCAGTTCACTTTCCTCTTTGGCGGGGAAAGCGAATCCCCATTCCACGGGCGCAGCGGTGAGTGCACTCAGATTGCAAGGCGGTACGGCTACTTCACATTCAATCGCCTCCTGCCAAGGCGCGAGCGTAGTGTCGTCGACTTCAAGCAGGGAAGCGGGCTCTAAAGCTAAACTCTCTTCGAATTTATCCGCTGAGGCAGGTTCTTGCAGCTTGCGAAACGAACGGGCCACCAACTTCAAGAAGCGCACCCGCAATTCGATTGCCGAGTAAGACGCTCCTTCGATCAGGCACTCGGTCTGCATGTTCCATGTGTCTGAGCCTGTTTGCGCGTCGCTGTAAGCCTTGGGATAAAGCACGCCAAAATTAAAGCGTTGGCGATTTTTTACCGACGAAGGACGATAGGGATAAAGCATATATCCTTCGTAGAGCACGGCATTCGCTATGGCGTCGATCGATTTTGTGTTCATCGCCTCCCCGCCCCCTCCAGCGCGGGAAGCATGCTTTCCAACGCCTGCTCCCAGGTAGGAATGCCGTGCTCAACCTTGTACTGATAAAGTCGCTCGAAAACATCGCGCCGCAAACAAAGCCACGCGCTGTTGGGATAGTAAATATCCATCATTTCGCGCCACGATTTCACTGGGAGCCTGAAGCGGGCTTCTTTGTCCCATGGAATCGGCGCAACTTGAAGGGCTCTGTTGCCATCCGCATAAAAGACAGTTCCACTAAACAGAAAACAGAGGGGCACGTCGCCATCGGCGAGGCCGTGGAAATATTTAGTCGCGGCGACATTGAAGTCAAAGGTGCAAGGCACCGGAAGATCAACGACGGCGGTGTCCTCAAATGCGGGTGCGACGACACTCGCGTGCGTCCACAGCATAGTTTTCAGCGTCTGACTCCAGCGTTCTGCCTCGCCAAAAAGATCGCGCAGTTGGGCTTGATCCTCGGCGCTGTATTGCCGCCGCGTCACTTCAAGCTGAATCTGACAACGCAATGCGACCGAGTGGATCGTTTCACCCGCAACACTATTGCTGATGCGCAGCTTAAACAGCAGGGTCGGTGCGGCCGTGAACCGTTGCGGTTCCGCCTTCTCGATCTGGAAGCGTAAGTCAGGCATTCGCTTCTTCTCTCACTGTAGCCCGTTGTTTCAATCCGTCGAAGAAACGCCCGATTTCCTGCCAGACCTCTGTCCCGCCGGAAAGTCCGCGCCAGTTGCCGCGAATCAGGCCGACCAGCTTGTAACACTCGTCGATCGGGAGCACATAATACTCCGCTGCAGCAAATCCTCGAACATGTCCAACGCGATTGACGAGAAGCGCTTCTACATCCGGCTCCATTTCCGCCAAAACCGGATTCGCATCTTCGATATCGTTCCAGGTCTCAAGCGGCAGCAAGGACTCGGTCGCTCCCGCCGGGCTGGGATAAAACGCAACTACTCTCGCGTCCGGCGTGCTGCGAAAAAAGAAAGCCATGCTGATCGGTACCATTAAGCTATCCCATTGGCCGTCGGACAGACGAAACGCCGGCAAGGCGAGCACACGCCGTGGAACGCGTTTATATTTCGTTCCCATGCCGCCGAACAAAATGGCGCAAGCATTACAGGCGCATAAGAGTTTCCGGCTTCCCGGTTCGATCAGATGCGGATGATCGGCCGTGACTTCGGCGCTGCACAACTCACATCGCTCAACATCCCGTTTGCGCCTGACGAACTGCCGGAGCGCTGCAAACGCGTTGTCGTATCCCGGCTGCACTTCATTCATCATCGGCTCGCAAACAATTCTCTTACTCCGGTGTCAATCCAATTAATCGTTAGCGGACGCGGCGGCGATCACGCCGCCCAGCTTGCCCAGCGGAACAAAGCCGGACGAACCCGCCGCTTCTTCGAGTCCTTCAATCGCCAAACCACTCATGTCGGGCGCAGCCTCGTATAATGCATCCTCTACTAACTTTTTGAGAGTCTTTCCCGTGGAACCGCAACCGTGCCCAGTGACTTGGAGATGCAAGCGAATTACTCCGCCTTCAACTCCGAGCAAATTCAACTCGCCTCCGCCCTTGCGCACTTGCGGCTGAACTTTTTCTATTGCCCGAGCTACGCGACTCTCCAGGTCCAGGGGATGGAGGCCATACAAAACCAGCAGACTGCTGACCAGTGGATCGTGGCCCAAGTCGTCGATGATGCGCTGTCCCTCTTCGTCGTTTTTCGCGACGATTTCCATGACCCGCTCTAAGCCAGCGCCGTGCAAGTCCAAAAGCAATTGCACCAGCGCCTTTGCGCTTGCGCGAGCCTCTGGGTCTGCGATCTTCTCCAGTTCACCGACTAATTCGCCGATGCGCTGGACCTTGATCTGAAAATCTTTGTCGTCGGGCATAGCTGTCTTTAAATCCCATCAACTCTGAACGCCAAACATCGGCGAATGATGCGTCTTCAAAACCTTCCCGCCGCCCAGATACATGTGAACGCCGCACGGCAGGCATGGATCGAAACTCCGCACCGCTCGCATGATGTCGATACCTTTAAATTTCTCCGGACCGTTTTCTTCGAAGATCGGCGTGTTCTGCACCGCATCCTCATAGGGTCCCGGAGTTCCGTAGATGTCGCGCGGATTGGCATTCCAGGGCGTCGGCGGATATGGATGATAGTTGGCAATCTTGCCTTTGCGAATCACCACATGATGCGAGAGCACGCCGCGGACTGCTTCGTGAAAACCGCAGCCGATAGCTTCTTCCGGCACTTTGAAATCCGACCAGGTTTTGGTCTTGCCGGCGTGGAGTTCCTCCAACGCCTTCTCCGCGAAATGAAGAGCACAAGCGGCTGCGTAAGCCTGGAAGTAAGTGCGCGCCCGATCGCGCTCGATCGCATTGCTCCACTGCGGAATCTTCCACTCGAACTCGACCTCGGGCTTTGACATCGTTTTCGGCAAGTAAATCTTCACGCTCTTGCCCGTTGCTTTGATGTAGCCAATATCAACCAACCCAGCGAGTGCGGTAGCCCAAAGCCGCGCAATCGGCCCGCCGCCCGTATCCAGCGCGAGATGATCGCCAGTGCGCTTGTCGAACCATCGCGGCGACATCACCCAGGTGTATTTGCCGTTGAAGTCTCGCTTCTGCGGTCGAGGAATCGTGGTCTGGTTCCACGGATGGTTCTTGTCAACCGGATTTCCCAGCGGATCAGTCTTCACAAACGTCTCCGCGTTCTTCCAGTCGTCGTAATAAGAACTGCCCAACAGAATTCGAATATTCAGGTTGATGTCCACCAGATCCGTCGTAACCAACTTGCCATCGACGACGACGCCGGGCGTGACAAACATCTTTCGGCCCCAGTCAGTCATGTTCTTGTAGGTGTAATCGCAATGCTCGGGATCGTTAAACGACCCCCAACATCCGAGCAGAATCCGGCGCCGTCCAACTTCCTCGTATCCCGGCAGCGCGTCGTAGAAAAAATCAAACAAGTCGTCATGCAGCGGAAGAACTTTCTTCATGAACTCGACGTATTTCATCAGCCGGACAATGTAGTCCGTGAAGAGTTGCACCGTCGGCACGGTGCCAACTCCGCCCGGATAAAGCGTCGATGGATGCACATGCCGTCCTTCCATAAGGCAAAACATCTCGCGGGTCATGCGGCTCATTTGCAGAGCTTCAAGATAAAAAGATCCCGTGAACGGATTGAGCGCCCGCATGATGTCGGCGATGGTGCGGAAGCCGTGCTCGTTGGCATGTGGCGCCGGAGTCGATTCCGCTTTCGCCAGCACCTTGGGGTTCGTTTCTTTGACCATCTGCTCACAAAAGTCAACGCCGACCAGGTTGTCCTGGAAAATGTTGTGATCGAACATGTATTCGGCCGCTTCGCCGAGGTTGACGATCCATTCCGCGATATGCGGCGGCCGCACTCCGAACGCCATGTTCTGCGCATAAGTAGCGCAGGTGGCGTGGTTGTCGCCGCAGATGCCGCATATGCGGCTGGTGATGAAGTGAGCGTCTCGCGGGTCTTTGCCCTTCATAAAAATGCTGTATCCGCGAAAGATAGAAGACGTGCTGTGGCACTCGGCCACTTTTCGGGCCTCGAAATCAATTTTGGTGAAGATGCCCAGACTACCCACAATGCGAGTAATCGGATCCCAATTCATCTCCACCAGTTTCCGCGACTTGCTGGGAACGTCTTTCGTCGGTGCTGTGATAGTGCTCATAGCGATCGCTCCTTAAGATTTCTTTCGCTGGAGAGATAGAGCTTGAGCCCCGTCTCTCTCGACCCGTATTCAAATCCGAACTGCGGCAACCGTCGTCTTCAAAAACCAATGCCCCTGATCGGGACTAATAGGTTCTTGCGTGGTAGCCCGTAGTCAGTTCCGCGC
>JBEKGG010000222.1:0-8750 GCA_050012915.1 Terriglobales bacterium | reverse complement strand
TACAATTTAATATTATCATCATCGATGGACCGGGTTCAAGAGGAAAGTGGAAGAACGGAGGATCGGTTCCCGAATTGGAACACGGGCGCATGGAAAAGGTGGGTCACCACGACGTCTTCGTTCAGCTGAGGAAAACCCCGCCCAAGCGGAGCTTGGACGGGGCACCCTCGAGAGTTAAACGAGCGCGATTGTCCGGGCCACCCGCCCACTGTCAAACGTCAAGTTGCCCCATGGAAAGTAGCCGTCTTTCGGCAATCCCTGAAAGCTGTACAAAACTTTCTCCTTCTACTCGGCGGAGGCTGTCACGGCTAGTGTCAGGATCAGCAGCAAAACGGTGAGGGCGCGGCTTGTCGTACTGAGAGGGATGCGGCTCATAGACGGGAGAACTCCTGATCTGCTATTCCTTGCACTTGGCGCGGGCCGAGGCAGGAAGCTGCTGGTTGGCCGCGATAGTACACCGGCTTGCCCTTCCCCGTCCATAAGTCGGCTTAAATCATGGGTAGCGGCGCGTTTCTTTCCTTTTTAGAGCCCTGGTAGAAGTTCAGGGATCCTTCGTTGGCAGGGCCTCGCTTTGCGAAAGCCTGCGCTTCCTCAGGATGACAGGGGTGCATCGAGAAGCCCCGCACTCTCGCACAGAACGCAAAAGGATGGGGCACCCTTCACTTGTATGTGATTTAGAGCTGCCCCTGGAATGGGTGGGCCACCTGCCGTTCCCGCCTCGAGCGTTCTCGCCTCCCACCCTTTCCGCAGAGTACGCGGAAAAGGATGGGGCACCCTTGTTCGTCTGTGATTTACAGTGCGCTTGGAATGGGTAGCCACTCCAGCAGGCGGCGAGATCGGCGATGCCAGGCATCGTCTAGCGGCGCTTGCGCAGGGCGCGGGCTTTCGGACCGAAGCCAACGTTGGGCACTTCTTCGCCAAGCGCTGTCGCTAGATCGATTTGATGGTCCTGCTCCTGCATGAGGATCTGGCGAATCTGTTCCGCCATCGCGTATTCTCCCAGCGTTTCACATTGCCCGATGCGATCGCGATAATTGCGAATGGTTTCGTTTTCGTTTTCGAGATCGAAGCGAAGCATGTCTTTCGGATTTTTCGAGGTGCGCACCGGCTTGGGCGTGACCACGGGCATTTTGCCCAGGTAGTCGATCTGCCGCGACAGGGTCAGGGCGTGGTCGAGTTCCTGCTTGGCGTGAATTTCGAGCTGGGCGGCGATGTCCATATATTGCGCGCCGCTCAGGACCTGGGAATAGACCACGTAGGCGATGATGGCTTGGTATTCGCGGGCAAGGTCTTCGTTTAACAACTCCGCGAGGCGGTCGCGTGAAATTTCGGTTTCGTTGCTGTCGGACTTAGGGTCGGGCATTGCATTCCTCCTTTAAGTTGAAAGACAGATTATATTAGGACGCTTCACCGCGCGCCGGTAGTCTTGAGATGCCATTTCTTTGGTTGCGGTTCGAGGCAACGTTTCTGCTCACGTATATCCGCACGTTCTCTTTGCCAGATGCGAATACTCGGAGGGTCGGCCAATTAATTTTCTGTGGTCACGCTCACCACCAGTTGCCGCTCCCTGGGACCGTCCAATTCGATGAGTACAATTCGCTGCCAGGTGCCGAGTAGGATCTGGCCGCGCTCGAACGGGAGAGCGACCGACGTCCCGATGAGCGCCGACAGGATGTGATCGGGCACGTGCGCGGGATTGTGGGGATGGCGGTAGCGCAGCTTGGGAATCATGGCCTCGAAGGCATCGAGCATATCGAGGTCGGTGCCGGGATCGAGATCGGCTGTGGTGAGCGCGGCGGTGGTGTGGAGTATTAAGAGATTGCAGATTCCTGTTGCTTGCGCGTGATTCTTTTGGAGCAGGGTCTCCACGGTTTTGGTGATGTCGAGGACTTCGCGTTTCTTGCGGGTTTTGAGGGTGATTCTTTGCATGAGAATTAGGGAAGAATCTCCAGCGCGTCGCGAGCACAGGTTATCATGAATAAATCGGCTGGCGGATGGGCGGGGACGCCCGTCTTCGATTCATTTCAAAAATGATTAACGGCAAACGCATCGCGGTGGTGTTGCCCGCTTACAACGCGGAGAAGACGCTGGAGGCGACCGTGCGCGAAGTGCCCGATCTGGTCGACATTTGCATCCTGGTGGATGACCACAGTTCGGACCGCACGATTGAAGTCGCAAAGCAGCTTGGATTGCAGTTTTTCCAGCACGACCGCAATTACGGATATGGACGCAACCAGCAGACTTGTTACCGCGAAGCCCTGGCTGCGGGCGCGGACGTGGTCATTATGCTGCACCCGGATTACCAGTACACGCCGCTTCTGGTTACGGCCATGGCGAGCATGGTGGCGTACGAGGTTTACGACGTAGTGCTGGGGTCTCGCATCCTTGGCGGACAAGCCATGCGCGGCGGCATGCCCATCTGGAAATATATTTCCAATCGTTTTCTGACGGCGTTCGAAAACTTCTTCTTGCGGGTCAAGCTGTCCGAATATCACAGCGGGTATCGAGCCTTCAGCCGCGAGGTGCTTACCCGCTTGCCGCTGCTGGAGAATTCCGACGACTTTGTTTTTGACAACCAGATGCTGGCGCAGTGCGTGCATTTCGGATTTCGCATTGGAGAAGTTTCTTGCCCGACCAAGTATTTTGACGACGCTTCGTCGATCAATTTTCGGCGTAGCGTGAAATACGGTATCGGAGTGCTGAGCACGACACTGCAATTTGCATTGCAGCGATTCGGGCTGGGAGACTTTCGGATTTTCAGCGCCAAAGGCCGTCGCCTGGAACCGGGGTATGCCGAATATTACGCGCCGGGCCAGGCCACGGAGCCGCAATCCTAGGGTCGGCCGGGCAAGCCTATATCCGGATGCGAATCCTGCCGTGCTGATGAATCCATGGTCTGTCATTCCGAGGAGCGAAAGCGACGAGGAATCCAGGTTTCGCCGATTGTGAGAGGAACCGAGATCCCTCGCTATGCTCGGGATGACAAATGGATTTTGTCAGAAAAAACGTAGCTTGCTACGGACGGGTCGAAGATCCGTTCCCCCGCGCGACCGGCTTGTCAATTGCGCCTCGAATCGGGTCCGCGTAGCATCTAACTAGCATGCCGATTATTGCTACCTCGGCGCCTAACCATCCTCCTAAGCTGGTTCTAGGCGAAATCATCAGCTTCGCCTACGACACTTTTTGCAGCAATAAAGTGCGCTTCGCGCTTACTGCGCTGGGCATGGTGATTGGGACGGCGTCGCTCATTCTGGTGGTGACCATCGGAATGACGGGAAAGCAATACGTCCTGAATCAGATTCAGGCGATCGGCGCCAACATGGTGTATGCCGAATACCAGGGCGGCGCGGGCAACGCCAATCCCGATCCGTTGACCATCGACGACATGAAAGCCGTGTTGCAGCAGGTTCCGGGAATCGCGGCTGCGTCTCCGGTGGTTCCATTTGATATTCGCGTTCCCATCGGCGACGGCAAGGAGCGGGACGTGCGCGTGCTCGGGGTTTTCCCCGAATACAGTGCGGTGCGGAATCTGATGGTGCTGTCCGGACGATTCTTCGACGCCGAAGATGAGCAGGCCCACAACAAGGTTGGTGTCATCACGCAAAAACTCGCCGAGCAGCTCTACGGGTCGACCGATGGAGCTATTGGCAAGGTTCTGAAGCTAAGCGGGCTGCCTTTTACGATTATCGGCACTTTCAAAGAGCGCGTGGACACTTTCGGCCAGTCGGAAGTCACTTCCAACACCATGGCGATTCCCTATACCGTGAGCCGCTACTTCACCGAGACGCCGGAAGTGAAGCAGCTTTACTTTTCCACGACCGAGGCATCGATGGTGGTGCCGGTCACGGAACGAATCCATAAGGTGCTCCAGCCGCGCCATCGGGCCGAATCGATTTATCAGGTGGAGAACTTGACCGAACTGGTGGCAGTCGCGGATCGCACGGCGAACGCGCTTACTCTGGTCTTGTTGCTGATTGCGACCGTGACCCTGATCGTGAGTGGAATCGGAATCATGAATATTATGCTGGCGACGGTGAGCGCTCGCATCCGTGAGATTGGAATTCGAAAAGCCATGGGCGCGACCAATCGCGAAATTCGTTTTCAATTTTTGTCGGAAGCGATTCTGATTTCGCTGATCGGCGGTCTCGCCGGTGTCGTCATCGGACTGGCATTGCCTTTTTCGGTTCGCTTCCTGACCGAATACCGCGTTCCGGTCTCGGGATTGTCGGCGATCGTGGCCATCGTGGTGTCGTCGCTGGTGGGGATTTTGTTTGGCACAGTGCCTGCGGCGCGCGCGGCCAAGATGGATCCGGTGGAGAGCCTGCGCTACGAGTGAAACGCAACCCTGCCTGGCACCGAGTCACAGAGACACGGAGAAACCAAGGACAACTTGTTTCTTTTTCTTGATTCCTCTGCGTCTCTGTGGTAAGCCTCGTGAACCAAAAAGCAAAGCCGGACTGGTTAGCCCGGCTTTCTATTCGTCACCTTTTGGGGACTGACTTGGTTGTGAAACTCCCCTCAGATATTTTCTAAGTTTCGCTCGTTCAATCTCGCTCTCGCGCCTTCACTCTCAGCGATTGGACTCAACCGCCGACCAAAACGTTGCTTGGCCAGGGTTACATGACCAGCGCGAGGTTCTCCAGTTCCGATTGCAAAACCGGGATGGAGCATCCGGACATTTCCACTCGGCCGGCGGCATCAAAGGCCGCCTGCGGCGAAACTCCGTAGCCTCTTCCCATCAGGAAAACCTGTAAAAGTTCGGCGGCCTCGCGCGAATCGATCAAACCGCCCTGCAGGAGATCGTTTCGTAAAGCCGTCAGCTCGTTAACGGAAAATCTCTCTCTAAATCGCTCGTTCATGGCCGTCTCACCTCCGACCCTTCACTTAATTACCTATTAGACTCCGTCAGTGCCGCATACGTTGCATGCAATTTTGATGCCGCAACGCCGCCGAATTGAAGAATTTCGGTGCCGGAGTTCCATGCCTGGTTAAACTCGCATGGTTGCAATAAGTTGCGGTGAGGTAAGCGGCCGGCAAGCGGCCCCAACAGGGTGGGCCATGGGAGGATTCGTCTCAACTGGTTGACAAAGAATGTCGTTCCGGTACAGAAACGGACGCAGAATGCCCAGAGCGGGACCGTGTGATCGTCGCTTATCAAATCACGGGTTGCGGGAAGGCTCTTTGGCGTTGGCAGTTATGAGCCGTCGAATTCGGAGTTTTTTCGCAAGTTCAACGACGCGACTAAACTGCCTCGTATAGATGAGGGTTTGAGCCAAAACAGCGAGAATGTTTTCTCCCGCTTACGCCCAAAATCACGCTCCATCAATGGCGGCTTCATCGACCAGCATAATCGGAATGTTGTCCCGCACCGGATAGACGCGCCGGCACTCGAGGCACTTCAGGCTTTCTCCGGTTTCCTTGAGTTGCAGCGGCTTTTTGCACACCGGACAGACCAGAATGTCGAGCAGATCCTGAGCAATCATGCCAGCATTGTACGCCTTCGCGAGTTGAGGCGTCCCTGCCCCTGCCGCTATTTGGTTAGGAGAAGAAAGGCCACATTGACTTCAACGCGTTCCGCGGTTAGATTTTCTCGGCAAATGTTTTAATCAGTTCAGCAGTCTCATCTGTGGCGGCGACGTTCTGAAAGCTCCCCCCGTCCGAACCCGTCTATAGAAGACCCCAACTCCAGGAGAAGACAAAAATGACGATGTTGAAGAAGCTCGGAAGCGCGCTGCTCGCCACGCTGGCTTTTGCCGGTCTCGCCAGCGCACAAACGTGGCAACCCTTAAAGCATGAGCCCAGTTTCCCCGTAGGCGCAATCGCGTTGCTTACGGATGGCACCGTACTGCTCCACGTGGAGCAGGTGGAATCCCAGGCCGGGGACTGGTACAAGCTCACGCCAGATGATACTGGCAGCTACCTCAACGGGACCATCAAACAGATCGCTTCGCTGCCCAGCGGATACGGTCCTTGGTACTTCGGCTCGGTAGTATTGCCGGATGGCCGCTACATTATTGAGGGCGGAGAATACAACGAAGGCAGCGGGGACTGGACCAACAAAGGTGCGATCTATGATCCAGTAAAAAACAAATGGACGGCTGTGAACCCTCCCTCTGGCTGGGCGCAGATCGGCGATGCCCAGAGCGTAATTCTTCCCACCACCGCCGGTACCTATATGCAAGCCGACTGCTGTTCGATCGATATGGCCCTATTCAACCCCAAGACGTTGAAATGGACCGCGACGGGCAAAGGTAAGGCCGATTGGAACGACGAAGAAGGCTGGACTCTGCTGCCAGATGGAAACGTCTTGACAGTCGATGCTTACGTCAGCGGCGGCAGCGGTACGAACTCGGAGATCTACGATACTCCCAAGGGTACGTGGTCGACCGGCGGCAGCACGATTGAGCAACTCTGGGGCTCCAGCACGCACGAGGTCGGTCCGGCGGTCTTACTGCCCAACGGCACAGTGTTTGCGACGGGCGCCAATGACAGCGGCGCGGGCCGCACGGCGATTTACAATTCGAAAACAAAGAAGTGGGCTAAGGGACCGAGTTTCCCGACTGTAAATGGAGTGAGCGACCTGGATGCTGCTGATGCCCCGGGAGCACTGGAAATCAACGGCAACGCGATAGTGATGACCAGCCCAGGGTTTGGCGGAACGGGCGCAGTCTTCTTTGAGTGGAACGGCACAAAGCTGACCCATATCGCCGGCCCACCCAATGGACCCAGCGACTCGTCGTACTACGGGCACTTCCTGGTGCTGCCAACCGGCGAATTGCTGTTCAGCGATTTCAGCAGCGATCTTGAGCTGTTCACTTCGAAAGGCACCTACAAGAAAGCATGGGCTCCGACGATCACATCCGTGCCGACCACCATCACACACGGAAAATCCTACGTGGTTAAGGGCACGCAGTTCGGCGGTGAATCGCTGGGCGGCGTGTACGGCGACGATTTCCAGGACGCCACCAACTGGGCTCTGGTTCGCATCACCAACACTGCCAGCGGGCACGTTGTCTACGCCAAGACGACTTTCCCGAGCAGCTACTCGGTTCAGAGCGGCACCAAGGCTGAATCGACGAACTTTGCTGTGCCGGCCAGCATTCAGAAACTTGTAACACTTCATCCACTCGTCTTGCTTTCGGCGGTTTGCCGAAAAGGAAGGCGAGTGGATTTCTCTTAGAGTATTCGATCGTTCACGTCACGTCGCTGAGCTCATAGAAGACTGTGAAATGCTTGACAATGCTTGGCGACAAAAGTGCTGTTTTGAAGCCGCCCATGGATGGCGGAACTCTGTTCGTTGGACGAAGGGCGCGCGTTCGGATGTGTTGCGGACGAAGCTGTATATCCGGTTTCCCACTATTCTGCAAACATTTTCAACCGCGGCAGTTTTCCTCTCCTATTTTCGTTGAACTGCCGCAGCGCAGCGAAATAGCATAACGGGTGCCCTTTTGGGGCAGTTGAGGAAGGCCTATGAGGATTCCGGTCAAATCTTGGTTGTCGCGCACATTATCGGCGTTGCTCGGGGTTTGTGTCATGTGCGGGTCTGCCGTTGCTGCGGGCAAGCCTCACTACGTGATCACGAACGATGATGTGTTCGGAGAAGGCCGCAACTCTACCGTTACCTTCTACACCGTTGGCGCGAATGGTCTGCTAACCATGAAAGCAGACGTGACGACCGGATTTGGCGGCATCGGGGGCGGATACTTTGCCGCGAATCGAGTTGTTGTGCCGAACAGCGGGACTTCGGAATGCGTCTACGCTTCTCTGGCTTCGACCGGTGAGATCGTGGGAATCAGCGTGAAGACGCTGGAAGTCACTGACCATGTGATCGGCTCCAAGAATGACACCGGCGCCTCTAACGGCATCGGCCTGGCCATGAATTCCAAATATCTCTATGCCAGCTTTACGGACTTCAGTACGATCGGAACCTTTCAGGTTTTGTCCGGCTGCAAACTCAAGTTTGTTAGCGACATCACGGTTGGCGGGCTGCAGGGCGGTACTGTCGACGGCATGGTGATCCACGGCGACATCATGGTCGTCACCTACGGCGACGGTTCGATTCAATCTTTCAACATCTCGGCGGGCGTGCCGGTGTCGAATGACGACGAACAGAATTCCACAGGTTCGCGGGCCGGTAATACTTATCCCAGCGCGATCGATATTACCGAGGATGGACACTACGCCATCTTTGGCGATACGTCGCCTTTCACGATCGTCGAAGTGTCGGATATTTCCTCCGGCAAACTGACTCCCACAGTGGTTTATCACTTGGGAAGTGCCCTCAATGCGAGCAACATTCTGCTGAGTCCGGATGAGACGCTGCTCTACATCAGCAACAATCAATCGGGCAAGATCACGGCTGCGTTTTTCGATAAGAGCACGGGTACGCTGTCCAAAGGTTGCGTGTCCCGATATCTGAAGGGATTCGTGACCGACTGGGCCTACACGGCGTCGTTGGCGTTGGAAGAAACCACAGGAACGGGCGGGATGATATACGTCGCGGAGTATGGCAATCCATCCTCGATCGGAGAGGTTAAGGTGAATTCGTCAGCAGGCAAATGTACCCTGACGGAATCGTCGAAATCGCCGATTGCAGACCCAAACAGCCCGGGGTTGTTATCGATCGGAGCTTTTCCGCCCCGACCGTTCTAAGCGCGCTGTAGCACACCGAATCAGTTTCAGGTACACTTCCATGCACTCTTCCTTTCTCTGTTCGTGGAGAGTCGTTTTTCGTTCTTTCTCAATTTCTT
>JBEKGG010000221.1:0-13023 GCA_050012915.1 Terriglobales bacterium | reverse complement strand
CTGGACGCCTCTGCGCTGCTTACCGTGCTCAACCGTGAGCCCGGCGCAGAAAAGCTGACACCCGCGCTATTAAGTGCCGCCATCAGCAGCACCGTCAATCTCGCCGAAGTGCACAGCAAACTGGTAAGCCGCGGAATCAACGGCGACGAAGCTTGGGAAGCCACCATGAGCCCGATTCGGGAATCCGCCGTCTTCACGGACGAGCACGCCAAGATTGCCGGCGGCCTGATTGCCCAAACCCGCGCATTGGGCCTGTCCTTAGGGGATCGCGCTTGCCTGGCTCTCGCAATCGCACTCAAGGCTCCTGTCTATACCGCCGACCGCGAGTGGAAAAAGTTGAAGCTGGGAATAGGAATCCACCTCGTCCGCTAGGGACTCGAAAACCTGCGTTTCAAAACGGGAAATGCCATCGCTTTCTCTCGTTCTTACCTTGACTTTGATGCAGACTCTGAGTTAATCCTGTAACTGTATACTCAGCTTGGAGATAACATCCTAAACCACTAACTCGTTTGTCCGGAATATTTTGCATATAAGTCCTTCCAACTCAAAGATCTGGATGGTGGTGTCGCGCTAATCCCATCATTCCAAAAGATCAGGGGGGAGGGGGTACCCGTTAACCACAAAGTAAACCAGATTTTTCCAGCCGAGTGGTGCAAAATAAATGTGTGAATAAGTTGATGGGAGTGCGGACGAGAACTCGCATCGTCCTATTACTGATAGCGAACCTGCTTGTCTTAGCCAGGGTCCCATCGCATGCTCAACAACTCGCGAAGCGGCTCATCCTTAAAGACGGTTCTTACCAACTGGCCACGAAATGGGAAATTAAAGGCGACCGCGTCCGCTACCTGAGTGCCGAGCGCGACGAATGGGAAGAGTTACCCGGCTCGCTCGTCGATTGGCCGGCCACCGACAAGTTTGAAAAGGATCGCGCCGCCGGGGTTCCCACGCCGGAAGCGGCGGAAATCGACAGAGAAGTCGAAGCCGAACGCCGCGCGGAAGAGGCGAAGACTCCGCAGGTGGCGCCCGGCCTCCATTTACCCGAGGACGGGGGAATGTTTTTGCTCGATACTTTTCAGACGCAACCGCAACTTGTGCTCTTGCAGCAGAACACGGGCGAAGTCAACCGCAACACGAAGGCAAACATTCTGCGTTCTGCGATCAAACCTCTCGCCAGCGGCAAGCAGACGATTGAACTCGACGGCCTTCACGCCAGCGTGCAGGCGCATGCGAGCCTGCCTGCAATTTATGTCAACTTCGATGAGGAGCAGAGTTCGAGCGCGCAGCAGGGACCGCAAAAGCCGCAACAAGCGGAGCAGCCGTGGGATCGCTATCACATTGTTCAGACCCAAGCGAAAAAGGGCAAGCGGATTATTGGAGATATAAAAGTTAACCCGCTGGGAAAAACCACGCAGGAGCAGAACGTGATTCAAACCACGTCGCTCAAACTGAATGGAGGCTGGGTCAAGATCACGCCGGTGAATGCGCTTGAACCGGGAGAGTACGCGGTGGTTGAGATGCTGGGCAAGGAAGGAATAAATACGTATGTCTGGGACTTCGGAGTGAACCCGGCGGCTCCGGCAAATGCGACTGCGTTGATACCCGAAACGCCGGCGGTGCAGCCTCAGCCGGACAAGCCGAAGTAAGTGAGCTCAGTAAATACGCCTAGGCGGCTTCTTCCTGAATCCTGCACCACGCGCGCTCGACATGGCGTTCCATGGTGTTAGTTTGTCCGACGCAGAATCGCAGGGTCAACCGATCATTCAAACGGGTATGCGTAAGATAAAGATCGCCGCTGCGATTCAGGCGATCCATCAGCTTTTGATTTCGTTCGTCGCCGCCCTTGTGACGGAAGCAGACCAAGTTGAGCGGCGCAGGCGCTGCGAGTTCGAAACGATCATCGTTCTTCACCCAGCCCGCGAACTGCTGCGCCAGTTCAACGTGACGCCGAATGTGATATTGCAGGCCCTCGATTCCGTAATGCCGAATCACAAACCAAAGTTTGAGGGCTCGAAAGCGGCGTCCCAGGGGAATTTGCCAATCGCGGTAGTCGAACACCGCGCCCGATTCCGTGGCCTTGTTGCGCAGGTATTCGGGCAGAACGCTCAGAGTCTGAATCAGCGCTTTGCGATCGGCTACGTAGAAGCAGTTGCAATCGAAGTTGGTAAACATCCACTTGTGCGGATTGAAGGTGTAACTATCGGCGAGAGCGACTCCATCATGAGTGTACCGGAACTCGGGACACAACGCGGCCGTTCCTGACATCGCGGCATCGACGTGAAACCATAGATTGTTTTCGCGGCAGATGCGGCCAATTTCCGGCAGGGGATCAATCGCGTTCGAGGACGTTGTGCCGATCGTCGCGCAAACAAAGCAGGGAAGAAGACCTGCCTGACGATCTTGTTCGATTTGCCGCGCGAGCGCGTCCGGGCGCATGGCGAAGTTCTGGTCCACTTCGATCAGTCGTAAGTTGTTCAGGCCAAGCCCGGCGATTTGAACATCCTTCTCAATTGACGAATGCGCCTGCGACGACGTGTAGGCGACCAGCTTTCCGTCGCAACCACGCTTGTTGCTGGCGAAATTCGTAGCGCGTTCCCGCGCCCCGAGCAATGCACAAAGCGAAGCGCTCGACGCCGTGTCCTGGATCACGCCGCCTCCGGTATCCGTAGAAAGGAACTTCCGCGGCAGGTCGAGCATTGCAACCAGCCAATCGAGAACATGCGTTTCCAATTCGGTGCAGGCGGGGCTGGTCGCCCAAAGCATCCCCTGCACGCCCAGTCCCGAGGAAAGCAAATCGCCAAGAATTGCCGGTCCCGAAGCGTTGGCGGGAAAGAAAGCAAAAAAATTCGGTGATTGCCAATGCGTAATGCCGGGAAGAATTAGTTTTTCGATGTCTCCCAAAATCGCGTCGAAAGATTCTCCCTTCGACGGAGGAGTGCCGGGCAACGAAGCCCGCACCTGACCAGGCTCCGCGCGCGACAGTACAGGATACGATTCAATCCGCGCATAGTAATCCGCAATCCAGTCCACGACCGCATGACCATGCTTGCGAAACTCTTCGGGAGTCATGTGAAATGTTTTCTCGTCAGCCATTCGGTCTCCGAACTCTCACACTAGTCGAGCACAGATTCTTTTTGCGCCTTCGTATCGTTTAGCCTTACGGATTTACGTAAGCTGTCCGTAGTAAACCAGCGTGTTGTAATCGAGCGATACCTGACCGTTAACCTGATGCGCGTCAAAGATTCGCCGCAGTTCTTGTAGCATAGGTTTGTAGCTGGCGTCGTCCGTCGTCGGCGTATACGACGAAGATAGAAGTCGACCTTCAAGGCCGCCGTAGTCAACTTCCTGGCGCGTCTCCAAGGCACTCGACTCAAATGGGGACGGCGAGAAAAAATCTGCAATCTCAGCTGTAGTGCGTTCGTGCCGGATTTCCTGATAGTCCGTCCCATACGTCAAAAGCAATTGCTCGTATTCGCGCAGAAAAGGCGTCGAATCTGTGCGGCGTTCATTCCACAAAAGTACGCACCAGCCGCCAGGCTTGAGAATGCGGATAAATTCTCGCCGGGCTTTTTCGCGATCGAACCAGTGCGCCGCCTGCGCGGCCGTGACGATGTTGACGGCGTGATCGGGTAGTGTCGTGGCTTCGGCCGTTCCCGCGACGCTGGTGAAGCCTGGATCACTCCGCAGAAACTCCTCGCCCGCCCGCCGCATTTCAGCATTGGGTTCCACGCCGAATACGCGATTCCCATTATCGAGCAGCACACGCGTGAAAATGCCGGTGCCAGAAGCGATATCCGCAATGACTGAGTCAGCGGTGAGGCTACATTTTTTCTTCAGGAGGTCGAGAACTTCACCCGGATATCCGGGCCGGTAGCGCACATAATTGTCAACCCGCGAGGAGAATCGTTGAGTAGCATTCTTGACTGGCATGTTTGCAGTTTATCGCTTTTGGGTGTCCGTGGGTCGCCGCAGCCAGGCTGCACGAATCATGTACACTGACGTTTCTCACAATGAATTCTATGAGCCTTCGATTTGGTTCCATTTTGTGTTGCAGCCTGGTTTTGCTGGGGCTTCCCCAAACTCAATCGGCGCAGGGATCCCCAAAGTCCGTTCCGGAAATATTCGGGTTTCGCAATGCCGCCGTCGAAACCGAAATCGAAACCAGATTTCTCGCCGTGCCTGACCCAAAACTTGCCGAACAACATCTGCGCGTCCTGACCCAGGCTCCGCACGTCGCCGGTTCCCCCGAAGACAAAGCGACTGCAGATTACGTTGCACAAAAATTTCGCGAGGCCGGCCTCGATGTCGAAACTGTCGAGTACCGCGTCTGGATGAATTACCCTACCGAAATCAGCGTGGATGTGACAGCTCCCGCCGACGTTCACATGCACGGGCCCAGCCGTGAACACGTCGATGGCGACTCTCTCCCGGACGATCCGCGCGTCATCATGCCGTTTAACGCGATGTCGCCATCAGGAGACGCCGAAGCGGATGTGGTCTACGCCAACTACGGAACCCCCGAAGATTTCAAGAAGCTGGAACAATTAAAAGTAGACGTTCGCGGGAAAATAGTTCTGGTGCGCTACGGGCAGAACTTTCGCGGGGTGAAAGCATTTATCGCTCAGGAGCGCGGGGCGGCTGGCTTGATTATCTACTCCGACCCCGCCGACGATGGCTGGCGACACGGTGACCAATATCCTAAAGGTCCGTGGCGCCCTGAGTCTGGTGTACAGCGCGGATCCATTGGTTATATGTTCGAATTTCCCGGCGACCCCACGACGCCTGGAATCGCTTCCGTCCCGTCGCTTCCCGATGCCCAGCGCACGCCGCCTGCGCAATCTGCTCAGCTGCCGAAAATTCTCAGCACGCCTTTGTCGTATGGCGATGCATGGCCCATCCTTGAGCGTCTCGGCGGCCCCGATTCGCCCCGCGACTGGCAGGGAGCGTTGCCCTTTACCTATCACGTGGGTCCCGGTCCGGTAAAAGTGAAGATGCACCTCCGACAGGATTATCAATTTCGTACTATTTGGGATGTCGTGGGACGAGTGCGCGGAAGTGAAAATCCTGACGAGTGGGTAGTCGCGGGCAATCATCGCGACGCGTGGGTGTACGGCGCGGTTGATCCGAACAGCGGCACTGCGGCCATGCTGGAGGCCGCACATGGTCTCGGAGAATTGTTGAAATCGGGCTGGAAGCCGAAGCGCACCATCGTTCTCGGAAGCTGGGACGGCGAAGAAGAGGGATTGATCGGCTCCACGGAATGGGGCGAGCAACACGAGAGCGAATTGGCTAACGCGGTCGCGTATTTCAATATGGACGTCGCGGTCTCGGGACCAAAATTTGGAGCGGCTTCAGTACCCAGCCTCAAACAATTTCTGCGTGACGTGGCAAAAGCTGTTCCGTCTCCCGGCGGGGGAACCGTCTACGACCGTTGGCAAAAAGATAACCAACCCGGGGCTGACTCGGTCCAGTCCCCAACCGAAGCCATTGGCGACAGCAGGCGCATCCCCGCGGCGCAATCGAAAGCCGACGTGCCGGTCGGCGATTTGGGCAGTGGATCGGATTACACCGTGTTTCTGCAGCACCTCGGAGTTCCGTCGACTGATGTCAGCTCAACCGGGTCTTACGGCGTTTATCATTCGGCATTCGATAATTTCAACTGGTTCAAGAAATTCGGCGATCCCGATTTCGTTTACGAGCAGCAGATGGCGCGCATTTTCGGCATCTCGATGATCCGCATGGCCAACGCCGATGTGCTGCCTTACGACTACGAAGAATATGCCAAGGAAATTTCCTCCTACATCGATTCCGCCAAAAAGAAAGCGCAGGCCGAGTTGGTTGGGCAAAGTGTGAACTTCGCTGAGGCTTCGCAGGCGGCGCATCACTTCGAGCAAGCCGGTGCGAAGATTCTTGTCCGGCAACAAGGTTCTCCGCGCGACGTCGACAAGCTGAATCGAGCTTTGCGTGACGCGGAGCGCGCTCTCTTAATGCCCGAAGGACTGCCGAATCGTCCGTGGTTCCGCCACGCCATTTATGCTCCCGGACAGTACACTGGATACGCGGCCGTGGTCATTCCAGGCATTAACGAGGCCATCGACAAACATGATTTAGCCCTCACGCGGCAGCAAATTACTTCCCTCGCGGCTGCGTTGAATCGTGCGGCCAAGGTGCTGGAGAGCGATCGTTAGAATTCCTCATGCTCGTTGTCGGCCTAAGCAAAAAGCATGATTCTTCATTTTCTCTGCAGCCTTTTCGAAATCCCATCCCACTGATAAGCTTCTTCCACAATGAACCCGGCTAACGCCGTACAGAACATTCTGCGAGCTTTACCCTCGGCGGCTTTGGCCACATTTCTGGCGTTGTTCCCCATCGTGAACCCGTTTGGGGCGATCCCCATATTTTTTTCTCTGACGGGGAACTTCCCGCCTGCCGAACGCGAGCACACAGCGCTGAAGACCGCGATCTACGTGATCATAATTCTGGTTGTCTTTTTATTCTTCGGACGTTTCGTGCTGATCCTGTTCGGCATTTCGCTGCCCGTGCTCAGGATTGCCGGTGGACTGATCGTCGCCAATACGGCTTGGAGCATGGTTACCGGAAATAGCCGCATGACGCCTGCGGAAAGCACGGAAGCCAGCACGAAGGAAGATATCTCTTTAACGCCCATGGCAATGCCAATGTTGTCCGGCCCCGGATCAATCGGCGTGGTCATGGGCCTGTCAGCAGACGCGGGCGGAACGGTTTCCTACGTGGGCATCGTGATCGGGATTGTCGCGCTAGGCCTGGTGGTTTATTTATTTCTCCGGCTCGGAGGGCCGCTGGTGAAGCGTTTGGGACCCGGCGCCGCCGGTGCGATCAATCGCATTTTCGGCTTTTTGCTTTTGGCAATCGCGGTCCAGTTAGTCTGCGACGGCATTACCGACATCAAATAAAGGCCAGCCCAAAATGGACCGCCGAGGGACAGATCCCAACAAAATCCCTTGACTTCGCCGGACTTTGCGGTAAATATCTTCGCGACAAACAAATTGAGGGGGAAGCGAGGCGGTTTATGCCCGAGCACGCACCTCTCACGATGGCGGCACCGATTCAGCCGCTGCCGCAGCAAGATCCACTCCCGGTTACATTCAAAGAAGTTCTTCAGGACGAGTTAAGCCAGATCGAGGCGCTGGCCGAAAACCAACTGCTGCACAAGGTGGATTATCTTTCTACCGTGTCTGGCGGCGGATACATTGGATCGTGGTTGGCGGCGCTCACCCGCAGATTCCTGGACGCTCTGCCCAACTCGTCGTTCGGAGATGTCGAAAAGTCGCTGGTCCCGGGAAAACGTGAGCCCGACGGCCGCGAGGAACGAACATTTCTGCGGTGGCTTCGCTTGTACAGCAATTATCTGACTCCGCGCACGGGTCTGATTTCCGGCGACACCTGGGCGATGATCGGTACCTGGCTGCGGAATGTCTTTTTGAACCAGACGGTGCTTGGCCTACTGTTTCTGGGAATTTTTGTGACCTGCGACAGCGTGGTACTGGGGCTGTTGAGATCTCCGCGGTTTCACGCTCCCGAGTTGCTGGCTTTCGCTGGCACGGCCTGGTTCGTCGCGGTGGTCTGTATGGTTTGGAATGCGGCGGAAAAGATTCCCTCCAAGCAGATGTTGCTTCGGCCGTTTCAACGGGTCAAAGTGACGGTCACGGTCATATTGCCGTTCTTTTTGGCGTGCCTGCTATTTAATTCCGCTTTATGGCGCTGGCGCGACAGACTAGCAAATTATCCAGTGTGGGCGTGGCTTGCGGTGTGGGGCAGCATCTATTTTCTTGCCTGGGCGGTGGCGGCAGTGTCGTTGAGACTGTGGAAGGAGGAATGGCAGAAAAAAAGTCGAGAAGACCGGTTGCTCTCGCTTAAGGCATTCCTGCTTTCTTCATTGGCGGCTGGCGCCGTCGGCGGCGCTTTGGGCTGCGGATACACTCGTTTGCTGAACTACATGGTGCCCGTGCAGGGGCCGCCGGGCTCTTACACCGCGCATTGGATCGTAGGGGTGTTCGGTACCGGAGTTTTGATGCTCATCATGTTGCTCGGCGGCGCTCTTCACTTGGGGCTGGCTGGCCGCGGCTGCAGAGACCTGGTGCGCGAATGGTGGGCGCGTTTGGGCGGATACTTTATGCTCCTTACGCTGGGCTGGACGCTGCTGGCTGGGTCAAGCGCCTTCGGTCCGCTGCTGGTGCGGTGGATCTTGTTCGAGCTGCGGTGGGTCAGCATCGTTCCCGCGGTCTTGTGGGTCGCTCACAATTACCTGGGCCTGAAAGCCGCCAAGAGCGCCGCCACCAGCGGCAACTCCGAGAAAATCAAATCGCCAAACGGCGCTGACGTCTCGTGGATCGCGAAATTGTTCAAAGGGCCGCGGGCGCTCGATATCATCGCCAAATTGGCGCCTTACGTTTTCGGTATGGGATTGGTTTTGTTGCTGGCCACAGCGGTTCACATCGTGTCAGGGCTGTTTTACAGCCGCGACAACACCATTGACCTTTGGCGTTTGTCGACTGGATACGACTGGGCGAAATTGTCCGTTCTCTACTGGAAGGTTGAGTGGACCCGGTCGTCTCCGCAATTGTTGGGCGTCGGCATCATTCTCGGGATCGCCTCGCTCTTATTGTCGCGACGCGTGGACGTGAACGACTTCTCTTTACATCACTTTTATCGTAATCGCTTGGTCCGCTGTTATCTGGGGGCCTCGAATCCGCAGCGAACACCGCAGCCGTTTACTGGCTTTGATCCGCACGACGATGTTCCGCTGAAAGAGTTCGCCGGAAATTACCCCGGACCGTATCCCATTCTGAATGCGGCAATCAACATTACCAGTGGGGCCGAGCTGGGTTATGCCACACGGCGGGCGAAGTCGTTTGTGTTTACTCCGCTGTATTGTGGATACGACGTGATCTTCCCGGGCGAAGGCGCCGACCGTTTCCAGTTGGACCACGCGTATCAGCTCAGTTATTCGAAAACGGAATTGGGTCGCACCGCAGCATCGCTAACAAAAATGACTGCGGATGACGGCATCGCTCTGGGTACGGCGATGGCAATTTCAGGCGCAGCCGCGAGTCCGAACATGGGTTACTTCACTTCCCCGGCCACGGGCCTGTTTATGACCCTCTTCGATGTGCGGCTGGGCTGGTGGATGGGCAATTCACGCTTCACGCCGAAGTGGGAGAGCCCCGGGCCTACCTGGGGACTGAGCTACTTATTTTCTGAATTGGTGGCCCAGAGCGACCAGAACAAGAGCTACGTTTATCTTTCCGACGGTGGACATTTCGAGAACCTGGCGGTTTACGAATTGATCAAGCGCCATTGCCAGGTGATTGTGGCCTGCGACGCCGACTGCGATGGCCAATATGCTTGCGAGAATTTACTGGCGCTCATTGAAAAAGCGCGAACTGACTTTGGCGCGCGCATCGAGATCGATTTTGGCAAAATCCGGCCCAAGGATGGGCGCGAGAGCGAATATAATTTTGTCGCCGGAGATATTTTCTACGATCCGCAGAATCCCAACGATCGCGGCAAACTGTTTTATCTGAAAGCCAGCATGCCCTTGAGATCCCAAACGGAGGCAACCGGCGCGGCGGAGGAAAGTCGACTTCCGGACGACGTCTGGGAATATTTCGACAAACACGAAACCTTCCCTCATCAAAGCACCGCCGACCAGTGGTTTGATGAGCTGCAATTTGAGAGCTATCGTGCGCTGGGACAGTACATCGGGAATGCGGCAGCGAACGACATTGGGAAAGAGATTGCCGAGGTCCTCGAAGTGGATGAACCCATAGCCTTCATGAAATCGGCTGCGGCTATTTGAGCGAGACCAGTTTCTCCACCAGTCCCGAATAGTCCTTCTTTTCGAGGCCGTGGACTTCTTTGTTGTATTCGTCCACTTTGCTGGAATAATTCATGGAGCAGAATTTCGGACCGCACATCGAGCAGAACGCAGCTTCCTTGTAATAGTCGTCGGGCAGAGTTTCGTCGTGCATGGAGCGCGCCGTCTCGGGATCGAGCGACAGCGCGAATTGTTTCTCCCAGTCAAATTTATAGCGGGCATAACTGAGCGCGTCGTCGCGGTCTTGAACGCCGGGACGATGTCTCGCTAAATCCGCCGCGTGCGCCGCGATTTTGTACGCGATGATCCCATCTTTTACGTCTTTCTCATTGGGCAGCCCGAGATGTTCTTTGGGAGTGACGTAGCAAAGCATCGCGGCTCCATGCCATCCGATCATGGCCGCGCCAATGGCCGAGGTGATGTGATCGTATCCCGGCGCAATGTCGGTGACCAATGGCCCCAGCGTATAGAACGGAGCTTCGTAGCAGAGCTCTTTTTCTTTGTCGACTTGCTCTTTGATTTTGTCGAGCGGCACGTGGCCCGGCCCTTCGATCATGACCTGCACATCATATTGCCAAGCTTTTTTGGTAAGTTCGCCCAGCGTCTTTAATTCGGCAAATTGCGCTTCGTCGCTGGCGTCGGCGATGCATCCGGGACGCAGGCCATCGCCCAGGGAAAACGAGACATCGTGCTTGGCGAAAATCTTGCAGATGTCGTCGAACCGCTCATAAAGAAAATTCTGCTTGTGATGGTGAGCCATCCACTGCGCCAGAATCGCGCCGCCACGACTCACGATCCCGGTGATGCGCTTTGAAACCATCGGCAGATATTGAATCAGCACGCCGGCGTGAATAGTCATGTAATCGACGCCCTGCTCGGCTTGCTCTTCGATCACTTCGAGCATTACATCGGCATTCAAGTCTTCAATACGCCTTACGCGCGAAATCGCTTCGTAGATCGGCACAGTTCCAATGGGCACAGGCGAGTGACGCAGAATGGCTTCGCGAATCTCGTGAATCTCGCCGCCGGTCGAAAGATCCATGACCGTATCAGCGCCGTAATGAACGGACGTGTGCAGTTTTTTTAGTTCTTCGTCGATGTTCGAGGTGACAGCGGAATTGCCAATGTTGGAATTGATCTTGCACAGCGAGGCCACGCCGATGCACATCGGCTCCAGTTCCGGATGATTGATGTTGGCGGGAACAATCATGCGGCCGCGCGCGATTTCGTCGCGAACCAGTTCGGCAGAAAGTTTTTCGCGCTCGGCCACGTAGGTCATTTCTTCCGTGATCACACCCCTGCGCGCGTAGTGCATCTGGGAGAAATTGCCGTCGCCGTTCTCATCCTTGCGGCGAGCGATCCACTCGGCTCGCGGCTGCGGGACGTCGCTGTGGCCATTGCCGTTATTACGCTGACTAGGAATGCCGTTGCCGGAATTGCCGTGCGTGGGAGTCATAACTTTCCGCCTTCGCTAGATTTGCAAAAGCTGATTATACGCCGTGATGATGAGCGCACCGTACGAGCGTACATTCATTTCCGGCGCGAGCTATTTGATAAATCCTCGGCGCCGTTGCTCGCTGTACCGGCGCAGCGCATCGTTGATGATGGGATACGCTTCGCCCGCTGGACGGATCTCATCCACCTCGACCTCTTTTCCTTCAAGCTGTTTGTAATCCTGAAAGAACCGTCGCAGCATGACGAGCCGGTGCGGGGGCATCTCCGAGGCTTCGCGGTAAGCGTTGAACTCAGGATCTTCGGTGGCGACGGCGATGATCTTATGATCCTTTTTGCCCGAGTCAATCATGGTCATGAGGCCAATGGCTCGGGCATGAATGATGGTCAGCGGAACCACACTCTCTTGACAGAGCACCAGAACGTCGAGCGGATCGTCGTCCTCGGCCAAGGTCTGCGGAATGAAGCCATAATTGGCGGGGTAATAAACCGCGGAGTAGAGCACGCGATCAAGTTTGATCAGCCCGCTGGCTTTGTCCAATTCATATTTCACGCTCGAGCCAAATGGAATTTCGATTACCGTGTTGAACTCATCCGGCAGATGCTCGCCGGGGGTTACATCGTGCCACGCATGGATCATAGGATTTGTCTCGACGACGAATGAACAATATATGAATTGTAATGCCTGATGTCTCTTTAGGTTCTTGACCCGCGCCGGAGCCGAGGAATAGAGTTCGTGTAGGCACGGGGTTCTTATGTCCAGCGAAACCAGCAGATACCTCAAATTCGGCGGCGCGACGGTTGTCATCTTACTGGCGCTCGGATACCTAGCTTATACCGGCGTGCAGGAAAGCAAGAGCTACTACGTCACCATCAAAGAATTGCGCGGCATGGGAGATTCGGCCCACACCAAGCGGCTGCGCGTCGCAGGAAATGTGCAGCCCGGCTCGATCAAGCGCAACGGCACAAAAGTTGAGTTCGTCCTGATCGAGAACGATCAGACTCTTCCAGTTTCTTATAGCGGCACCGAGCCTCCACCCGACACATTCAAGGACAATTCTCAGGCCCTGGCCGACGGCAGTTTCGGACGCGATGGCGTCTTCCACGCCAAACAATTGCAAGCCAAGTGCGCCTCGAAGTACGCTCCGCAACAGCCGGGAGCGCCCGCCAGTGGTCCCTCTTCAAATGCTCCCGCGAAGAGCATGACCAAGATCGAGACCAACGGCTCCGGCGCAATGTCGAACTAAAGACCCATCCAAGCCAAACTATAAGTGGCACCGTCGCAAATTCATTTTATGCGGCGTTCTTCGACTTGTTTTCACTCTTCGGGTATCCTTGCTGCGAAATCCAGGAGGATGAGATGAGATTTCTTCGTGTCGCTGCCTTTCTGTTCATCGGCGTCGTCGGTTTCTCTGCTGTCGGAAGATCCGAAACGCCACAGAGTTCAGCTACCAAGCAATCTACTCAGGATGACATTCCCAAGTCCATCGCGGAAAGCGTTGGCTTTACACTCCAGTTCACCGAGGGAAATTTTCTCGCCCTCGCCGAAGCCATGCCCGAGGACAAGTATTCTTTCATCCCCACAACCGGAAAGTTCGACGATGCCCGCAGCTTCGGCGAACAAGTGAAGCACGTCGCCTGCGCCCAGTTCGCCTTCTTCAATGAATTTGAGGGTAAGAAACCGCCTGATGACTGCGAAAAGGGCGGTCACGATCCGG
>JBEKGG010000220.1:0-7313 GCA_050012915.1 Terriglobales bacterium | reverse complement strand
GCTTTCGGTCTTCCGCGAGGTCGATGTATTCCGGCGCGGTGCCGATAATGTTTACGCCCGCGGCCTTAAGCGGCAGAGAAAGATTCAGCGGTGTCTGTCCGCCAAACTGTACGATCACTCCGACTGGCGCGCCCGACGAAGCTTCGTGTTCGCAGATGGCAAGTACGTCTTCGAGAGTCAGAGGCTCAAAGTAGAGGCGGTCGCTGGTGTCGTAGTCAGTCGAGACAGTCTCAGGATTGCAGTTGATCATGATCGTCTCGTAGCCGTCGTCGCGGAGAGCAAACGCCGCGTGGCAGCAGCAATAATCGAATTCAATTCCCTGCCCAATCCGATTGGGGCCGCTGCCCAGAATGATGACTTTCTTTTTCTTAGTCGGCGCGGCCTCATCTTCTTCTTCGTAAGTCGAGTAAAGGTACGGCGTGTAGCTTTCGAATTCGGCGGCGCAGGTGTCCACACGCTTGTACACTGGTTTTAGTCCGTGCTTCTTTCGTTGATGGCGGACCTTGTCCTGATCGCCTTTGCCGCTGAGCCGCCAGGTTGCCGCCAGTCGCCCGTCCGAAAAACCCATGCGCTTGGCTTCGCGCAGAACCTCAGTCGGGATCGACTCCATGGGATGTTTCTCCAACTCAAGCTGCATGTCATTAATTTCTTTAAGCTGATACAGAAACCACGGATCGATCGAAGTCATCTTCGCTACTTGCTTGACGGTGTGGCCTTGGCGCAATGCATAGCGAATGTAGGAAAGTCGCTCGGGATGCGGAGTCACTAGCCGCTGGGTAAGAATCTTAGGCTCTATTTTCTCTCCCCCGATGCGCTTGCCAGTGTCGAGCGCGCGAACCGCTTTCATCAACGCTTCTTTAAAAGTTCGCCCGATGGCCATGACTTCGCCAACGGATTTCATCTGCGGACCAAGACTTTCGTCGGCTCCGGGAAATTTTTCGAATTGCCACTTGGGAATCTTCACCACGACGTAATCAAGCGTGGGCTCGAAGCAGGCCGGCGTCTTACGTGTAATGTCGTTGGGGATTTCATCCAGCGTATAGCCCACGGCCAGTTTGGCGGCAATCTTGGCGATGGGAAAACCGGTCGCCTTCGAAGCCAAGGCGGAAGAGCGTGAGACGCGTGGGTTCATCTCAATCACGACCATGCGTCCGGTCGTCGGATGAATACCGAACTGAATGTTCGATCCGCCAGTCTCGACGCCGATCTCGCGAATCACCGCGATGGCGGCATCGCGCATCGCCTGATACTCGCGATCAGTAAGGGTTTGCGCGGGAGCGACTGTGATCGAATCGCCCGTGTGTACTCCCATCGGGTCGAAGTTTTCGATCGAGCAGACGATGATGACGTTGTCTTTCAGATCACGCATTACCTCGAGCTCGTATTCCTTCCAGCCGAGGACAGATTCTTCGATTAATGCCTCGTGCACCGGAGAGAAGTCGAGACCGCGGGCTAAGACTTCCATCAACTCTTCGCGGTTATAGCCGATGCCGCCGCCACTACCGCCGAGCGTAAATGACGGGCGCACGATAACCGGGAATCCAATTTTGCCGGCGAACTCCAAACCATCTTTCAGATTGTTCACCAGCGCAGATTTCGGAACGTCGAGGCCGATTTTCTGCATCGCGTCTTTGAATACCAGGCGATCTTCGGCTTTATTGATGGCACTAATCTGCGCGCCGATCAATTGGACATTGTATTTTTCCAGGACGCCGGTGTCGGAAAGCTCGATTGCGAGGTTCAGAGCGGTTTGCCCTCCGACCGTAGGGAGAATCGCGAAGCCAGCTCCGGGCGACATCTCCCGCTCCACCCGAATGATTTCTTCCAGGTATTCTCGCGTGAGCGGCTCGATGTAGGTGCGGTCGGCAACTTCCGGATCGGTCATGATGGTAGCCGGGTTGGAATTGGCCAGCACCACTTCAAAACCTTCCGACTTCAGCGCCTTGCAGGCTTGGGTGCCAGAATAATCAAACTCCGCCGACTGGCCGATGATGATGGGGCCAGAGCCGAGAATCAGGATTTTCGAGATGTCAGTGCGTTTTGGCATTGGCTATGCGATCTTGTTTTTGGTCTCGGGAGGCGCGGCCTCGTTGGTACTCAAGGGTTCTTTCTTTTCGGAGCCGGAAAACTCGCGCTCATCCAAAGAGTTGTCATCCCGAGCGAAGCGAGGGATCTGCAGCTCTGCCTTGGCACCCCGGTACTCGGCCAAGTCTTGCCATGTCGGATTCGTCGATTTGATCAGAGCTAGCCGTTTCGCTCGGGTCCACGCCTTCACTTGTTTTTCCCGGGCGATGGCGTTCCCAATGTGCTCGAACGTCTCGTAGTACACCAAGCGATTGATCTTGTACTTCTTCGTGAATCCATCAATTTTGCCGCTTTTGTGCTGCAGTGCGCGCTGATCGACACTGTTTGTGACACCTGTATATAGATTCAGCGACCGGCTGGCCATGATGTAAACGTAATATCGCTTCTCGCTGGTCAACTGCAGATCCCTCGCTTTGCTCGGGATGACAAATTTAATTTAAGACCACATCTTACAAACATGAGAACCTGATAAAGAACACAATCCTCATCCCTTCCACTCTTCCATCATCTTCGTAAACTCTTTGAACAGGTAATGCGAGTCATGCGGTCCCGGCGACGCCTCTGGGTGATACTGCACCGTGAACAGCGGCAGATTGCGGTGGCGCATGCCTTCGAGCGTGTTGTCGTTGAGATCGATGTGCGTCAGTTCGACTTCACTTTGGGGCAGCGAGTCCGGATCGACGGCGAAATTATGGTTGTGCGCCGTGATCTCAATCTTGCCGGAGTTCAGTTGCTTCACCGGATGATTGCCGCCGTGGTGTCCGAATTTCAGCTTGAAGGTTTTCCCGCCTAATGCGATTCCCGTGAGCTGATGTCCCAGGCATATACCAAAGATCGGCACTCTGCCCATGAGACGCCGTATGCTGTCCACCGCGTAGGTGCACGGCTCGGGATCGCCGGGCCCATTCGACAGAAACACGCCAGCCGGCTTCAGCGCTAGCACATCCTCGGCTTTGGTCTCAGCGGGAACCACGGTGACCTTGCAACCTTCGCCGCGCAGCTTGCGCAGAATGCTTAGCTTGATTCCGAAATCGTAGGCGACGACATGAAAGCGTTCCGGCTGATCTTTGACGCCGACAATTTCTTCGGGCAAATGCGAACGTTCACCGGTTTCCCACACATAGGTGTGGTTCGTGGTAACGACCTTGGCCAGATCGGTGCCATCCATTTTCGGCAGAGCCCGCGCTTTCGCGATCAGTTTCTCGGTGTCGGTTTCAAGCGTCGATATCACTCCTCGCATCACGCCGTTGTCGCGCAAATGGCGCACCAACGCGCGGGTGTCGATATCGCCGAGCACTGGAATCTTGAATTGTTCGAGATATTCTTCCGCGACCTGCTGCGAGCGCCAGTTGGAGCTGACCCGGGAGAACTCGCGCACGATTAAGCCCTCAATATAGGGCCGGGTGGCTTCGCTATCTTCGGGGTTCGTGCCGTAGTTGCCGATTTCAGGATTGGTGAGAACGACGATCTGGCCAGCGTAGGAAGGATCGGTGAAAATTTCCTGATAGCCGGTGATGGAAGTATTAAAAACTACTTCCCCGTAACATTCGCCTTTGGCTCCGTAGCCTTTGCCTCGGAAGATTCTGCCATCTTCCAGCGCAAGGATTGCCTGCATTCGTGCTCCAGGGAGTGGATTTTATAGATTCTAGCAGGCAAACAGAATTGCGCCAAAGAAAATGTCTGTGAAAATCGGGGCAGACTGCGGAAAAACGAACTAAGCCGAACGCCAATACGCGTCCGAAGGTTTCCGCGGAGTGCGCCGGCGTTCGCACCCGTCGGAGGTGCATTGGACAACGTCGAAGAACAGGTCATCTTCGCTGCGCGAGGAATTTGCGGACTGCGCCGCATCGTTGGCTTCATGTTGCAGGCGAAACCAGCTCTGCAGGTTGATCTCTGCCTCGCCTTTGGTAGCGTGGCGCCGAAGGTGAAAGTGCAAACGCATCGCAAGATCCCGCCAGGTTCAACGCACTCGTCCCATCTTGTCCATGGGCCAGTAACCGAACACTGCCTTGCCGTAAATATAGTTCTGACCGACCGGGCCAAAATCACGGCTGTCGTTGGATAAACTACGGTGATCGCCCAGCACAAAATAGCTGTCGGGCGGGACTACAAGCTCGGCATAGGATCGCTCGTCCTCGTAGGCGCGAGGCACGTAATCCTCCTCGATCGGTTTGCCGTTTACGAACACGCGCCCGGCATCGATTTGGATGTGGTCCCCGGCCAGCCCAATCACCCTTTTGATAAAGCTCTTCGACGGATCCCGCGGATAACGGAAGACGATAATATCGCCACGCTGGATCGGCTCCAGCCGATAAACAAACTTGTTCACGAAGATCCGTTCCTGATCTTCGAGCGAAGGCATCATGCTGGTGCCCTCGACTTTTACTGGCTGGTAGAGAAACACGATGATGAAACAGGAAATGGCCAAAGAGATGATCAGATCTCGCAGCCAGACGGAGAGCACCATGGCGCGAGAAGGAACTGGCTTTGTTTCGGGAACCGCGCTTGCGCCGGTTGCGTCCGTTTCTCCAGGCATGACCGTCTCAATTCTATACGGATTAAGCTCTTCCCGTGTAGGGATTGATTCGCCGGTGCGCGGCAGGACTGCCTGACTACTGCGTGCGCCGGATTCGGGTTACAATACTACAGAATCCCGAACGAGGAACCAGATTATGTTGAAGCGCGGATTGGCGCTGGCTTTTCTTTTCCTGATAACCCTGACCGTGTCAGCTCCCTGGGCTACGTCCCAGCAGGAGGGGGTGGTGCCGGCGTTCAATGCGGGTCCGCCGCCGAAGGGTGCGAAGCTTCCCGCCATTCTTGGCAAAGATCAATTGTGGGCTGCGAATGCTGAACATCCTTATCAGACGCACGCCTACGATTTAGCCGCGAAGATACCGGCAGTGCTGCATCAGCAGCCCTGCTATTGTTATTGTGATCGAATGGGACATAATAGCCTGCACAGCTGTTTTGAAGGCACCCATGGGGCTCGGTGCGATATTTGCCTGAAAGAGTTGTATTACACCTATTCCGAGAACAAGAGCGGAAAGACCCCAGCTCAGATTCGTAAGGGGATCGAGCAGGGTCAGTGGCGGCAGGTAAACCTGGAAACAGCCGCTTCGATCAACTAGCAGCGATAGGCGTGCCGTGCCCGGAAGCAGGATTTGACTCGGTCATTGGAACCCGAGTATAAACTGCACACATCAGAAAGCTGGTTTTCCACAGGTGAAGCCGGGAACCAAACTCAGGATCACACGAACGCGTTTGGACCTGAGGAAAACCATCGGAAGAGGTTGATGGAGTTAAACTTAAAACCAAGAATAAGAGGAATACATACGAAGAGTACAGGAAGAATTCTGCAGATGGCACAAAAGACCACACCTAAGAAATCGGTCGGCGACGACCCTCGTTTTGCACAGGCTGTGCAAAATTACGAGGCCGGTTTGCGCGCGATGCAAGAACACAAATTCGACAAGGCGAAGACCTACCTCCAGAAAGTGATCAGCGGGGGCAGCAAGGAACTGACAGACCGCGCCTCGGTTCACTTGAACGCGTGCAATCAACAAACAGAGCGCGCGGTCGCGCAGTTCAGGAATCCCGAAGAACACTACGACTACGCCATTTCGCTGATGAACATCGGAGATTACGTAAGCGCCCGCGAACATCTCGACAAGCTATCCAAGCAGGCGCCGAAAGCTGACTACGTGGCTTACGGGTTGGCGGCTTTGGATTGCCTGACGGGCCACGTCGAGGATTCGCTGCGCCATCTGGACGAGGCGATCCGCCTGAATCCCGGCCTTCGCTTCCAGGCGCGAAACGACTCTGACTTTCAAAATCTGGTCGAAGACCCCCGCTTCACCGAGCTGCTATACCCCGACCCCGGAGCCGATTTGAGTTCGTCGGCGGCTGGTGATGAGGATCGCTAGGCAGCCCTGATGGGCGACTCCGACGCAAACGCTGACGCTGCGCAACGCGGGCCCGCTGCAACCGCGACCGACGGACTGCGGGTGGTGGTGATTGGTGGCGGGACCGGCCTTTCTACCCTGCTGAAAGGTTTGAAGTGGTACGTCAATACCTCAGCAGATCGATCCGCAGCAAGATCGGGCAAGCCGGAAATCTCCGACCTTAGTGCGGTGGTGACCGTCAGCGACGATGGCGGCTCCAGCGGCCGCTTGCGCCAGGAACTCAACATGTTGCCGCCCGGCGACATTCGCAATTGCATTGTCGCCCTTTCGGAAGATGAGGCGTTGCTCTCGCGTTTATTTCAGCATCGCTTCGTCAAAGGCTCCGGGCTTGAGGGCCATAGCTTTGGCAATCTCTTCCTCGCGGCACTTACCTCAATCACGAAGGATTTCAGCGAGGCCGTCCGCTTGTCGTCGGAAATTCTGGTCACCCGCGGGCACATCTATCCGGTTACAACCGCCAACGTCGAATTGGAAGCACTCATGGAGGACGGAACGCGGGTGCGTGGAGAAACCAAGATCACGGCCAGTAAGGGCCGGATCAAGGAACTTTTCCTGATCCCTGATGATGTTGAGCCGCTTCCCCAAACATTAGAGGCGATTGCTCGGGCCGATCTGATTACTATTGGACCCGGATCGCTATTTACCAGCCTGATTCCGAATTTGTTGGTGCGTGGTGTAGCCAAGGCGATTGCCGCCTCGTCGGCAACCAAAGTTTATCTTTGCAACTTGATGACCCAGGCCAACGAGAGCATAGGACGCACTGCGTCCGACCACATTCAAGCACTTAATAGTCACGCACAGTGCCAAATCTTTGACTATGCGCTTTTAAATCGAAAATCGATTTCGGATCCATTAAAAGCCAAGTATGCGCTTGAAGGCTCGACACAGGTTGTGGTTGACCAGGGAGCCATCAAAGAAATGGGCGTCGTCCCAGTGCTGGGTGACTATCTGGACGAAGGCGAAGTTGCCCGCCACGCCACGGATCGGATTGCCCGTGACCTGATGGAGCTGGCGGTCCGGGTGCGATCGAGCGAGCGACCAAATTCCAAGCACCACACCACAAGCAGATAAGGGATTGGGTTCCGGCACGGACCTGCGCGGGCGATGACGTCCGCGACTGCATGCTCTCGCGGTATATTGGATCGAATGCCCAAGGCCAAGAGCAGTCAAACCCATCAACCCCCGCGCGTTGCCATCGCAATTATGGCGGCGGGCAAAGGGACACGGCTGAAATCCAAACATCCTAAAGTTCTGCATGAAGTCGGT
>JBEKGG010000219.1:0-7333 GCA_050012915.1 Terriglobales bacterium | reverse complement strand
ATCAAACCGAGGACCGCGCCAATGATGCCGATCGTGGGCGAAAAACCGCCGGCTGATTCGAATACCTGAGGAATTTTGTCTTCGTAATCGGCCTGATTGTCGAGTTCAAGTTCCATGATGCTTCGCAGCGCCTGGGGCTCGGTGCCGTCCACCGCCAGCATGAGCGATTTCTTCAGGAAAGGCTCTTTAATGTTCTCCAGTTCTTCATCGAGAGAAACAATGCCTTCGCGCCGCGCCCGGTTGGCGTACTTGACCAGTTCCTGCACCATCCTCCCCGGATTATGATTGGGTTGAAAAAAAACCTGCGCCAGACGCCGAACCGCAGCAAGCACGATCGGAAGCGGGAACTGGAGCAGCACGGCTCCGCCCGTACCTCCGAAAACAATCATTGCGGCGGTGGGCTGCAGTACCTGGGAGAGATGGCCGCCTTCGAGCAGCAGTCCTCCCACGATACCGCCCAGACCAAGTACCACGCCGCCCCAACTGGCCTTGTCCACAGGCGTTTACCTCCCGCCTTCTAGCTTTGTCTGTGCCAGATCGCAATCCGACGGCGCGGCCATCGCCGGAATGTGATTCATAATCGGAGGTACAGCTTGCAAAACCGAACGACGGAATTCGACGATCCGGTTCAGGACCTCATCCGCTTTTTCTCTTACCAGGAGTTTCTCCCCATTTACCAGAGTGATCACGGTGTCGGGAGACTGTTCGACGAACTTCACCAGATCTGAGTTCACTATCAGCGGGCTGTTGTTGAGCCGAGTCAATTGAATCATTGCGACACCTGGGAGACACGTTACCGACTGCTGACGCGCCTCACCTTCTTTTGTGTTCTATCGGCCAAAAAGAAGAAACGGTCTTAGCTTCGCGAGGTTACCCCGAGGGTACAAAGGTGTGGGCACTGATGGGACCGTCCGACCTAAAGGACATGCGCGCCGCGCCGATGAGCTTATTGAGAGCAACCGGCTTTCAATCTCAAACAAAAAACAACCGAAACGAACTAAGAACCCAATAAGGAGCAACTCCAAATGGCACTTACAATTTTGAATAACATCGCGGCGATCGCAGCCGAGAACCAGCTGAACATCACAAGTAACAACCTCACTTCAACCCTGGAGCAGTTGTCTTCAGGCTCGCGCATCAATAGCGGCGCTGACGATCCGGCTGGTTTAGCAATCGCCAACGGTTTGGAAGCCAACATCGCGGCCCTGACGCAGTCATCAAGCAACGCAACCGACGGCGTTGGCGAACTGCAGGTCGCAGATGGAGCGCTCTCTCAGGTCACCACGCTGCTCGACCGCGCCGTCACGCTGGCCACTGAATCCGCTACCGGCACGGTTTCCAACTCGCAACGCACCGCGCTGGACTCCGAATATCAATCCATCAAGGCGGAAATCGACAGTATCGGTTCCACCACCAACTTCAACGGCGGCCAGGTATTCACCACGAATACTCTGAACGTCTTCTTGAGTGATGGCAGCACATCGGGCAGCAGCACCATCGGCGTTACCACAGGTGCATTGTCCTCAGCTGGCCTTAATTTGGGAGGAGCAGTTGCCGCTACCGGCACTCTGACCCAGAAAGCGGGCGCTGCCGCCACCGCAGCCACCGACACCTTTACCGGAGCAGCCTTCACAGAAGGGGCCGCTGCTACGGGTGCGCTAACCTACCTGAACGCGGACAATCCCGCTGCCAACGACACCGCGACAATCGCTGGCTCAACTTACACATTTGTAACCGCGCTCACGGGGGCTGCAAATCAGGTCCTGATTGGTGGCACCACGGCGCAATCGGTTTCAAACTTGGGAGCCGCAGTCAATGCAACGTCGGGCGGCGCTGGAGTTGCTTATGGTGCTGGCACGGTCGCCAATCCCAACGTATCCGCGTCAGTTGCGGGTGACGTGATCACCCTGACCGCAAACCTCAACGGAACCGCCGGAAACGCTTTCACCACTGCGAGTTCCACGACCGGGGTAACCGGCGCCGGTGCTTTGACCGGCGGCCTCGCTGGCGCGACCGTATCGGTCGGTAGCCAAACCTACACTTTTGTGACCGCGCTGAGCCATACCGAGACAGCGAATGAGGTAGTCGCTTCGAGCGAAGCAACCGGACTCACCAATCTGGTTTCTGCGATCAACGGTACAGGCGGCTCCGGATACAGCGCCAACACCGTTGCCAACAGCCAAGTCTCGGCGGGAGCATCCACCGGTACGACTGTTCTCTTTACAGCGGATACCGCTGGTACCAGCGGCAACTTTATCACTACGGCAGCAGCGGGCACAGTGACCGGCAGCTTTAGTTCGGGGGATTTCGCTGGAGGCGCCGCAGCCGGAACCGCTCCGACCGCCGTCGCTGGCGACAGCGTGACTGTAGGCACGCAAACCTACAACTTTGTCAGTTCGCTCGGCACTCCCACGGCCAATCAAGTCCAGGTTCTGGTGGCGCCAACTGAAGGTGGCAGTCTGCAGAATCTGGCGGATGCTGTCAACGGAGGCAGCGGTGCTGGCATTAACTATGTATACGGCAGCAGCGCAACCGCCAACACCTCGGCCACGGCAGTGACCGGGCAAACCCCGACTGGGCAGGACACGGTCGCGTTCACCGCAATCACCAAGGGCACAGCTGGCAACAGCATCGCCTTGGCGACAACCGGCTCGGGAGCCAATACGTTTGGGGCTTCGTTCTTGGCGAGCGGCACCAATGGATCAGTCAACGATCTGTTAACCCAATCCGACGCTCAAGCTGCGCTAACGCTGATTGACGGCGCCGTGGCATCGGTTGCCGCCTTACGCGGAGCGATTGGCTCGACCGTCAACCGCCTGCAAAGTGCGTCTAACGTCATCACCAACCAGACCCAGAACCTGACTTCGGCGGAGAACGACGTCACCGCCGCGGACATTCCGACTGCGGTCGCCAACCTCACCCAGTATTCAATTCTGGAACAGACCGGTATTTCCGCTCTGTCCCAGGCCAACCAACAGCAGCAGCTTGTTTTGAAATTGCTGCAATAAGTATGGCTACAGCAAATTTAAGGAGGCGGCCAACCGCCTCCTTAACTTGCCTTCGTGAAGAAACTTAATAAACGGCGCACCAAGACAGTTTCCGGGACGCTGAAAAGTGCCCAAAGCCATGGTACGTCCGGACGAACCGTCAGGAATGTCAGACGCAACCAACAATCCCGTTTCAGGAAGTCTCCAAAAGAAGAAAATTCGATCGTGAAAAATCTCCCATCAAGCCGCGAATTGCCTCAGGATGTTATCGAAGTGCATCGGATCCTAAGGGAAGTATCCGCCCAAGCGGCGCGGTATTAGCGGTAAGGCATAAGGAGAAAAGCTCATGGGAATCAGCTTTAATGCTTCGAGTCTGTTGAATGGAAACGGTATCAATGTGCAAGCGGTTGTGTCCGAGATTCAGGCGGCTCAGAGTGGACAGTTAACCGCCTGGCAAACGGATCAGACCACGCTGCAAACCCAGGCAACGGCTCTGACCAGCATTAATAACGATTTGTCGAATCTGGGCACCGCCGTGAGCGGGCTGACAGGCGTAGACGGAGCGCTGACCGCCGTAACCGCTAGTTCGTCGGAGTCGGCGATCGTGAATGCCACCGCCCAGACCGGGGCAACGCCGGCCATCTACAGCGTGGTGGTGAGCAGTCTGGCAACCACGGGAACGCTCTATACGGACTCAATCGCAAACGCCAACACTTCGATTCTGCCCTCGGGCCAGTCCACTGGAGATCTCCAGCTGCAGATCGGGGGATCAAGCGGTACCACAGCAAACATCGCGATCACGGCGGGCAGCAATGACACTCTTACTACGCTTGCTGCCTCCATCAATTCGCTGAGTGCGACAAATGGTTGGGGAGTTACCGCCAGCGTGGTGACGGACGCGAGCGGCGCACGGCTAGCCATTTACAGCCAATCGACCGGTAGTACAGGGGCTCTGGCGGTCACCAATAACACCACCAATCTGACGTTTGAACCGCCGGTCGGCGGCACCGATGCCGATATCACGATCAATGGAATCCCCTATGAGAGCACGACCAACACGGTAACTGGAGCGATCCCCGACGTGACCCTGAGCCTAGTAAGCGCCGATCCTGCCACCCCAGTAACGGTGACCGTAGGCCCGGACACAACCAGCATCATTAACTCGATCAACAATTTTGTCACGGAATACAATACCGTCGTCGGCGATGTCAATGCCCAGTTCGCCATCAATCCCACCACCAGTAGCGAAGGTCCGCTCGGCTCGGACTATTCTCTGCGAATTCTTCAATCCAGTCTCGCGTCAGACGCCACCTACGCCACGAGTGACGCCACTTCGGTGAGCAGCGGCTTTACCAACCTGGCAGCTTTGGGCATTACCACCAATAGCGACGGAACCCTGAGCGTCGATACTGCGACGCTGACCAGCGCATTGACCTCAAATCCTGCGGCTGTACAGAATTTTTTCACAAATTCCAACGCGACCGGGTTCGCCGACAACTTCAACGCTTCTCTCACCAATTTGACGGACCCGTCAACCGGGATTTTGAATGCGGATCTGGCCGAGAATCAGAGTGAACAGAACGACGTGACGACCGAGATTACCAACTTTCAGACTCAGGCGGCGGCTCAACAGACGCAGTTGACGCAGGAGTTCGACGCGGTCAACGCATCGCTCGAAGAATATCCGTTTCTTCTCCAGGAAGTTACTGCGGCGCTGGGGTCGCTCGGGTCCAGTTCGACAAGTACGGGCGCCGTCGCGAACACGAACTCGACTCCGACCTCGGGGGAAAGCGCTAGCGGCACGAGCAGCACAAGCACAACCGGCACCAGCGGTACAGGCAGCTAAATCGAGAGGTGAAGGGTTAATGAGTATTCAGAATTCGTACCGAGAGGCCGCGGTTCGGGGCGCAAGCCCGGTAGGGCTGGTGGTCCGGCTTTACGAGCAGATTATCGAAGACCTGCGGCAAGCGGCAATAGCCATCGAGCGGACCGACATTGAAAGCCGATCCAACCGCATCCGGCATGCGATTCTAGTCATCGGGCACCTGCAGTCGGCGCTGGACTTTGCCAACGGAAGCAAGGTAGCCAGGGATCTTGAAAAGTTTTATAACACTTTGCGTCAAAACCTGGTTCAAGTCCAATTCCATCCTTCCAAGCGCGGGATCACCCAGCAGATTACGGATTTGCTGGCAGTTCGCGAAGCCTGGATCAAGGTCGAGCAAGCCGAGAGGCCATCCCTCACGGCCGCGGCATTCGCGCCTGCGCCAACCTCGATCGCGGCCCTCGTTCCTTCTTACGGCGCCGCCAAACCCGAAGCCGTTCGCGCGCGCATGGACTTCCAGGGATGATGCCACCAGACGCGCTCGAAACCTTACGGCGGGTGAATGACCATCTGCGTTCCGCTCTGATTCGTCTCCGCCCCGAACGAACGCTCTGTTCCACATTCAGCCGGCAAGGCTTTTCCGATTTACGCAGCCAGCTTCTGCAGGCAAAGCACTGTTTGCGGTGCACGCCGCCGAATTCGGAAGCAGCCACAGCGCTGGAAAAAGAATCCTTCGAATACGGTCGCAATCTGGAGAAGTTGAAGCGTTTACTGCCTGATGTACAGGCACGCCTGCTGGCCGAGAAGTCGCGGCTCGAATCCGCCAGAACTCACGTCACAGCGGCAGCGGCCTGGGGACGAGCCAGCCAAGATACGCTTTGACTGCCGTCATTCTTCGCGCCGCATGAGCACTCCGCCGGTGTTTTCTCGTGCGACAGGAAGCCAGTGCAGAAAGTCCCATGAGCGAGCCGAATTATTCCAAGAACAAAATTACCTGGGGACCGCCGCCATAACCCGAAATCAAACACTCAACGGTATCTGTCGCTGATGAAATCCCCGATCGCGGCGTAGGCACTGGTCAGCGTTTTCTCATCCGGTAAGAACACGATGCGAAAATGCTTGGTGCCGGGCTTTTGTCCGAAGCCGGAACCGTGGACTACCATCACGTGCTTTTGCAGAATCAGTTCCTTGACAAACACATCGTCGCCTTCGGGAATATCGATGCGCGGATAGGCGTAGAACGCGCCTCGTGGAGAAACACAACTCACCCGCGGAGTCGAATTGCACCACTTGACGGTCAGATCGCGACGGCTGCGCAGCTTCTTGCGGACTTCAGGCAGGTGATCCTGCGGACCTTCGAGCGCCGGCTTGATTGCATATTGCTCTGGATGATTGGCGCACAAGCGTGAACGCAACAGGCGCTGAACGCCTTCATCGTATTGCTTTACGACCGCGGCGTCGCCGCTGACAATGCCCCACCCTATGCGCCAGCCAGGAGCCAAGTAATTCTTCGACAACCCGCCGAAAGTCACTACGGGAACGTCCGGCGCGACCGACGCCATTGCAATGTGTTCATCGTCTTCGAGGATCAGCTTGTCATAAATCTCATCCGCGAAAATCACCAGATTGTGCCGCCGCGCCAGTTCCGCAATCTGTTCGAGCATCGCCCGCGAGCATACCGAACCTGTCGGATTGTTGGGATTGATCAGCACAATGCCGCGGGTGTGCGGAGTAATCTTTCGCTTAATGTCGTCGAGATCCGGCTGCCAGCCATCTTCCTCGTTCAGGTAATAAGCGTTGAGTCCGATGCCAAGCTTCGCCAGCACGGCGGAGTACAGCGGATAATCCGGACACGGCGTCAGCAGATCGTCTCCCGGATTAAGCAGCGCGGTCAGGCACAGGTCAACAGTCTCGCTCACGCCGGTTGTGACAAACACATCGCGCACCGTAGAGATTCCCTTGCGCGCCGCTTCTCCGCGAATCGCATCCAGCGCAGGCGAGATTCCCGACGAAGGCGCGTAGCCGTTTTTGCCATCTCGCATGGCTTTGTACACCGCTTCAATCAGGTGAGCGGGAGTCTGAAAATCAAAGATGTTGGGATCGCCGACATTGAGCGCGAGCACCTTGTGCCCTTGCTTGATTACTTCATCGGCGATGCAAGCCAGATCCCGAATGGCATAACGAACGTTATCAAGGCGGGAAGCGGCAGCAATTTCACGGGTTTGGGTAATGGGCATGGAAAGCTCCAGCTAGCTGGATGCATTTTGACGGGAATCCAAACCAAAAGCAAACCTCCCGGCGACATTGTCATTTCGAGCGGAGCAGGAGTATCCGCGAAAGAGGATGCTCCTGCGGAGTCGAGAAACCTGCTTTTCTGGGGGGACCGGCGACACGGCCCAAGATTATTTCTTGCTGGCCCGGCGAGGACGACGATCCATTCCATCGAGGTATCCCTCGAGTGTTACGTAGTTACCGCGTTTATAAGCGGTCATTCCTCTGCGATAAGCGCGCGTCTCAGCCGCGG
>JBEKGG010000218.1:0-7357 GCA_050012915.1 Terriglobales bacterium | reverse complement strand
TCATAAATTCCCACGAACTGCTGACCGCTGCCGCGACCAGAAACACAGACTGCTGCAAAGCAAACATATTGAGCGCATCTGGCAACCCGCCGATTTCTTCTTCGCCCCACGGATAAAAAGACGAGTATATTTGTCCAGATTAACTTGACCCGCAGTCGGTTACGCCGAATCTCGGCCAGAGCGAGGCCAACGGGTTGTGCAGTTGGTGCGGCACGAAGCTGCCGGATGGTTCACAATTCTGCCTGAAGTGCGGCCAGAAAACGGCGGCGGAGAATGCCGCCGCCACGATTCCCGCTCGATCCATTTGCAGCAAGTGCGGTACCAGTTTGCCCGCGGGCACTTCGTCCTGCTTGAAGTGCGGGCAGCCCGTCATGCCGACTGCAAATAGCGAAGCTCTTTCGAGGGCAGTCGCCGAGGCCTCGGCATTTCTGCGCTTTCGACGTCAAAGCCGAATTCTCCGGTGGTCGTTTGCAGCGGTATTGCTCGCGGCACTGCTTTGGGTCGCGACCAGTCAAAATCCTGCGGCACAAGAAGTACAGGAATTTGTGCATTGGTCGCAGGTTCAAACTATCGTGGACGGGCAAGCGGCGGTGAAACCGGGCAGTTTCTGGTCGCATGAGTTCACGGTTCCAGCCGGCGCGCTGGATGTCAGCCTCACCGGCGAGTTCAGCGCGTCCGCCGTCGACTCGCGCCATGCTGGCAAGGGCGCTGACAACGCAAAAAGTCACGATAATGGCGTCGAGGTTTATGTGCTGACTAATTCAGCTTTTGTAGTTTGGAGCGGCGGTTACTCGAGCGACACCCTGTACCAGAGCGGTTCGACAGCCGGGGACATCATCAACGCTTCACTTCCGGGAGGTGCGGGCGTTTACCATCTCGTCTTCAGCAACCGGCCTTCGCCAAACGGCAAGACGGTCCACGCTACTGTGCTCTTGCGCTACAAGAGTGGATGGCCCAACGCAATCCTGCGCGTGAAGGAACGGTTGTGGAATTGGATTGACCAGTAAAACACTACCCTTGCACTGTTTCGGCGACGAACTTGGTGAACTGTTTCACATCCTGTTCGGTGGTGTCGAAGGAGCACATCCAGCGCACGATCGATTGCTCCTCGTCCCATACATAAAAGAAATAGCGTTTTTGCAGCTTGGCGATGGCTGGCCGTGGAATTTGTGCGAACACTCCGTTGGCTTCAACTTTATAAACAATTTTTGCTTTCGAGATTTTGCTGAGTTCTTTTTGCAGAAGCGCGGCCATCCGGTTGGCGTGTTGCGCATTTTTTCGCCACAAATTATTCGATAACAACGCGTCGAGTTGTGCCGAGATGAAGCGCATTTTCGACGCCAATTGCATCCCCTGCTTACGAAGATAAAGAAAGTCCCGGCTGATTTTTTTATGAAAAAAGATCACAGCTTCGGCGCCCAAAGCTCCATTCTTCGTTCCCCCAAAAGAAAGAACATCCACGCCCAGATCGCGCGTAGCTTGACGCAGAGTTAGCCCCAGGCTGACGGCAGCATTGGCAATTCGCGCTCCGTCCATGTGCAAAAACATTTTGCGCTCGTGAGCAAAGCGCGCCAGATCGCGAATCTCCTGCGGCGTGTAAACCGTTCCCACCTCGGTAACCTGAGTAATCGAAATGACGCGCGGCTGCACGTGATGCTGATCGCCAATTCCGTGGTAGGCATGGCGAACGGCCTCGATGGTGAGTTTTCCGTCCACGGTTGAAATAGGGATAAGTTTGCAGCCGGTAAATTTCTCGGGCGCGCCGCATTCGTCAGCATAAATGTGTGCGGCCTCGCCACAGATCACGGCGTGATACGGTTCGGTCAGCGCTTTCAGGCTTAAGCAATTTGCCGCCGTGCCGTTGAAAACGACGAAAACTTCGATGTCGGACCCGAACTGCTGTTTGAATTTGCGGACGGCAGCCTCGGTATAAGAATCGTCGCCGTAGCCGACGACATGCCCACGGTTGACCGCAGCGATGGCCTGCAGGACTTTTGGATGAACTCCGGCATTGTTATCGCTGGCAAAACTACGGACAGGTTTCATGACTTCAACAATGTAGCAGAGGAGAAGTTTCGTTTTCACGCGGCCAATTAAACTCACGTGGGGAGAGCACAGGCTGGCCATCCCCACGTGAATATCCGGCACTGGGCTATAATTTCGGAATTGTCTTCATCATGCGTAAACTCCTGTCTTTAGCTCTTTTGCTTTCTGCCAATTCATTCGCCCAAACGACTTCGACAAAAACTCCATTGCCCAAGTTCGAAAACGTGGCCACGCAAGTCGGCCTGACCGTTTCTCACATTTCATCTCCTGACAAACGTTACATCGTGGAATCAATGAGCGGCGGCGTGGGTCTGATCGATTGCGACAATGACGGTAGACTCGACATCATCACGGTAAACGGATCCACCGTCGACCGCTATAAGCAGGGCGGGGATCTCATGATCACGCTCTATCATCAGGACGACGGCTTTAAATTCACTGACATCACCAAATCCGCCGGACTCACCCGAAAAGGGTGGGGCATGGGCATAGCAGTCGCGGATTACGACAATGACGGTCTCCCTGACATTTATGTAACCGGCTATGGCGGCAACGCTCTCTACCACAATCTGGGTAACTGCAAATTCGAAGATGTCACGGACAAAGCCGGCGTGGCAGGCGGAGGATTCAGCACTGGCGCGGCCTGGGCCGACTATGATCGCGACGGCCACGTGGACTTATTCGTCTCCCGCTACGTGCACTTTGATGTGAACAAACTTCCCGACTTCGGCAAGAACGAGAAGAATTGCAGCTTCAAGGGAATCCCCGTGCAATGCGGACCCTGGGGGATGCTGGGTGAATCCGATCTTTTATTCCACAATCGCGGCGATGGCACCTTTGAAGAAGTTTCCAAGAAAGCTGGCGTCGACGACCCCAACAAATACTACGGGCTGGGCGCGATCTGGGGTGATTACGATAACGACGGCTGGCCCGATTTATATGTCGCCAACGATTCCGGTCCGAATTATCTCTACCACAACAAGCATGACGGGACTTTTGAAGAAGTTGGCATGCTCTCGGGAGCTGCGGTCAGTGGCGACGGCTCTGAGCGCGGCAACATGGGAGTGGACTGGAGTGACTATCTGCACGAGGGCCGGCTTTCGATGTTCGTCACCACGTTTACCGAACAGCCTGACAGTCTTTATCACAATCTTGGCGCGCAAGGATTTTCTGAAGTAAGTTATCCCGCCAAATTGGCGAAGCCGACCTACGAACCTGTGGGTTGGGGCACCGGATTCTTCGACATGGACAACGACGGCTGGCCCGACCTCTTCGTCTCCAATGGACATGTTTATCCGCAGATGGATCAAGTTCCCGGCGCTCCCCGCTATCGCGAACCCATGCTGTTATTTCGCAACAATCGCGACGGAACCTTCGAAGACGTTTCCAGCGTGCTAGCCGGAATCCCGGACGCATCGCGGCGAGGCGCGGCGTTTGGCGATCTTAATAATGATGGGAACATCGACATTGTGGTAATGGCCACTGGCGAACCGCCAATGCTGCTGTTAAACGAAGGCGGCAATAAGAATCATCGCGTGCTCTTCAAGTTGCTCGGAATGAAGAGCAACAAAATGGCGATCGGATCTCGCGTCACCGTGAAGGCAGGGAAGCTGGTGCAATTCAACGAGGTTCGCGCTGGAGGCAGTTATCTTTCGTCGAACGATCCGCGACTACATTTTGGTCTGGGCGCCGAAGGCAAAATGGATGAGGTAGAAATCAAGTGGCCGAGCGGCAAAGTTGAAGTGCTGCACGATGTCCCGGCAGATTTTATTTATACGATCGTTGAAGGCGAAGGCATTCAGAAGAGAACCGCGCTGCCGGCACTTTAGGTTGATGCAATTACTGCCCGATTGAACTAGCCACCGAGGAAAACACGTTGTTCGCATTTCCCCCGATCAGGCGAAGCGTTCCCACCACAATCACCAGGATTACGGCAAGCATGACTGCATATTCGGCAATGTCCTGTCCCTTCTCTTCGGACCAAAGGCTCAGTAACGACTTGACTCTGGCAAACATCAAAACAGCCTCCTGCTCGACCTGACCTTTCGGCTTTTTTTTTACGACTTGTGAGCTTACCGTCCGACAGGTATGCAAAGATTTGCAGCGTCGCTCGTGTTCAGCTTGCGATACTGCCTGACTCTACGGGACCAGGCGCGCCTCGGCAAGGGACATCAGGTGTCAACTCAGGACATTTCACGCCATCGGCAACTGTGCCGACGCGCTAATCGGCAACGCGAGCAGAATGTCTACCGAACGAGCGCGTATGATGAAAAGCGCCGCAAGCCGCCATGCTCCCATTCAAACTGATTTATAGCGACGACTATTATCTCCCGATTGGCGCACATGTTTTTCCCGCCGAGAAGTATCGGCTGGTTCATGAGCGGTTGCTCGAGACTGGAGTCGCCCAGCCTTCAGACTTCGTAAATCCGCAACCCGCGTCCGATCAAGATGTACTCCTGGTGCATACGCCTGCTTATGTGGAAAAGCTGAAGACAGGAACTCTCTCCGAGCGTGAAGAACTGGAACTGGAAGTGCCTTATTCGCCGGAGCTGGTTCAAGCCTTCTGGCTTTCAGCCGGCGGCTCGATCCTGGCTGCTGATTATGCTTTGACGAATGGCGTCGCGGTCAACATCGGCGGCGGATTCCATCATGCCTTTCCCGATCACGGTGAAGGCTTCTGCATGATTCACGACGTCGCGGTCGCGATCCGGCGAATGCAGCGGGATGGCAGAATCACCCGCGCTATGACCGTCGATTGCGATGTGCACCAAGGCAACGGGACAGCCGCGATTTTTGCCGGGGTGCGTGTTCCGACGGGACGCCTGCCCTCGACTTCTGCTTCCACTCTGAATCCGGCCGCATCAGCGAAGGTGCGCAATGCTCATGCCGGGGATGTGTTCACAATTTCGCTCCACCAGGAAAATAATTATCCGATGTGGAAGCCGCCATCTTCGATCGACGTCGATTTGCCTGACGGAATCGGCGACGACGATTATCTGGCATGGCTCGACAACGCTCTCAGCTCGGGCCTGCGCCAGTTTGAGCCGGAGTTGATTTGCTACATCGCAGGTGCCGATCCCTATCGCGAAGATCAACTCGGCGGGCTCGCGCTGACTATTGAAGGATTGAAACGCCGCGACGAACTGGTTTTCCGCGTCGCCCGCGCCCGCAATATTCCGGTGATGGTGACCTACGCCGGCGGATACGCCCAGCGCCTCGAAGACACCGTGACGATTCACTGCAACACGGTCATCGCAGCGAAAGAGATTTTCGCACCTCAAGCGATTTGAAATCAGGGCTTGGAGACAACTGCGTCAGGGCCGGCTTCGACCGTGACTTCCACCTTCGCGCCCTGCTTCAATTTCACTTCATCGCCATTCTCGTCGACCAGATTGTTGACGATGCGAATTTCTTTGTACAGCTCATCTGCGCCTTCTACGGCGATTTGCGCCTTTTCCGGTTCGCTCGGATGCGGAGACTTAATAATTTTCTCCACCGTTCCAGGGAGGGTCGCACTGGGCTTCTCGGTCATAAAGGTTGTCCTCCGATGCGGCACTGGTATGCCAATACTTTACCACCAAACCCGCGCTCTCCTCGCCATTACCCATGCTCTGCATACCAACTGCTAAAATAGACGGTCAGCTTATGTTCGAGAATCTTTCAGAAAAACTTCAGCGCGCGTTCAAAACTCTGCGCGGCCAGGCTGTCCTCAATGAAGAGAACATTCAAGAGGCGCTGCGCGAGATCCGTCTGGCATTGCTGGAAGCCGACGTCAACTTCAAAGTGGTCAAACAGCTGATCGACCACATTCAGGAAAAGGCGATCGGCCAGCAAGTGGCGACGGCGCTCTCGCCGGGCGAACAGGTCATCAAGATCCTGCGCGACGAACTGGTCGAAACGCTTGGCCGCGACACTGCGCGCGTGAAGTTCGCTTCGCAACCCCCGACTGTGGTGCTGATGGCGGGATTGCAGGGTTCCGGCAAAACCACCACTTCCGGCAAACTCGCAAACTGGTTCAAGAACGGCGGTCATCGTCCGCTGCTGGTTTCGGTGGACGTTTACCGTCCTGCTGCGCGCGAGCAGTTGAAAGTCGTGGCGCAGGCGATCAAGGCCAACATCTACGAGGGCGCGAACGTCGAAGCCAATACGGCGACGGTCGAGCGCCTGGCGAAAGAAGCGCGCCGCGAGGCCATTAACACTGGCTCCGACGTGCTCATCGTCGATACAGCGGGCCGCCTCCACATCGACGATCAACTCATGGAGGAGATGCAATCGCTCAAGCGGTTGCTCAATCCGCAAGAGATTCTGTTCGTCGCCGATGCCATGACTGGGCAGGATGCGGTCAACTCCGCTGACGAGTTCCACAAGAAGCTATCGCTGACCGGCGTGGTGCTTACCAAGATGGATGGCGATGCCCGCGGCGGCGCGGCGCTATCCATACGGCAAGTCACAGGGCAGCCGATCAAGTTCATCGGCGTGGGCGAAAAGTATGACGCGCTGGAACCGTTCCATCCTGACCGCATCGTGTCGCGCATTCTCGGCATGGGCGACATTCTTTCGCTGATCGAAAAAGCCGAGCAGAATGTCGACAAGAAAAAGGCGCAAGAAATGGCGAGCCGCGCGCTCTCTGGCGATGGCTTTTCGCTCGAAGACTTTCGCGATCAACTGCGGCAGGTGAAAAAGATGGGATCGCTGCAGAGCATTATGGGCATGTTGCCGAGCGTCGGCCCCTTCGCCGGATTGCAGAAACATGCCGACAAAATCGACGAAAAGCAGATTAATCGCGTCGAAGCCATCATTAATTCGATGACTGTCCACGAACGCATGCATCACGAGGTGATCAACGGCAGCCGGCGCAAACGCATCTCGCGCGGGTCCGGCACGAGCGTGCAAGAGGTCAACAATCTGCTGCGCCAGTATGCCCAGATGCGCAAAATGTTTAAGCAGATGGGTAAGGCAAGCTTCGCGCGCAAGCTGGCCGGGATGAAGCTGCCGGGGATGTGAAGCACTGCGGTGCACATATTCTGATGCAGGATTTCCCTCAAAAAAAAACTCTCATCGTCGCCTAAAATCTAGAAAACAAAGGGCTGGACTTTTTTCGTCCCGCTAGATCTATGGTTCTAAAGGTAGTTAGAGGCAAAATCTTGGAAACATTGAAGTTAAACCGGTTCTCGGTGGCTTGCAATTCGTTTCTTGATGCTGCGCGTCGAAGTTGGCGCACCGCATAAGTGCTTCGCTTTCATGAAGATGGGCCTTGGACGGCCCCGATTGAACCGGGCTGAGAGCCTGCGGTCCCCACGAAAAAAAAACT
>JBEKGG010000217.1:0-7361 GCA_050012915.1 Terriglobales bacterium | reverse complement strand
GCCTTCAGCAAGTCTGGAGGCACATACTTGTGGTCTTTGTTCTGCAACACCCACTCGCGGAGTTCGGTCGAGCTTTGGTATTGTTCGGGCGATAGCTTGAGGGAATCCACCACTCTTTCAAAGGAACTGGCCGACGAGGGTGAGGGGTTGTTCCCTCGGGGTCTAGTTGAGTTTGAGTTCTCGCTCTGGGGCGCCATCAAGAACCTCCGTCCTCATGAATTAGATCCGGCCGGGTACGTCTTCCATTCTGACAGCAGATCATGCTTTTTGTCATCTGTGTCTACAGCACGATTTGCATGCGAAACAGGCTGGAGGCAGGCATTCTACCGCTTGCGATTTGTCTGGTTCTGAGGTAACGTCACTTGCTGGACGGGACTTTGAGAATGAAACGAATCTTGAACCTGCTGCGGCGACCTTCGATTGCTCAACTGGGGCCGCTCGAGCAGCAACTACTTGCCGCGCTGTGGGCGCGTGGAAGCTCAACCGTGCGTGAAATGCTGGATGCCGGCAACCTTAAGCTTGCTTACACTACGGTGATGACCACGCTGGATCGCCTTTACAAGAAGGAATTGCTGAATCGGGTAGCCGAAGGCAGAGCGTTTCGTTACTTCCCGCGTTATACGCAAGAAGAACTTGAGAAGGCTGCGGTTGGCGAAACCATTCGACAGCTGCTTGGTTCTGGCGTTTCAGCCGGGCTTCCCCTTTCGTATCTGGTGGAAGCAGTCAGCCAACATGACGCTGGTCTGTTGGACGATTTGCAGCGATTGCTGGACGAAAAACGTCGCGAACTCAAAAGCGGAGAGAAGGCGTAATGTTTGCGGCGCGCTGTGTCGGAGTTTCACTGGCCGTGTTCGTGTTGCTTTACGTGTCGCTCTCCCTGACAGTTTCCTGGGGATGGAAACTTGCGAGACGCATGTTTCGACGGCGGTCAGCGCGGGGCTTGGCTGATCTGCTGTTTATACTGCGCATTCTTCCGTTCGCGTTGTCCTCCGTTGTGACGTTGGCGTTTACCTTGCCATCGTTTTTGCTTTTGGAACCGCGTTCGACCGACGAAGCGATCGGCACCGCTCCACTGGCTCTGGGCCTTTGCTGCTTGAGCCTGCTTGCGGCGGGGATTACTCGCGCGGCCATGACTCAACGGAGGGCTTCCCAGGCAATGATGAAGTGGCTTGACGGTTCCATGTTGATGGAATCCCAGATTCTTGAGTCGGGCGAGGCTGTCCCGATTTTTCGCACTGGCAACAATGCTCCGAGTCTGACTGTCGCCGGCGTATGCGCTCCCAAGGTTCTGGTGTCGGAGGCGGCTATCGCCACGCTGAGTCCGCCCGAACTACGAACCGCCCTGCGGCACGAGGTTGCGCACGCGCTTCACTATGACAATCTGAAAAAACTGGTGTTCCGGTTTTCAGCGTTCCCCGCGATGGCGGATCTGGAGCGCGCCTGGTCGGAGCAAACCGAGATGGCTGCGGATGACGCCGCTGTATCGAGCTTTCCCGATGCGCTCGATCTCGCGGCTGCGTTGATCAAAGTGTCGAGACTGGGCCCGGCGGAATCTTCCAGCGAATTGAGCATGGCTCTGCTGCACAGCTCAACAGCTTTACGGACCCGGGTGCAACGGCTGGTCAGGTGGGAAAAACGGCAGACGCCACAAACTCCGCGCGGATGGTGGTACGCTCTGCCACTTGTAGTAGCCGGTACGATCGGCATGGTAATGACCTACGGCTCGGTGCTAACCCAAATGCACGTCGTGACCGAGTGGCTGGTACGCTGAGAGCGGATACTTAAGAACAGGTTGTCATCCCGCCTATAAGGATGACGGGATGACGACTGGGCCGTAAGGCTGGGTAAGGCCTACCGCCGTGCAGCAGGCACCTTGGCAGTTTCCGGGGCTGCGCTGGGCATAGTCGTCACGCGTCCCGTCTGCGGTGCGGATTGCGAAGGCACTGGTGCGCTTTGTGCAGGCACTGGGGCGGATTGTGCAGGCGCTGGGACGGCGGTTGGAGCGGCTGGCGGTGTCAATCCGAGTTGCTTGCGGACTTCGGCGTCGAGCTTGTTCAGGGTATCTTTGTTTTCTTTAAGGAAGGCGCGCGCATTTTCGCGACCTTGGCCAATGCGTTCTCCCTTGTAGCTGTACCATGCGCCGGATTTCTCTACGATGTTATGCACAGCGGCGATGTCGAGCAGATCGCCTTCGCGTGAAATTCCCTCGCCATACATAATGTCGAACTCGGCTTCGCGGAAGGGCGCGGCCACTTTGTTCTTCACAACTTTAATCTTGGTGCGCGATCCAGTCACGACGTCGCCCTCTTTGATCGCGGCAATGCGGCGAATGTCAATCCGAACCGACGAATAGAACTTCAAGGCGCGGCCACCGGTTGTGGTTTCAGGATTGCCGAACATCACTCCGATTTTTTCGCGGATCTGGTTAATAAAAATCAAGCAAGTTCGCGACTTCGAAACCGTTCCCGTCAGCTTCCGCAGCGCTTGCGACATCAGCCTCGCCTGCAAGCCCATGTGGCTGTCGCCCATCTCGCCATCGAGCTCGGCTTTGGGGACCAGCGCGGCGACGGAGTCGACGACCAGCACGTCGATCGCGCCCGAGCGCACCAGGGCCTCGGTAATTTCAAGCGCCTGTTCGCCGTAATCCGGCTGCGAGACCAGGAGGTTGTCCACGTCGACACCAAGCTTCTTGGCGTAGCCGGGATCGAGCGCGTGTTCGGCGTCGACGAACGCAGCCATGCCGCCCATCTTTTGCGCCTCGGCGATGACTTGCAGAGTGATTGTAGTTTTGCCCGAGGATTCAGGCCCGAAAACTTCGACCACGCGTCCGCGGGGGAAGCCGCCGACGCCCAAAGCCGCGTCGAACGAAATCGCACCGGTGGGGATCACGGCAATCGGGACGATTGCCTCCTTCGATCCCAGACGCATGATCGAACCCTTGCCAAACTGCTTTTCGATTTGTGCAAAGGCCAGATCAAGCGCTTTCATTCGTTCGTCGGCCATATGATTCGGCTCCTTTTGTGATTGCAGGATGATTCAGGCCGAATTATACACTTGGACTTAAGCGAAGGAAAAGCGAATTCGATAACAATCGGTGGAAAAGTTCCCGAATTGGAGTGCGCGGTCGTCGCGCAAGGCAGTGGATTTTACATAGATTTTGCAAAACCGCGCCTATTTCCCGTCCCACGAAACCGATTTTGTAGTAACATTTGCGCCATCACACCTGCCAACAGGCAGTGTGGGGTAAAAATGTGACGCCTCCCGCGCCACCACTTTCCGTCCTCGGAGGTTTGCGTGGAAAATCGGGCCCTGGGTAATTCCTCGACAGATGTACGCAGTTCGCAATCTTCTGCATCCCATCGCGAAGGTCGCGGTGCGTGGGTTCTTACCGCATACGGCATTTCTGGACTGGCGCTGTTTGGAATACTGGTTTATTACTTTTCAAGTTACGTGACCCACTAGCGGTTGAAGACTCTTAGAGTCTTGGCCTCGGCGCTATTTGGGAAAGGTCCAGCAGTTTTATTCGCGCTCGCGCGCGCATCCGCGGGCTGCAGTGATTGGTGTATCCAGATACAGGCTCTGCGGTTCCATCTTTTGCTCATCGCGTTCCGCAAGACCTCTCACGAACATGCTACAATGAGCCGCACTTAAACGATTCTTTTCGAGCATTACGCCCAGCGTTATCCCGCAACCTTTAAAGGGAACCAGCACTCGTGGCCCAGAGTCCAGCGAACGACGCACCCATTACTTACGCCGACGCCGGTGTCGATATCGATCGCGCCAATCGCACCAAGAAGCGGATCAAGTATCTTGCCCACAAGACCTTCACTCGGGGCGTGCTCAGCGAAATCGGCGGGTTCGGCGGCTTGTTTGCAATTGATAAGACGAAGTATGTCGATCCGGTATTGGTCTCAAGTGTGGACGGGGTTGGCACCAAGCTGAAAGTGGCTTTCGAGATGAAGGTGCATCACACGATCGGCGCGGATCTGGTAAACCACTGCGTCAATGACATTGCGGTGCAAGGTGCGACGCCACTTTTTTTCATGGACTATCTCGCCACCGGCAAGCTGGAACCCGAGGTCGCAGAGAAAGTGATTGAAGGTCTGGCGGAGGCTTGCAAACACAACGGGTGTGCGCTGATTGGGGGCGAAACTGCTGAGATGCCCGGCTTCTATCCCGAGGGGGAATACGATCTGGCTGGATTCATCGTTGGCGTCGTCGAGCGGGAGCGCATCATCACAGGAAAAAATGTTGAAGTTGGCGATGTGATCTTAGGGTTGGCCTCAAATGGCCTGCACACCAACGGCTACGCGCTGGCTCGCAAGTTGCTCTTTGAAGTTGCGCGTTACACGCCGGAATCTTATGTCAACGAACTCAAAGGCAAAGTCGGTAATGAGTTGATGAAAACTCACAAGAGCTACTGGCCAGCGGTGAAGCGACTGCTGGCGGATGGCGAATGCGTTTCGGCGATGGCTCACATAACGGGCGGGGGCATCACCGAAAATCTTCCGCGCGTGCTTCCTCGAGGGGTGGCGGCGGTGATTGAGATCAATTCCTGGCCGGTGCCTCCCATCTTCGAACACCTGCAGCAGCTTGGAAATGTGCCGCGGGATGAGATGTTACGCACCTTCAACATGGGATTGGGAATGTTGCTGGTGGTTCCGTCCAAGAAATTCAAGAAGGCTCAGACATTGCTGGAGCGCGCCGGAGAAAAGGCGTTTACCGTGGGACGGATTGTGAAGGGTGACCGGAAAGTAATGTACGCGTAATGGAAGCTCACCACAGAGTCTCAGAGAGTCAACGCCACTTCTTCCGCACTGCTTTGGCAGCGCCGCGCAAAGTTTTCGCGTCTTCCGGCAGAAAGCGAACCAGCAAGCGAGAGCAACTCTTTGCGCCGTAAACTATCGCGATCGCGCTTTGATTTTCTGTTGGCTCGCATGCCACAAGCCTACCAGATTCTTCTACAGAGGCGTCGCCACCTTATCAATAACAGTCAGCGCTTCAGCAAATCGACCGGCTCCCTCACATCTGTCACTCGCAAATATTTCCCCAGCGCCGGATACTTCTTTGCTACAGCTTCGTACATCGCGTAAGCCGCGTTGCGATACGAGAAGTGGCCGGCGGGACCGGTTCGCAGCTCGGAGATGTAGACGACTTCAGCGAAATCCATCTTGAACAATGTCCGCTTGCGGAAAGCCAGCGGAATGGCGTACTCGGCATTCTCTTTCGATTCCGTCGCGGGTCGGCCGGCGAGCGCTTCAACAGCTTCCGCCGTCCGCTTCATAACAGCGTCGTAACTACCCCGTGCTGCCGCGGCATTCACTTCTTCCGGAATATCATAGCCGTGCCTGGTCGTGAACTCTTGCCCAATCTGGACGCAACGCCGGTGGCGATGCATATCGCGGAAGCCGCCGATGTCCATCAGAATATCGAAGCGAAACTGTTGCCCGGCGCAGAAGGCGCGCAGCATTTCGTCATGCTTGCCGCGATGCCGCAATCCCAGATCGATGATCTCGCGACGAATGCGGTCTCCCGCGCCTTCTATCGCTTGCCTGATCTGTCGGTACGGATAGTGGCTGTGTTCGTAGATCAGAGTCGCGGCGAGTTCCACTTCGAGCGGTTCTTCGTCGAGCAGATCAACCGTGGGCGCTGGCGCGATCTCTAAATTTCCCAGCAACTCCGCCGCAACCTGCCTTAGTTCACGGCGGGTTTCGATCTGGTAAGAATTACGATCGGCATACTTCACCAGAGTTGGCGCGACGCGCACTTCCCGCAGTAACTCTTGCGCGGCGCGCTCGCCGAGATCCGAAGAAACGGTTCGGATCTGCTCTACCAATTCCTGCAGTGCCGCGTGGTTCGCGTTGTACGCGGGAGAGACTGCAGCCCGCCTCAGTAGCTCGCCCAAATATCGAACTTCTTTATGGGTGTGCGAAAGCAGCCGTGAAACTTGGGTTTCGAGCGTGCGCGCGTTGACGATTTCTCCCAGCGACGTGTTGGTCGCAAGCGGCAACAGGTAACGGGAGATATCGAAAGCTCGCGCCTTTAGCGTTCGCTCGTAGGCTTCCGGCTTCATCTCCGTCGGCTTCGGAGTGATGTTGAGCAAGTAGCGAAAGGTGCGCTCGGAAAGCGATTCGTATTCCGCAAAAAGATTGTCGATCGTTTCTTTGTATAGGGCGCGCGCCTGCTGGTCATCGCCGAAATCGGGCGTGAAGTAGCCGCTCTTTTTGAAATCCTGATAGCGGGTGGAACGTTCCTGACCGTCCCAGCGCTGCTCGTCGGCGACGGCGATCGCCGCCAAAATCGACAAGCGCTCGATGGCGAGGGCGACGTGCGCCAAGTCCGCGATCGATCGATGCCCGTACTGGAAATAGAAAGTGTTGAGAAATTTTTCGGCCTTTTGCTGGCTGATTTCCTTGAGCGACTCTTTCATGGAAAGAGAAGATCGCGAATATTTAGCCATGGCATAGGCTTGAATTTCAGGCTCCACGCCATACACCGCGTAAACTTCTACCGAGGGTCCATCCGGTGATGCATGGTTCCCATTCGTCGACGGCGGGTTGGTGACCTCAGGCATGCGAATCTCTGACCTCATGTGTTGAGCAGACATAAATCTTAACCGATTTCTGGATATGCAATGACGTTGTGCGACTAAAATAATGGGTTTGACTGGGAGAACACATGGTTACTGCTACGACGCGCGCGAACCCGCTTTCTTATCTCACCGACCAATTGAACGAGCTCAAGGCTAAAGGCACGCACTTCCGCCTGCGTGTGCTGGATGACGAACAAGCTCCGGTGTGTACCTTCGATGGCAAAAGGGTAATCAACCTCGCCTCGAATAATTACCTGGGTCTGACCACGCATCCCAAACTGCGCGAGGCCGCGCTCGAAGCCACGCGCAAATACGGAGTAGGTTCCGGTGCGGTGCGCACGATTGCCGGCACCATGAAAATCCACATAGAGCTTGAGGAAAAAATTGCTCGCTTCAAGAACGTGGAAGCGTGCGTGGTATTTCAATCCGGATTCGCGGCCAATGCCGGCACCGTGTCGGCTGTTCTGGGCAAGGACGATTTCATCATCTCCGACCAACTGAATCATGCTTCCATCATCGATGGCGCTCGTTTGTCGCGAGCTAAAATCCTCGTCTTCGAGCACAAAAACATGACGCAGGCCGAGGAAAAATTGGCCAGTATTAAGAATGAGCCAGGAAAGAAATTGCTGATCACCGACGGAGTTTTTTCTATGGATGGTGACATCGGCCCGTTACCTGCACTGTGCGACCTCGCAGAAAAATACGGCGCGATCATGATGGTCGACGATGCTCACGCCTCGGGCGTTCTGGGCCGCAACGGCCGCGGCAC
>JBEKGG010000216.1:0-7376 GCA_050012915.1 Terriglobales bacterium | reverse complement strand
GCGGCCTGGTCGGGATTGTTTGCGCGGATCACGGCCACCAATCCAGAGGCGACAATTTTGCCCAACACTTCTATTTTGGCAATCGACATAAAGTTTCAGTACGTTGCACCCGCCTCATTCGAAAAACGGCTCCCCTTTGCGCGCATGCCGCCGCGCGACCTCTTCATTCAGCTCAACCCCGAGGCCGGGTTTTTCCGGTATGGAAATGAAACCATTCTGGATAATCGGCTGGGGCAGATCAGAGACTAAATCATTCCAGAAAGGAACTTCGGACGCATGAAACTCCAGTGCAAGAAAGTTTGGGATCGCCGCGCAGAAGTGCGCCGCAGCCAAAGTGCCGACCGGACTGCTGATGTTGTGCGGAGCCACGGGCATAGTGTGCACATCGGCAAATCGAGCGATGCTTTGCGCGACCGACAAGCCCCCGACTTTCTGGAGATCCGGAGTGACTACGTTCAGCGCGTGTTGCGCAATGATTTCCTGAAAACCTTCAAAGAGATAAAGATTCTCTCCGGTCGCAATGGGCACGCTCACCTTCGAGCTCACTTCCTTCAGTGCGGCAATGTTGTTCGGTGGAACTGGATCTTCGAGCCACAAAAGACGGAACGGTTCGAGCTCCCGCGCTACCTTCACAACGTCGCCGGCGTTATAGCGCCAATGGCAGTCGACCGCAATGTCGGTATCTTTGCCTACGGCGTCGTACACCGCACCAATCAAATTCACCATGTGATCGATGGCGCGATTGCTTAGCGCTCGATTATGAGGATCGGGGCCCTCCGTGCCGGATACGTCGAGGTCGAACTTCAGAGCGGTGAATCCCTCCGCTCTTTTCTTTAGAGCCTGGCGGCGATAGTCGTCGGGCGAAGCGGCGGAATCTTCGCTAGCTGCGCCGAAATAATCCTTCGCAACATATGCCGAGCCTCTTGCCTCCCATGGCGTGGGGCGGGAACGCAATACTTCGTCCAGGCTCTCAAGCGCCTCGCCTCCGTGACAATCGGCGTAGATGCGAACCCTGTCACGAAACTTTCCTCCCAGCAGACGATAAATGGGCACACCGAGCCTTTGACCGAGGATGTCCCAAAGCGCAGCTTCTATACCACTGATAGCGTTATAGACAATGCCCGCTACCGAACCTGCGCCAGAAGTTGCAAGCTGTAGTTTGCGAAACAGACGATGAATGTCGCGGGCGTCTTCGCCCAGCAAAAGGGGCTCGAGAGACCGCAAAATCGAAGTGAGGCCGGGAGCGAAGAAACACTCCCCCAGACCGCGAATTCCTTCATCCGTTTCAATGCGGACGAATGTCCAATCGAAATTCCCCTCCACAACCGCGGTCTTTAGCCTTAGGATCTTCACTCTTGATTTTCTTTCGCGCGATTATACGCTGTGGTCATTCCCCTGCGCTCGTCGGGTTGCCGGCAAGCGGCCCATCTCACACGCTGGAAATTCAACGACCAGCCATTCAACCAGCTAGAATGCTGCCATGGACCCGATCATTTTGAAAGCCCCGGAAAGCTGCAAGTGGGATTGCGTCAGCCTCGGAGAGGTCATGCTGCGACTCGATCCCGGCGAGGAGCGCATCCACACCGCTCGAAACTTTCGCGTTTGGGAGGGCGGCGGAGAATATAACGTGGCGCGCGGGCTCCGGCGATGCTTTGGCATGCGCACCGCGGTCATCACCGCGTTTGCAAAAAACCCGATTGGGCAACTGCTTGAGGATTTGATTCTGCAAGGAGGAGTCGACACATCGCTGGTCCGGTGGACGCCGTATGACGGAATCGGTAGGACTGTGCGTAACGGTCTGAATTTTACCGAGCGCGGTTTTGGCGTGCGGGCGGCAGTCGGCTGTTCGGACCGGGGAAACACGGCGATCGCAAACAGTCAACCCAGCGATTTTGATTGGCAATATATTTTCGTTTCGAGCGGCTCACGCTGGTTGCATACCGGCGGGATTTTCGCCGCGCTCTCTTCTTCGTCGGCTTCGGTTGCGAAAGCAGCTATTCAGGCAGCACGATCCTCTGGGACCGTTGTTTCCTACGACCTTAACTATCGGGAATCGCTTTGGAAAGGCATCGGCGGCAAGGCAAAGGCGCAGGATGTGAACCGTGAATTGGTGGCGTCAGTGGATGTTCTCTTCGGAAACGAAGAGGATTTCTCGGCGACCCTTGGCGTCGCTATCGAAGGCGTTGGTGACAATTTCAACCAGCTCCCAGTTTCGAGTTATGAGTCGATGCTGCATCGCGTAGCCGAGCTTTATCCGAACCTGAAACTTGTCGCAACCACGCTACGTACCGCGCACACGGCGACGAAAAATGACTGGGGCGCGATTGCGCTTTATGAGGGAAAGATAGTTCACGTTCCGCAGCGGCCGCTGGAAATCCTTGACCGCGTCGGCGGGGGCGACTCTTTTGCTTCCGGCGTGATCTATGGTTTTCTTACGGGCAAAGACGCGCAATGGTCGGTTGAGTGCGGGGTGGCCCACGGCGCGCTGGCGATGACAACGCCGGGAGACACAAGCATGGCCACGCTTTCCGAAGTCGAGGCCGTAATGCGAGGCGGATCGGCACGCATCGCACGATAACGGACCGTTTGCCCGCAGGAACGTTACTGCCGCACCACGAACTTCACACACACGGGCGATGGCACCTGTAGCGAGTCGCCCGTCGGCTTGATCTGGCCGGTCTTTTTATCGATGCTGAAAATAACAATGTTGTCGGAGTCCTGATTCGCTGCCAGCAACCATGATCCCGTGGGATCGATTGCAAAGTTACGCGGCGTCTTTCCGCCCGTGGAATCCGTAACAACGAAGGTCAACATGCCCGTATGGGAATCGATAGCGAATTCAGCGATGCTGTCGTTTCCACGGTTGGAAGCAAAGAGAAATTTGCCCGAAGGATCGATTTCGATTTCCGCAGCCGTGTTCTCGCCGCTAAATCCTTTCGGAAGCGCGGAGATGGTTTGCAATTCGTGCAGTGCGCCGGAAGTCGAATCATACGAGTAGGCCACTACCGAAGATTGCATCTCATTAATCACGTAGAGAAAACGGCCGTCCGCGCTGAATACCAGATGCCGCGGCCCCGCGCCCGGGCTGGTTTTTACGACTTGCGATTGGGTTCCCATAGTCCCCTTCGCGGCATCGAAGGAATAAACCAGCAACTCGTCGAGTCCAAGGTCGGCGACGATAGCAAAGCGATTGTCCGGCGAGAGTGCGATCGCATGGGCGTGAGGTCCTTTCTGCCGCGCGAGATTCACGCTGGAGCCCTTGTGCTGCACGAACGATGTAGTCTCGCCTAGTCGACCGTCGTTCAGCACCGCGAACACAGCAACGCTGCCTGACGTGTAGTTGGCAACTAATGCGTACTCGCCCGTCCGGTCGAGAGTGATGTGAGCTGGATCCGTACCTCGCGAAGACACTTGGTTCAACAGAGAAAGTTTGCCAGTGTCAGACTGAATCGCGAATGCGCTCACCGCGCCCGTAGTCTGGCCGTTGAAGTTTCCCGTCTCGTTAACTGCGTAGAGGAATCGACCGCTGGCATCGACCACGAAGAACGATGGTTGCGCGGTTTCCGCCGCAAGGCCGAGTGAGGTCATCTTGCCGGTGGAGGAATCGAAGCGATAGGCATAAATTCCTTTGCTGCCGTGGTCGGTGTATGTGCCAACGTAAACCAGAAATTTCTGCTGCGCAGCGCTCCCCGCAGGCGCGAGCACAGAGAAGGTCAGTGCAATCAGAAAAACAAGTACGACGCGAAAAATCTCTGGAGGAAATGGTATTCGGACTTTCATGGATTCTCCTCCCGCCGGATTGGCATCCTTTGTGTACCTCCGTGTCCTTTGTGGTTATAGCATTTGAACTTCATCAACCACAAAGAACATGAAGGTTCACGAAGGCAACCCATTTTCCTCAGGTTCTGAGATCGGTTCAATCCGCCCCAGCAAGAAAATATAGCCCACAATTCCCAATAGTAAGATCACCGTGGCTGTCACAAAAGCGGCGGCGAACGAGTGCGTCCCCGAAACAATGTAGCCGGTAACGATCGGCGCAGAAATCGCTGCGATTTGACCACAAAAATTCACCGCGCCTCCGAGTGTGCCAACGCTTTCTCGCGGCGCTATCAGAGATGGAACTGTCCAAGCGACCGGCGCGGCCGCCGCGAGCCCGCCCAATGCAAGACTAATCCAGATCAGAGCGGCTGCCGAACTCTGAGCGCTTGCCGCGCCGAAAATGGCGAGACCGAAACTCATTCCCACGACCAAAACTGTTTGGCGGACGCGGTTCGCATCCCAACCGTGCTGGATCAGAGCGTCCACCAGCCATCCGCCGACGAGCAGATCCGTAAAAGTGGCGAATAACCAGGGCACGCTGGTGAAGAAAACCGAGTGGAATAAATCCATGTGAAGCGAAACCGAAAGGAAGCTGGGCAGCCACGTCAACAAAAGAAAAAACGTGTAGTTGTATGCGCCCCATCCCAGCGCGAGTCCATACACCTTTCGCTGCCTCAATAGATAGCCGAGTGAAGCGCCCTTTGCTTTGGTCGCGTCTTCCGGTTGCGCCCCACCCTGAAGAATGAATTGACGCTCAGTAGCTGACAGGCCTTTGTCTTCGCTGGGATTGCGATAAATTGCATAAAATAGCACGAAATAAAGAAAGCTCAAGAAGCCAGTTGCGGCAAAGCTCCAGCGCCACCCAAAATACAAAAGCAGTAGGCCGATCAACGGGACTCCGATTGCACTGGAGAATTTTGCGGCCGCATCGGTGATGGCTGTTGCCAGACCTCGCTCCTCGCGCGTAAACCAATATCCCAAAGCTTTGGCGTTCGCCGGAAAGGTTGGAGATTCGCTGACGCCCAGAAGTAAGCGCGCTCCGAAGAACCAACTCAGACCGGGAGCAAGCGCCGCCGCGAAAGATGAAACGCTCCACAGAAGCGCACTGGTTCGGCCCACGCGGCGCACTCCCAACCGGTCCAGAAGCAACCCGGCGGGCATCTGCATTAAAGCGTAAGTCCAACTGAAAGCGCTGGAGAGATAGCCGAAAGCGACCAATGATAATCCGAAAGAATCATGAAGGGCATCCCGGGAAACGGATAAGTTGATGCGGTCGAAGAAGTTGACCAGAACCCCGAAAGCCAGCAGGAAAGCGATTCGCCATCGCCTGCGCGGCACGCTTGGGTTGGCCGAAATCGGTTGCAGCAAAAGCGCTCCAGAAGATGATTCGCTGGATACTACTCTCTACATTCTGGTTCACGAAACATGACCACAACACGATCACTGCACGCCGATGCCGGCGAGTAGACCGCCGTCCACGAGGTAATCGCCGCCAGTGCAGAATCCGGCTTTGTCGGACGCCAGAAAAGCCGCGAGTTCAGCAACCTCTTCAGTCGTCCCGATACGCTGTAGAGGATGCGCCGCGCCAAAACGTGCGAACGCCTCTTCCGCTGGCAGGTCCGGCGCGAAGTGTGCTGCGGAACGCGCCAACATCGGTGTGCGGATCGAGCCCGGGCTTATCGAATTAACGCGAATGTTGTCCGCTGCGTGGTCGAGAGCGAGAGCGCGCGTCAAACTGTGAATCGCGCCTTTCGAAGTTGCGTATGCGGCGACGCCCCGCTGGCATGCGTATCCCTGGACCGACGCCAGATTGATGATCGATCCTCCCCCACGCTTTTTCATCTCCGGGATTCCTAGGTGAGCCAACAGATAGATGCTTCCGACATTCACCATCATGCAGCGGTTCCAGGTCGCGAGATCGGTTTCGACGACGGTTCCGAATGGATGAATCGCTGCTGCATTAACGATGATGTCCAAGCCGCCGTGTCGACTGACTGCCTGCGCAATTACTGCACGCACTCGGTCGAGGTTGGTCACATCGCAATGTTCGACCAGCAGCGTCAAACCGAACTCCTCCGCTTCGCGAGTCAGCTCTTCATTTGCAGCTGCGTCAATGCCACACGCAATAACTTGGGCGCTTGCCGCAGCGAAGCGCTTCGCAATTGCGCGACCGATTCCCGTGGTACCTGTGACAAGTGAAACCTTCCCTGCAAACTCTTTCATGGGAGTTGGATCCTCAGTTCGCATCCACGCGAATGCGCTTTACTCGGACAATTCAGGAAAAGCATACTTCAAGCCGTGTGTGACGCCGCGCAGCTCGGCAAGCCCTTTCAACCTGCCGACCAGCGAATAGCCAGGATTTACTTTCTTGCCGATGTCGTCAGCCAGCAAATGTCCGTGGTCGGGACGCATAGGAATTTCGTGATCGGCCCGGCCGGAGCGTCGTCGCTGCGCTTCTTCGTTCATCATAGCGCCGATCACACCAACCATATCGGAACTCCCCGCCAGATGCTCGGCTTCGTAAAAAGATCCGTCGGACTCTCGCGTCACCTGTCGAAGATGCAGAAAATGAATGCGAGCGCCGAACTCGCGAGCCATCGCCAGCAGATCGTTATCGGCTCGCGCTCCGAACGATCCGACACAAAAAGTCAGCCCGTTGGCAAGAGTATCGCAAGCCGCGAAAATCGCCCTTACGTCCTCCGCAGTCGAAACAACCCGAGGCAGACCGAACAATGACCATGGCGGATCGTCTGGGTGTATGGCAAGCTGCACGCCGACATCTGAGGCAACCGGAACAATTTCGCGCAGGAATGCGAAGAGATTGTTTCGTAATTCATCCGCAGTCACGCTCTTGTAATCCGCGATCAACCCGCGAATCATCTCGCGATTGTACGATGCCTCGGCGCCCGGGAGCCCGGCGATGATCGTCTGTTCGAGGTCATCTTTGCGCGCCTCTGACATCGAATCGAAGCGCGCACGCGCAGATCGCGTCCGCTCTTCCGAATAATCGGCTTCAGCCCCCTGACGCCCCACGATGAACAAGTCATAGGCGGCAAAATCTACCATATCAAAACGCAAGGCGTAACCCGTCGTGGGCAGACGCCATTTCAAGTCCGTTCGCGTCCAGTCGACGACTGGCATGAAGTTATAGCAGACAACTTTCACGCCCGCCTTCGCGACCGAGGCCAAAGTGTCTTTCCACGCATCGACGAAACGCGCATGGGGGCCGGATCGAAGCTTGATCGAATTGTGAATCGGAATACTTTCGACCACAGACCAGACGAAGCCTGCGGCGAGAATCTCATCTCTTCGTTTGGCTACCTCATCCAGTGGCCATGCTTCACCTCGATAGAGATGATGCAGCGCGGTGACGATTCCGGTGGCCCCCGCTTGTTTAATGTGATCGAGTGGAACAGGATCACCTGGCCCAAACCATCGCCAAGTCTCCTTCATGACTCGAGGCTAGCCCTTGTCGAATACATCATCGATAAAAACCCAACGGAAATTGGGACTGCTCCCTGTGGGACGGAGCAGAACAATTATGTGTCGATGAGCCA
>JBEKGG010000215.1:0-7398 GCA_050012915.1 Terriglobales bacterium | reverse complement strand
TACTTTTCCTCCAGCCGGAGAACGGAAAACCGCGTCACTCTGAGGTCCGCCGATCGCGGAGCCCTGAGCATCGCCGGCCTGCGCGAAATGTTGCCACGGCCGGTCATAATCCGGAGCTGAGTTCGTCTGCTGGGCCGAGGCCGCAAGAACGGCCACAAGCATGAAAGCTGCGATGAAGAAAAAAATGAGGTTGAGATTACCGACGTAAGCGAAGGATCTGCGCATCATGGAGCCTCCTCGATGGAACTGATGGACCACCGCGGAATGCCCCGGGGTCTGGTGCGACTGCAAGCCGTGCGATCAATGCAACATCGCACTTTCAAACGCGACAATTGTCATTCACGTAAAGAGTCGTGTCAAGCTGCACACCGCCGCATTGCTATTCCCGCATACTTCGACGTGGATTTCTTCAGGAATGGGGTTCTGACGATAGACGCCCGATTGAATTTTTCATGACGCCAGACAAGGCCTACGAGCAAGGTGACCAACGTCATCTCCCTGAATTGTGATTTCAGGGCGGAGTGTGCCATCCTAATTCATCAGGTAGGATCTCCTGTTGGGGGCACCACGGACGAAGCTATGGTTGAGTACCAACCGATCTCACCTTCGAAGCCGTTCTTCAGCATCATCATAGCTGTTTACAATGATTGGATCGCACTCAGTCCCTGTCTGCGTTCCCTGGCGCAGCAAATGCCCGGGCCAACTTTTGAAGTGATTGTTGTAGACGACGGTAGTATGGACGCCGCCCCAGAAGTGATTCGTGAATGGGTCGACTGCCTGCCATTGAGCATCGTCAGACAATCTCACGCTGGAATTTCCGCTGCGAGAAACTACGGGATCCGAGTTTCCAGAAGCTCGATACTGCTCTTCGTGGACGCCGATTGCCGACTCCAAACAGATTGCCTCGCGGCCCTTGGTTCTACTATCTCAAACTCGCCGCAGCACAATTGCTTCCAACTCCACGTGGTTGGAGATTGCTCTGGAACACTTGGCCGAGCTGAAGATTTGCGGCTCAGAAGCTTTCAAGAATACATGCTTCAGCCGGATGGTCGCATTCGATACTTGAACACAGCCGGGTTTGCGATTCGAAGATCCGCAGTGAACATTGAGAAAGGATTATTTGATCCGATCGCGCTCCGGGCCGAAGATACTTTGCTGCTGGCGAATCTGATGCAATGCGGTGAACTTCCTTTTTTTGTCGCCGATGCCACCGTCCAACATGCCGTCTCCCTATCTTTGATAGCGTGCATTCTCAAAGATGTCCGGTCAGCCATCATTGAAGGAAGAACCTATGACATCATTGCGTCAAAGGGAGTGAAAATTCGAGTCAGTCATCGGCAGCGCTGCAGAGTGCTATGGTTCACGTGGAAAGCGGCCGGCCAACCCTCCTTCGGACGGTCCGCCTGGTTTGTGCTTGTGGCCAGGCAGACAGTGCAGCGGATTATCTCTTTTGGCTATGGCCTTGTGCGGGTCCGGCCAAAAATGCCGGCTTCGACCAACTGCGTGAGCAGGCAATAATTGCGTATGGTGAATTGAAATCGCAGAGCCTGCTGATCAAAAAGTCATCCAACGGAATTTATGAAGAATTGCCGTCAATTCTACATCGACGGGAAATGGGTCGATCCAACTGAAACCCACGACCTCGGAGTCATCAATCCTGCCAGCGAAGAACCCATTGCGACCATCTCCCTCGGAGGCGCGGCCGATGTCGACCGGGCGGTCGCAGCGGCCAAACGGGCGTTCGAATCGTACTCTGAAACAACGGTTCAGGATCGCGTAGCGCTGCTGACACGCATTGTTGAAGTCTACAAATCGAGGATGGAGGAGATGGCGCAAACCATTTCGCAAGAAATGGGCGCGCCCATATCGCTATCACGGGCAGCGCAGGCTCCTGCCGGGCTCGCCCATTTGTTAGAGATCATAAAGGTCCTGGAACAGTTCAAGTTTGAAGAACTTCGTGGCTCTACTCTCATGCGAAAAGAGCCCATTGGGGTGTGTGGACTGATTACTCCGTGGAACTGGCCCATGAACCAGATTGTCTGCAAAGTCGCGCCGGCGCTGGCTGCTGGTTGCACCATGGTTTTAAAACCAAGCGAGCTTGCGGCGCTCTCCGCTTATCTTTTTGCTGAGATTCTGCATGAAGCTGGCGTTCCTCCGGGCGTTTTTAATTTGGTCAATGGCGACGGTCCAACTGTTGGCGCTGCGATTTCCTCGCACCCCGATATTGCAATGGTTTCTTTCACAGGGTCCACGCGAGCTGGAGTTGCGGTGGCCGCAGCCGCTGCGCCCACGGTGAAGCGGGTCACCCAGGAACTGGGCGGCAAGTCCGCAAACATCATCCTCGATGACGCCGATTTTGCGAATGCTGTCGAGGACGGAGTTCGGACATGCTTTCGTAACAGCGGCCAGTCCTGCAACGCTCCCACTCGCATGCTGGTTCCACGTTCCAAGATGGCCGGCGCAGTCGACGCAGCGCAACGGGCAGCCGAAGCAACCAAGGTTGGAGACCCGTTTACCGAAGGCACCCACCTCGGACCAGTCGTAAGCAAAGCTCAGTTCGAAAAGGTGCAGCGCTTGATCCGGAAGGGTATCGAAGAAGGAGCAACGTTAGTGGCTGGAGGACTCGGCCGTCCGGATGGTCTCGTGAAAGGCTACTTCGTGAAACCAACCGTGTTCGCCAATGTCCGCAATGACATGACCATTGCACGCGAGGAGATCTTCGGACCGGTGCTCTGTATCATCCCGTATGAAAACCAAGATGACGCGATCCAGATTGCGAACGACACGCCTTACGGGCTGTCAGGTTTCGTGACATCCGGAGACCCGGAGCGCGCGCGCCGGGTAGCGAAGCGCATTCGAGCCGGCAATGTACATATCAACGGTGCACGAGTCGACTTCGGAGGATGTTTTGGCGGCTACAAACAATCGGGTAACGGCAGGGAGTGGGGCGAAGCCGGGCTCGAGGAGTTCCTTGAGTTGAAGGCGATCTTCGGTTACGCAACGAGCAAGAAATGAAGCTGGCAATTAGTAGTGAAAAAAATCGACGGCTTTTACCTGGTGCAAGAAATCTTTCCAATTAAGAGGAACCTTGAATTGCTTTCCATACTCAAATAGAACATCAACCGGAGGATCACTGTGGGGAATCCTGTTTATCGGTGTCAGTGGATGATCGTCTTAGCCACCGTAGTCGTTACCGGAATGTCCGTTGCAAGCGGCGCGACGTTCCCTGCGTTCTTTGCGGAGCAGCAGCCTGCTCTCGGCCAGACGTTGTCCGCCTCAGGCGTTCCCGCGCTTCACGGTATTGTGGATTCGGGCCGTAATCCCGATCTTCGCTGGCCCGACTTTACTCCCTACAAAACCGAGGTCGCGAAACTTTACGAGACGAGCGGATATTCTTTGCTTTGGGTTCAGAACGTCCGCGTCCGTCCGCAGGGGCTGGCCGTGATTCAGCTCTTGCAAAATGCGGACGCCAAAGGACTCGACCCCGAAGATTACGACGGCTCGCGATGGCAGGGCCGCCTGCTCAAACTGGGGCACAATCCGACTGAAGCAGACCTGATCTCGTTCGATACCGCTCTCACGGTTTCGACGATGCGCTACATCCGCGCCATCCACTGTGGCCGCGCAAATCCCAAGGAATTCAAGTTTGAGCTCGATACGGCAGGCCAACAACTCCCGTTGGCGGAATTCATGCAGACCCAGGTCTTGAATGCATCCGATCCAGCCGCCGAAATCCAAAAGTTGGAACCGCCATTCTTGGGCTACCGGAAGCTGCTCGCGCTCTTGCCGGTTTATGAAGGATACGCAAATCGAGCTGAGGGAGAGAAGTTCCCGACGGTCACGAAGACTGTGCGCCCCGGCCAACCCTACGCCGGCGTGGTCCCATTGGGGCGGTTTCTTCAAATCATCGGCGACATTCCCGCAGGAGTGCAGCTCGATCCAAATGCGACTGTCTATCAGGGTGCGCTTGTTGATGGCGTGAAGCATTACCAGGACAGGCATGGCGAAACTCCGACCGGCAACCTTGATGCGCGCACGGTCAATGAACTCAATACGCCTCCCGCGGTCCGCATTCGCCAGATCAAGTTGACGCTCGAACGGTGGCGCTGGCTTCCGCATTCCTTCTCGCAACCGCCGGTCGTGGTCAACCTTCCGGAGTATCGTGTGCGCGCCATGAACCCGGATGGCACCGTCGCCTTCTACAAAAATGTCATCATTGGGAAAGCCTATGGCCACAAGTCTCCGGTCTTTGAGAAGGACATCCAATACGTCGTCTTCCGGCCCTACTGGGACGTGACTCCCAGCATTCAACGGAGCGAAATCGTTCCCCATATTCAGAAAGACCCGACCTACATCGCCACGCATAATTTTGAAGTGGTTACACCCCAGGGCGAGGTTGTCACCGACAATCAAGTGAGTCCGGAAGTTTTAGAAGGCATCAAGTCCCTTCACCTGATGGTCCGCCAAAAGCCCGGCGATACGAATTCTCTCGGCCTGGTGAAGATCATCTTTCCCAACCCGGATAACGTGTACCTGCATGGCACGGATGCTCCGGAGCTATTCACGCAAGACGTTCGCGATTTCAGCCACGGGTGCATTCGGGTGCAGAACCCAGAGGACCTCGTTGCTTGGGTGTTGCGAAACAATCCTGGCTGGGATTTAGCGCGGGTGAAGGCCACGATGAACGGCGAGAAAAACAATCTCCAGGTGAACCTGACCACGCGAATTCCGGTGCTGATTGTCTACGGCACGGCTACAGTGAATGAGGAAAATCAGATTCGTTTTTTCGACGATATCTATGGTTACGACGCAGAACTTGATAAAGCGTTGGCCGCCGGTTATCCCTATGCCTGGTAGGCGCCACACTTAAAAGACTGCAGAAGATCTGTCCGGCGCGCAGGGGAGCCCGCGAACTGATGCGATGATATCGAGTGGGTTTACGCTTATGACGCAACCGACAACGCAGGCGATTTCGCCATTCTTCATCGTCAGTAACGTCGATCGAACCATCGCCTTTTACCGCGACAAGCTTGGCTTCGAGACGAAATTCCAGCAGCCGGATCGAAACCCCTTTTTCGCCATCGTCGGCCGCGACGGAGCGCAGATCTTCGTCAAGTCCGATAAAGACACGCCGCCGATGCCGAACCCCAGGCGCCATCTCTCCATGAGGTGGGATGCCTACATCTATGCTCCAGACCCCGATGCGCTCGCCCTCGAATTTGCCGATCATGGCGTAGCATTCAGCGCGCCCCTTAAGGATACCCACGACGGTCTTCGCGGCTTCGAGATTTGCGACCCTGACGGCTACGTCTTGTTCTTCGGCAGACCGAGGAACACAGTCAACACTATGAATGATGCGCACGCTGAAACTCTGTCCAAACCGACACTGCTTGCGGCCGAACCTCAACTCTTTGTCACCGACGTTGCAGCCTCGTGTGAGTTCTATGCAACAAAGATGGGGTTTACAGTTGCCTTCATCTATGGCGAGCCGCCATTCTACGGACAAGTGTTGCGGGATGGAGCCAGGTTGAATATCCGACACCTGGACGAACCCGCAATCGACCCGCAGCTTCGGGACAGAGAACACTTGCTCTCGGCGTCCATCACAGTCGATGATGCAGAGCCACTCTTTCTCGAGTTTCAAACGGCAGGTGTGTCATTTCATCAGACACTTAAGACGGAACCATGGGGCGCTCGCACATTCATCGTTTGTGATCCCGACGGCAATCTCATCCTTTTTTCAGGCGCAGGGCAGTAGTCTGGTAGATTCGGCCCATCCTGCTATCGTCCCTCGGTGGTGTTTTCGTCAACTATTAATTCCCGCGCGCGGTCGCTCCGTCCAACTGCGGTTGCATTGGCTGTCGCACCACGGCGATGTCCACCGCCACATACAGGTTTATACTTCTGCGTCGGAGGCCCCATGACCGTCCGACCACTCTTCATCTCGTTCATCCTGCTCTCGTCTCTCGGCGCGCCCGCCCAGCAAAATCAATCTCCAATTACGTTCCTTGCCACAGAGCAGGCGGCGCGCGAGGCTGAGCACCAGATTTGGGCTGCTTTTCATAATCGCGATTCAGCTGCTCTCGAAAAGCTTATCGACGATGATTCCATCAGTACCGACGAAGGCGGGACAAGCCATGGAAAAGGCGAGCTTCTGGCAGTGATTAAGCGACCCGAAGGCAACATCCACACCGAGGCGTCTGAGCAGCCCCAGGATTTTCGCGTGGTATTTACCGACGGAGTTGCAATCCTGAATTTCACGAGACATTGGACGGACTACGAAAAGAAGATGGGAATTGACTGGAGCGCCACAGTCAGGGTCACGATGGTTTTCGCTTGCAAGAATGGCGGATGGAAAGAAGTAGCTTTCCAGGAAACCGACATGCTCAACAAGGACCGGAAGCCCTTCGCCAGCGCAAAGGATCAGCTAGAAGACTACGTAGGGCACTGTCGCCTCGGTGACAATGGCGAGGTTTCGATCACACGAGTTGGTGACAGACTCTATGACACTTGGGCGGATGAGGAAGCTACCGAACTTCTTCCCGGTGAATACGACACGTTCTTCAGCCGAGAAGACGGCTCGGCGGAGAGGTTTGTCCGGGATAAATCCGGCAAGGTCGCCGGAATTCTCTACGCCCTTGGGGATGGGCAGTTTGAAGCGAGGCGAATACCCTAGCCAACGGATGTACAATGGCTGCCGTTGTGGAGTCCAAAAGGAAATACCTGCTAAATTTGCGAAAAAATACAAGGATAAGGATTTGTCATGCGCAGCCTAACGAAATTCCTACTCGCTCTTGCCGTGATCGGTTCTGATCTTGCTGTTGCCCAATCCAAGCCGCCCGCTACGCCCGTGCGTGAAGTCACGGACGACTACTTCGGAACAAAAGTCACGGATCCTTACCGCTGGTTCGAGAATACAAAAGATCCCGAGGTCGTCGCCTGGATGAAGGCGCAGAACGACTACTCACGGGCAGTATTGGCAAGCATCCCCGGCCGTAATCAGCTGCTGGATCGCATCAAAGCGTTGGACAACGCGGGCAGCGTAGTCTCGTCACTCCAGGTATGGGGCGGTCGCTACTTTTATTTCAAGACCGAACCCGGCTCGGACAATCGCAAACTCTACCAGCGCGACAACGTAAATGCAGCCGAGCGACTACTCGTAGATCCGGAGAAGCTGACTACGGCAGATGGCAAGCATTCTTCCATCGATTACTTTCAACCGTCACTGGACGGAAAGTATGTCGCTTATGGGATTTCTCTTGGTGGGTCCGAAGACAGCGTTTTGCACGTAGTCGAGAGCGCGACCGGCAGAGCGTTGAGCGACGTCATTGATCGCGCCCAGTTCGGACAGCCCAGTTGGCTGCCCGATGGCTCATTCTTCTACACCCGCACGCAGAA
>JBEKGG010000214.1:0-7432 GCA_050012915.1 Terriglobales bacterium | reverse complement strand
TCGCCCAATACTTCCTGGCGAGTCAATGGACGAGCGGCCTGCCGCAAAACGGGTTCTCCTGCTTGCACAATCTTCAGCCGCACATCGCCTCCACCCAGGTATGAACGCTACGCGGAAAACCAACGGAACCGACGATCAAATTTAATAGTAGCGAAATAGCGGCTACGGCGCTTTGGAGAGGTGAAACTCAATCCCTGCGGGATGATCTTCCACGTACTTCGCGATGGCATTCGCGGCCAATTCGTTCCCGTGCGGTCCCAGGTGCGCTTCGTCGATATAGATTGGCCCAGAAACCTCATCAAAAACATCCGCCAGATTGACAAAGGTCGCGACCGAAGTGCGCCGCTCCGCTTCCTGATACACGGCGACCACGGGCCCGGGATCAAATCGAGATTTGCGAGTCGTATCTAGTTCGCTGATTTGTTGCTCAAATGGGACCAGGGGTTTATGGCCGTAGAAAAGCATGGGCTGCCAAAAACCGTAGAATGTGAAGTGATAAACTTGGCCAAGCGCACTGGCGATGTCGTGATTCGCCTCATAGTTGTCGACTACCGTCGCTGCCTTCGCGCGCAACTCCTCGGCGTTCAAAGGCTCACCTCGTCGCCGCAAGAGCTGCCGCACTGCATCGGCCACCCGCACCATGTATAGCCGATGGACGAAGTCGAACCGGCCCCGGAAGGAGCCCTCCGCGCGCGGCTTGATAATCTCCAACCCATAGTGCGTGCTCCGCGGATCGGCTGCTGCCATTCCCATGTGTGCGTCATTGAATCCGTCGTAGAAGATGACGACATCGGGGCTACCGCCCCGTTTGAGCTGTTCGATGAGCAGGATCAACTCCTGTGTTGATGCGTAGCTTTCGTCCCCGTAATTGCTGACAATTACGCATGCGCGCCCGTCACGGTTCAGGCGTTCCGACAGGTACGAGGGCAACGTGGCCCAGTCAGGCACGCCGGTTCCATATACGGTGGAGCCACCAAACACCCAGAGGTTGGTCTTCGGATGCTGTTGGCATTGGCCGCCTTCGGGGTTAATCGTCCTACGCCAAACGCCGGATGGGTGTTCATCGTTGTTGAAGTACTGGCCGTGCCAGGGGTTCACACCAGAAACTCTGAAAGGAACATAAGCGTAGGGCGCCGCCAGCCGCAAGGATTGCTCTCGATAAAGATCCGATACCCAGGTCGCCCCCGCATAAGCGGGACTCATCTGAGGCCGCAGTGGGTCAGGATGGATCCTAAGGGCAAACGACCAAACCGCAGCCAGAAGAAGTTCTACTACGCCTAGAACGACCAATGCACCGATCAATGTCGCTCCGACGAAGACGAACAGCCGTCTGCTTATGGATTCTAAAGCGGACTTCATTTCGTCCTCAGAGCAGATTGACGCTCGCCCTCGTGTCGCGTAACGACCCGCCAAACCGCGGCTCCGGCGAGGATACTCCCCGCGGATACGATTCGGCAGGGCATCCTTGAGCACAATCGAGATGCCCGGGTGGCACTATCTGCGAAAAGTCGACCAATGTAAATTGGAATCGGGAGGTCCACTCGGCTGCCCTAGGAATGATTCCTGATGTACTCGGCGATATTATTAGCTACCAGCTCGTTGCCTAGGGGATCGAGATGGACCATGTCCAGATACAGCGGATCTCTAACCGAATCGAACATGCCACCAAGAAAGACAAAGTCCCCAGTCGCCGCGGATCGAGTTTCTGCCTCCGGGTAGCCAGCTATTATAGCGGGCGACCAGTAGTCCGTTTGAGGATTGCTTGCGTTCACTTTCTCCCGCTCGAACGGAACAAGCGGCTTGTGTCCATAATAGAGTGAGGGTTGCCAAAAACAATATAATTTGAAACCGTAAGCTTTGCTCAGGGCCTTCACAAAGCTCAGGTTTGCTTCGTAATTATCCAGGGCAGCGACCTCTTTTCTATGCAATTCCTCCTGCTGGGGCACATCTTTGGTGTTGCGGTGCAGCGGCTTTGTCATCATCCTCAGCACCTGGAACATGTCCGATTCAAGCAAGAAGTCGAATCTCCCCGAAATGGAGCCTTCGATCCGGTTCTTGACCTTCGCAAACATGAAGTGTGGGAGTACCGCCCCCGAAGAATAAGCGGGAGCCCCAGCATCGTTGACTCCATCGTAAAAGATCACAACGTTTGGAGGGCGATCAGCCTTGAGCTGTTCCGCAAGCGCGATGATCTCCTGGTTAGTCACGTATCCTTCAACGCCAAAGTTAACCACGATGACGCAGCCTGTCCCCGACGTGTTCAAATCTCGTGAAAGATATGATGGCAGCGTTGCCCAATCCGGCACGCCAAGTCCAAACACCGCCGAACCTCCAAACATCCATACGCTTCGCGCGCTTTCCTCGGTGCACGTTTTGCTGGTTGGGTTAATGGTCCTTCGGACCAATCCCGACTTACCCTGATCATCGTTGACGTACTTCCCGTGCCAATTGACCGCCCCCCATACCAGGAAAGGAACATAGGCCGTGAGCATGTTCGTGCGAACCGATTCTTCCTTCAAGAACTCCTGAGCCCAAGGCTCTGAAGCAATCGGACTTGGCGCTGAAGGTCCGCGAAGGCTTTGGCTAATAAGGTCGTAGGAGGACAATCCGATCCAGGAAAACAGTTCAAGTAAAATCGCTATAACCAGCAGCGAAAAAATGGTGTACCCAAAAATGGTGAAAAACTCGGTGAGACGTTTAGCGATCAGCGGCCTCATTCAGTTCTCCTGTACTCGCGGAAGACGGAAATCTTCACTGAAAGAATTGCTTCTCGATCAAGAAATTCTCCAGCACTAAGGCGTCCATATCACTCTTGCGAAATGTACTGAAGGCATTGGCCGGGCTGTTCACGATGGGCTCGCCCTTCAGGTTAAACGAAGTGTTTAGCACCATCGGGACCCCTGTAGCTTGCCCCAATCGCTCAATCAGATGGTAGTAGCGCGGGCTTTCTTCGCGAAATACGGTTTGCAACCGGGCGGTGCCGTCGACGTGAGTGATAGCAGGAATCGTATCTCGCTCGCCTGTCCTGACCGGCACTACGTACAACATATAGCGCGCCGGATAATGGCGCGTCGCATCCGGCAATTCGAAATACTTTTCGGCGCATTCGGCTAAAACTGAGGGAGCGAAAGGTCGATACGGCTCCCGGAACTTGATCTTTGCGTTTACGATGTCTTTCATCCCGGGATTGCGGGCATCGGCCAGGATGCTTCGACTCCCCAATGCCCGTGGTCCCCACTCGAATCGTCCTTGTGCCCATCCCACCACTTTGCCGTCGATCAGGCGATCGACAACCGTGTCTATCAGTTCGTCTTCATCTTTCAGACGACGATGCGGCACATTGTTCTCGCGCAGAAAATCACTGATCTCCGCTTCTGAATTAGAACGCCCCCAATACGCATGCTTCATGATGAAATTGCGGGGCTTGCCGAGCAGAGTGTGATAGGCCCAGAGGGCTGCTCCCACCGCTCCGCCGCCGTCACCCGCCGCAGGTTGAATATACAGTTCCTCGAACGGAGTCTCGCGCAGAATGCGGGAATTAGCTACGCTGTTTAAAGCCACGCCTCCTGCCATGCAAAGCCGCGTCAACTTCGTTTGCTCGTGCACCCTGCGAGCCATACCTAACAATAATTCTTCAGTGACTTTCTGAATGCTGGCGGCAATATCGGCGAAGTGCTGGTTCAGCTTGCACATTTCGGAATAGTTTGAGGGCGGCTCGCCGAAGTACTTCGGAAAACCTGTGCTCGCTGTAAAAAATTGCAGGTTGGCCGGGCGCGGCTCGCCAAACAGGGCTTCAAAGCGTGGGCCGAAGGTCCGCTCCGTGGATTCGTGGAAGCAAAAATAATCCATGTCCAACGTAAACGAACCATCCTGGTTCTGCTGCACCAGCTTCCATACCTTGTCGACGTAGCGCGGCTCCCCGTACGGAGCCATGCCCATCACTTTATATTCCCCCTCATTAACTTCGAAGCCGAGGAAGGCAGTGAAGGCGCTGTAAAGCAGACCCAGCGAATGAGGAAATTCCATCTGCTTCTGCAGTTTTATATCCGTGCCACGACCGACACCATAAGTGCCCGTCACCCACTCGCCCACTCCGTCCACGGTGAGAATCGCCGCCTCGTCAAAAGGCGAACAGAGATAGGCGCTAGCCGCATGCGAGAGATGATGCTCGCAAAAAAGTACCTTCTCCTTGGAAACCCCCAGCTCCGACCGCAGAGTAGTCGAAACCCACATCTTGTCCAGCATCCAGGAGATCATCGACTCGCGAAAGACTTTCCACGATTGCGGGTAGGTCTGAAGCGTGGTCATCAGGATGCGGTCCAATTTGCGAAACGGTTTCTCGAAAAATACGACGTAGTCTAAGTCGGCGCCTTCAATGCCTGCTCGTTCGAGGCAGAATTTGATCGCCAGCTTAGGGAATCCGTAGTCGTGCTTTATGCGGGAGAAGCGCTCTTCTTCGGCAGCCGCCACAATTTCGCCATCGCGTAGCAGGCACGCCGCAGCATCGTGGTAGTAACAGGAAACACCCAGGATGTGCAACTCTACTGCCTTCTGGCCCAAGGCAAGTCGTAGACTTCGGCCGGGTGGTCGAGCCACTGTGTAGGTCGCCTCTTGATGCGCAGAGGATCAGCGAACCATCGAGTCGCCAGTCCAAATGGCAAAACAATCACGGTGTAGAAGATGGTGAGGAACACTCGGGCCTGGAAGTTGCCGATTTTGTGCGCAATCCGTTTCCAGCCCTGCCACAACCGCTTCAGCATGTTTCTCCTAGAATATTGTGTATATGAACGGCGCAATCGCCGAGCTTTGGGCCAATGCGATCAACCCAACCAGCAGGAATAAGGTCACCACCACGGGCACTAGCCACCAACGTTTGCTCCAAAAGAAGGAAACCAATTCCCCGGCGACACCGAAGTTGCGGGCCGCATTGCGGATGAATTTCATAGGTCCGTGTTCTTGATTGTATTCGAAACCGCGACGGCGGTTGTCCGGTATTATATATGTCTCCAATGCACAAATTCATATGCAACCCAAATTGAAGATCAAGGAAATTTCAGCTTGAATTTCCCTGTTCTCTTCTTCTATCGCGTTTATCTGGCGATCAAGAAGCCGTTCATCGACCCACTACTTCACCGTTGCCCCCAAGCCCAGATCCGCTTCAACCACGCGAAAGATTTCATCAAGCGTCGTACCCTCCCTAGCCGTAGGACCTGGATACAAGTGCAATCGGGCTTTGCCCAGGGACTGTGGATGTACCTCTTGGTCCCGGAGGAAACCATCTTCTGGCGCGGCGATCGCGAGCCAGTCGTACAGAGAGCCATCTCCGCGATAATCCGGCCGGGCGATGTGGTTTACGACGTAGGCGCGCACTTCGGATCACTCACTCTCGGGATAGCCCGACTTGTGGGTAACTCGGGCCGCGTGGTGGCGTTTGATGGTGATCCCGACAACGTCGAGCGTTTGAGGGGAAATGTTTTACGAAATCACTTCGGCGCCTTCGCACAGCCCGTTCACACCGCAGTTTGGTCGCATCGCCGTGAACCCAGAATTCCATTTCGCCGCGGAAAAATTCGGACATCGCAGGGCGGCGTCGAGGCGGACGGACAACGTCCCGTGCTGGGAGATGGCGAGATTATCTCCGTGCCGGTCACCACACTCGACGACTTTACCGCCAGAGGCGGCCCGGCGCCGCAGTTGATCAAGATTGATGTAGAAGGCGGCGAGTACGAAGTTTTGCGCGGCGGAGCCATTCTGTTTGCCAACAAACGACCGTTGATCATCGTGGAAGTGCATCACCAGGACGCGGCGGACAAAATCAGCGGCTGGCTGCAGGAGTTCCACTACTCCGCGAAATGGCGAATACCCGTGGAGAAATTCCCGCGCTGCTTGATCGCCTGGGCAGTCGAGCACACCCCACCCATTCTCCCCGAATCAGCCTGATGTCAACGCGATTTGATAGTGTACGATTGTGGTCCGCGCACGCGCTGCAGCAGGCGTCCGCCCATCCCTCTCAATACATGACTGCCTTACTTTCGAGTTCGCGTGTCCCTCCAGCAATGCGCTGGCTCGCGTTGCTCGCGCTATTGTTTTTTCTGGGAACGGCATTTCGAGGCGGGTGGAAACACTTAAATACTGACTTCCCAAACTACTACACGGCTGCAACCTTGGTTCGCCAACGCCAGCCCTTGCACGATTATTACGACTGGACCTGGTTCAGACGGCAGATGAACTACGCTGGCGTCGAGCGCCAACTCGGTGCCTACACTCCGCAGACGCCTCTCACCATGCTGCCACTGGTTGGCCTCACTGGACTCGCGCCGATAAGAGCCAAACAGGTGTGGCTCCTTTGCAACCTTTGTTTTCTCGCAATAACCGTGTGGCTGCTGTCGCGCATGACGCGATTCCGTTTTGAACAAATCTGGCTCCTCGCGTTTTGCGGATATTTCTCTCTTCGAACCAACTTCCTCTACGGCCAGTATTACGTCTTCCTGCTTTTGTTGTTAACCCTTGCTTTTTACTATCTGGACCGCGGGAGCCAGGCCATAAGCGGCGCATTGGCTGGCCTCGCGTTTGGCTTGAAACTGTATGGCGGCCCGTTTCTGCTCTACTACGTGGCAAAACGTAAATGGAAGGCCGTCCTTGGAATGATCGCCGCCATCGTTTGCCTGGGAGCAATTGCGCTCGCCTTGTTCGGCTGGAATGACCTTGTTTACTATGTTACCCAGATTTTACCGAGATCCCTCGAAGGTGGTTCGATCGATCCCTATGCCCCGGGCGTGCCGACATATTCCACCATGCTCCGGCATTTTCTCGTGCGCGAGCCAGAACTGAATCCCCGTCCGTTGTTGGAGTCTCCCTGGACGTTCTTCTTCCTCCGGAGCTTCGCTACTCTGGCCGTGTTCTTTTTTCTGGTCCTGGGTGTTGCCTTAAAGCCGTCCACCGATCGTCGCGACTTTGCCTGGTTTGTCATTGCCATAGTTTTGTTATCGACCAGCACCGCATCCTATACGTTCGTTGTTTTGTTGCTACCGCTGGTTCTCCTGTTGGAAGACTCTCCGCCCTGGCAATGGGTGCTCTTCATTGCCTCATATGTTTTGCTGCCAGCCCCTCTTGGTCTCCAGTGGTTATTTCCAAAAGTGTGGTTGCAGATTGCTCTATTTGTTGTGCCTGGATGGGAGCGCTGGCGAAGTTTGTCTCGCGAGTGGGTCATCGCAGCCGCCGTTCTGGCTTTGCTGATTGCATTCGTTGACGCCCGGCAACACATGCGCGCCTATGACGAGGAGCCTGGCCAAAATTTCGAGAGAGTCGCCGTGCAAGAGGGAGCGATGTTCTCTTCGTACCCCGCCGTCTCGCGAGCGGGTATCTTTTACCAATCGATGGGCAGGGACCGCTACGTATTGCGCTGGCTACACGATAATCGCAACGAAGAACT
>JBEKGG010000213.1:0-7438 GCA_050012915.1 Terriglobales bacterium | reverse complement strand
ATGTTTCTGAATCACATGGTCCATCACCGCGCCCAACTTGGAGTGTACTTGCGGTTGAACGATCAACCTGTGCCGGCAACCTATGGGCCGTCCGCAGATGACAGGCTGGGATTTTGAATCTCATCCTCGGATCGCGATTGGAGTTGAGACTCGTTTGAAACATCTATTACTCATTGCGGTCTTGTTATTTGCGGCGGCGAACGGGGACGCCTCGATCAAGCTGAAAGAAAGTTGGAAGAATCCAAACTATTCCGGCCAGCCCCTCAAAACAATCCTCGCCCTGGGAATGACTAACAATCTGGAGACCCGCGCTGACTTCGAAGTTGCGCTCGCCGACAAGATGGCGCGGCCCGGAATCACCACGATTGCAGGAACCGACATCCTGCTACGCCCTACGGCGGGCCCGATTGATATGGTGTATCTCCGGGAGCAAATCACGGCTTACAAAATCGATGCCGTCGTGGTTTGCCGGTTGGTCAAGGTGAAAACTCACGTCGTCGATGTGCCCGGGCAACCCTATATTCTTCCTTACTACACCTCTTTTTACGGGTACTACGGAACCGTGTATCCGGTGGTTTACACTCCGGACTATTTGGTGAAAGAAAAGACGGTCCAGGTTGAAACCAATGTGTACGCGATGACGCCGCCCGACGGCGAACTCATCTGGACGGGAACCAGCGACATTTTTGACCCCGGTTCGGCGCACCAGGTGATCAACGAATTGGTGGAGTCGGTGGTGAAAGAGTTGGAGAAGTTGGAGATTCTCTCCAAGCCAGGAAAGTAAGGCCGGAATTGCACCGGGGACCAACTCGTCTCCGCAATCGTCTTCCTGGATATCGTCCTGATCGTGACAAACCTAATTGTGTGGTTGGGTTAACTATTGACCCCGGCGCTTCATTGACTTGTCTTTTTCGCCAACGTAAGATTCGCCTCTAGTGATTGGACAGATCATTTCGCGCTACCGCATTCTGGAAAAAATCGGCGGTGGCGGCATGGGCGTGGTCTACAAGGCCGAAGATGTTACGCTCGACCGCTTTGTCGCCCTCAAGTTCCTGCCGGATGCGGTCGCCAAAGACTCACAGGCTCTTTTGCGTTTCCAACGCGAGGCCAAAGCCGCCTCCGCGCTGAATCATCCCAACATCTGCACTATCTACGAAATTGATGACCAGCACGGCCCGGCCTTCATCGCCATGGAGTTTCTTGAAGGCTTGACTGTGAAACATCGCATCGCCGGGAAGCCGATCCCCACTGAGGTTGTGATCGATCTGGCAATCGAGATCACCGATGCCCTGGATGCGGCTCACAGCAAAGGCATTGTGCATCGTGACATTAAGCCGGCGAACATTTTTATCACGGAGCGCGGCCACGCGAAAATTTTGGACTTCGGCCTGGCAAAGGTTGCGGCGCCGGTCGGTGGCGCAGACCAGCAAGCCGGCGGAAATACACTGACCGCAGCGGAGAATCTTACTTCTCCCGGAGCAACCGTGGGCACGATTGCGTACATGTCCCCGGAACAGGCGCGCGGCGAAGATCTGGACGCTCGCACCGATTTGTTTTCTTTCGGCGTTGTCCTTTACGAAATGGCCACGGCGAGGCAGGCGTTTTCTGGGGGAACGTCAGCCGTAGTCTTCGATTCCATTCTTCACAAAGCCCCGGTTTCACCAGTTCGTCTGAATCCGGAAATACCCGCGGAACTGGACCGCATCATTAATAAGGCGCTGGAAAAAGACCGCGACCTGCGCTACCAATCGGCGGCTGAGTTGCGCAGCGACCTGAAACGTTCGAAACGCGACACCAGCTCGGGACGATTCACGGCCGCTTCGCAGAGCGCCGGCGATCTCGTCCAGTCATCAGCGACAAGCGGCACGATTCCAGCGAAAGAGAAATCCCCGCGAACTCTGTACATCGGCGCCGCGGCCTTCCTGTTGCTTCTCGTGCTGGGTGGCGTGGCCGCCTATTTCCTTCGCGGCGCATCCAGCGGCCCCGCAAAAGTCGCCCAGATCAGCCACTGGAACAAGCCCATGAACGGAGCCGTTCTTTCTCCTGACGGCCATACCGTGGCTTTCGCCTCGCCCGCCGACGGCTCGGATCAAATCTTTATCATGCTCGCCACTGGCGGAGAGCCGCTGCAGCTCACCAACGACCCAGTCACCAAAATTGTCAACGCATTTTCCCCCGACGGCACTCAAATCTACTTTACCGATGTCTTTCCTCGTGGGGAAATCCGCAGCGTTGCGACCCTGGGTGGCGCGTCGACCGTTGTAGCTACCGGCAACAGCGTGGCGATTTCCGCCGACGGGAATTTTCTCTATTTCGTCGGCGTGTCTGCCGATGATTCCGGAACCTTCGGACGCCAAGCCGGGGTTCATCGCAAGCCCAGGTCAGGGACCGCGGAGGACGTGATTTTTCGCTCTCCCGCTGGACTAACGCCGCTTAAGATTCTGCCTTTCCCCGATGGGAAGGAACTTCTAGTCTTCGCCGGCAACGATACAATATTCGGCTCGACGGCCCTCACGCTATTTCGCGTCAACGTCGACACTCACGACTCGCAAAAAGTTGGAGAACTCTCCGGAAGCCCAACTGGCATGGTGTGGAAAGATCCCGGCAAAACCCTGTTGTGCAGCCGCACCGTCAGTAGCGTCACCAATATCTGGGAGTACAGGCTTTCCGACGGCAGCCTGAAGCAAGTGACCACCGGCGCCGGCCCTGACCTCTCGCCCATGCCCGCTCCGGCTGAAAAAGGAATTTATTTCGTCAACGGAAAACGCTCGGGCGCGCTGTCGGTGTACAACACGCAAACCAAAACCTCCTCCGACATCCTGCAAGAGCTGGCAACCCAGCCGGCTCTCTCCTGGGACGGCCGCCATGTCGGTTATGTCATCCTCAGCGGAAATGCGCAGGAGGGCGATCTCTGGGTCTCCGCCATCGATGGCTCGAACCGGGTCAAGCTCGCGTCCGGCACGCAGTTAGTCACTACGGCGTTTAACTCGGATGGTTCCAGGTTCATGTACGGAGTCAGGGAGAATGGCGCGCAGAAGTTCTATATCATTCGCAGCGATGGCACCGGTCTTCGCCAAGTTCCCTGGTCGGGGATTTCCGGCGGATATGGAAGCTCGAGTCCAGACCCAAATTTCATCTACTTGGGTGGTTGGGAGCACGATTTCTCCAAGGTCACCACTTGGAAAGTAGCGACCGACGGCTCCAGCGTGGAGAAGATAATGGACGGTTGCGGCGCAGCGTGGGATTCGTCGCCCGATGGCCGCTATCTGCTTACGTCCCTCAATCAGGGGGCACAATCCGCGGGCGTCAACGAGTTCTCCTTGCCCGACCAGAAGTGTATTTCGTTAGTGCCGGATCTCAACACACTGGTCGTGCATTTCGCTTCGGATGGCAAGTCCATCCTTTACTTCACGCCGGGTCGCGGCGAGAGTGCGATTTACCGTCAGCCCTGGCATGACGGCAGACTGACCGGACCGGCTGTGCCTGCAGTCAAGCTCCCATTTTCATTTCGCGTCGACTATGCAGGAAATGCCTATGACTTCTCCAAGGATCTCTCCACCGTCGTCTACGCCCGCCCCAGCGGCCAAGCCGATCTCTACCTTTTGAAATGAAGCGTTGCACGACGCGTAGCAATCAGCATTCCTCGCTGATTGACAGTATTTTGCAGCATCCATAAACTTTGCCCATGCTCAGCATTGCGAGCACCGGACCGTGGCAGGCCGTCGCACATAGCCCGGCTGCATGGGTTTTTGCCTTTGTGCTCGCAGTTGTTTTTCCAGACATAAAGTTTTAGTGTCGACCGAAGGCGTTCTTGGAATCATCCTGGGCGGAATATTTCTGTTCTCCAGGACCTTGCTTCCCGGACAAATACTTCACACGGCAATCGACCTGAACAACGGCTTTGCTCTCGGAAAAATCGCAAGTCATTTGGAAAACCCGGAGGCCAGGTAGCTGGCGGGCGGAGTCCCGTTATATGGTTTTGCCTCAATCCCGAATTCCACGCTAAGATTGCCGAATGATGGACTCTTCACGCGAGGCGCTGGAGCCGGGCGAGCGTGGATTTGAAGGTGCACCTGGCAAGTCTCAAGGGAAGTTAGCGCTGGCCCTGGGAGTCATCGCAATCGCCCTCAGCATGGCTCTCGGATTTGCTTATCTAATCTCGGTCCGTCGCCTGGAGCGCGACGTGGCACGGCTCAGCCAGCAGACGGAGAGTTTCAGCCAGCAGCTGGTGCACGCACAGCAGCAATCACAAACCTTGGCTCAACAGGCTTCGCAAGCGGCTGCGAACGCGCAGGCAGCGGCTCAACAGCGCGACTTGGCGAAGCAGGATCAGTCGAACTCGGACGCGCAGGCGCAACTTGCCCGGCAGCAGGCCACCGCCGCGCAGCAAAAAGCAGATCAAGCCACACAGCAGGCTGAGGAATATCGGCAACAGCGAGAGGCCGAACTTGCACAACTGCAACAGGCTCTCGGACAAATCGCCGAAACCCGTCGCACCGCCATGGGCCTGGTGATGACGCTGGACAGCAAGTCAATTCGCTTCGACTTTGATAAGGCAACTATTAAACCGGAATATCGCGACATCCTTAATCGCATCGCCGGGATCATGATGACGCTTAAGGGATACACGATTGCTGTCTACGGATACACGGACGACGTCGGCACCGAGACGTACAACTTGCAACTCTCACAGCGTCGTGCCGAAGCGGTGCGCGACTTTTTGGTGCAGACCGGAATTCCCGCGACCATCTTGAGCACCAAGGGTTTTGGCAAATCCGACCCGCGCGTTCCGGGCGACAGCGAACCGGCGCGCGCCGCCAACCGCCGGGTCGAGATCGGCATTGTGGATTCGAAACTGATCACGAATGGCGCTCTCGTCGTGCCAAAGTGAATTGGAATACGGGTCTGGACTACCTTTCCGCGGCACGCAGACCGTGTTCTTCGATCGCGGTCACGAATTTCGGGGTGTGGTTCTTCAGCAGTTTCTCGATGCCAGGTTCAAACTCATGCCAGACGTTCATTCCAACATCGTTGCCAATGGTCGAACCAAAATCGCCGAACGGCTCTCCAAAACGCCGCCTCCAATATGGAGTCGAGGCCGTGTCCTTGGCCACCGAAGTCAAGGCTCGCAGCAGATATGAAGTGTTCAGCTTGGCTTTTCCGAGGTCATCCCGGGTAATCAGAGTGCGTGAAGCCGCATAAGTCGCCCGGCGCGCCAGGCCCTCGTTCGCAGGATGAAAATTCAAATTCCGTTTCGGCAAGGTTGGATACAGGTGCCTGGTAAAAAAATCGCGGGAGTTACTCTGATCGGACTTTTCCTGATAGAAAACAAAATTGCCGAATTGCGCCCTGCCATTCATGTTCGCTTGCCCTGGAGCCTGCACCAACGGTGCGTCGGGCAGCGAAGTCGCCTCGAGACGCTGCTGGCACAGCGCCCCACAAGCCGCCAACATGACAAAACAAGCAGCCCGGATTGGGACAGACCCAGCCATACTCCAATTCCTAGCCTGGCAAGCGCTGCGGTCCTGCGCACCAGCAAGTTGCCGAGGTCAAAGTGAGCACTCCACCTGCCGTTCGTTTGCGGCCTGCAATTAGTTGTAAAAAAGGAACCTTCAGGTTGCTCCCGCGCAATAGAGAAAATTTTCGCCGCCAAAGATGTAAAGTCTTTCATTCAAACGGCATTCTGTTCCTACAGACCGCACTGTAGGACGCCGAACAACGCGCCACTCGGCTTTCTTCGCAGCATTCCCCCAAGGCGGCGAGACCTGCAAACGCCCCAAGATTGCTGAGCCCCCTCGCGCATCGTGACCGCATAACTGGCGTGAAATGGCAATTTCACGGACCGACTCTCAGCGGAATTCCCTTGGGCCGCGGGAAGTAAGGTGCCAAGGCCAGCGCGCAAATTACAAGTCGAAGTAGAGGCTGGATTCGCCACGTAAGTCATCGTTTTTCGCGAGCTAAATTGGGGCGAAACTGGCCCGAAATTCATCCATTTGGACGGTAACCTAGGTAACTTTCGGGGGCCAAAACTGCGTGATAGGCTCGTCAGATAAGAAGCAAGAAATCAATGGTTTCCGGGGGACAAATGCTTCGCCGCTGGTGTCTCTACCTGCTGGTGTTCTCGTCTTTTGCTGTGTGGAATCGGACTGCGTCGGCTGAATCCAGTGCGGTCCAACCCAAGCAGAAAAATGCATCCGCCAAACTGCCGGTCACCACTTCCCTACCGGTCACTACATCCTCAAAAGAGGCGCGCAACAGTTTCGAAAAGGCGAATCGGGAATTCGAGGAGTACCGCATTCCAGAAACCCTGCAGGACTTGCGGGCAGCGGCCAAGGCCGACCCGAATTTTGCCCAGGCGTTCATTCTAATTTCCCGCCTAAGCCAGGATCCGGGGGAGCAGGCGGCCACGCGCAAGCACGCCATGCAGTTGGCCGTAAAGGCGAGCGCAGGCGAGCAGTTGCTGATCCGGTGGCTGGCGGATGCGCAGGAGAACAATTATCTGCCCGCGATTGCAGCTATGAACGATTTGCTGGCAAAGTATCCGCGCGACCAGCGCCTGGCCTATCTTGCCGGCGACTGGCTGATGCAGCAACAGCGCTACGAACAAGCGGTCACGGTATTGGAACGCGCGTTGGCGCTGAATCCGAATTATGCGGCCGCGCTGAATGACGTAGCCTACGGATACGCCGACCTGGGAAACTTCGACAAGGCTTTTGCGGCCATGGAGCGCTATGTGGCGCTCGAACCCGACCAACCCAATCCCCATGATTCCTACGGCGAGATCCTGCGCATGGCGGGGAAACCCGATGCCGCGCTCGAACAATACCGGATGAGCATCCGGATCGATCCGAATTTTGGTTCGGAAGTCGGCATTGCCGATACCTATGCCCTGATGGGCAAGGAACTGGAAGCGCGCGAGGAGTATGACCGGGCCATCGTTTTCGCTCCGAGCAACGCCGACAAGGTGCAGCGTGAATTGCAATCGGCCGTGACCTGGATTCGCGAGAATAATCGCAAGCAGGCAGAGCGGGCGCTGAACGATGTCGCCAGGCATGCGCATTCTGCCGGGCTGGCGCGGCTTGAAGCCGAGAGTCACCGGATTTTGGGCATGTATGAGCCTGATCCGAAAACGGCGATGAAGCAATTGCAAGCGGCCCAGGATGTGTTGGGCGAAGAGCATGAAATCTCAGCCAGCGATCGGGATGAGGAGTTGGCGCGAATTTTGCGTGTGCGGGCCACTCGCTTAACTGAAGTCGGAGACATGGACTCGGCTTCGAAAGCAGTTAATCAACTCGAAGCCATGGCGGACACCAGCCGCAGCCAGGTGATCCAGCTTTGCTATCACGGGGCAGCCGGAGCGGTGCTGGTCGCTCAGGGAAAATTTGCCGAGGCAGTCCCTCACTTGGAAGAAGGCATGAGCGACCCAGAATCCATGCGG
>JBEKGG010000212.1:0-7441 GCA_050012915.1 Terriglobales bacterium | reverse complement strand
GCTTAATTGAAACCATGGTTAGAATCCGTGGCGTTTTGCACTGCCTCCTGCCGCAGCAGTTCCACTGGAATCCTTCCCGGTGTCGATGGTGTGCAAAAGTCCGGGTCCTACCCCGTGGCTAGAATCAGCTGCCCAACTTGCAGAAGATGGTGGAAAGTTGAGAGCCGGAAGCGGGAGAAATCTTACATACCCCGATGGCCAAGTCAAGGAGAATCCACGTGCGGCACGCATTTCGGATAATCGGCTGCAACTTTGTGCGAATACTACGCAACATTTTTCGTCATCCTTGGAATCAGTGATCAGCCACGTCACCCAATAAAAAACGCCGGCGTTCTAAACCGTGCGAACGCCGGCGTACTAAGTTGTCAGTTTCTCAGATCACATCGTTACCGCTCAGCACCAACAATTAATTGGTGCCTTCCACGGCGAACGCCAGGCCAGGTTGCTCGCTGCCGGCTATCCACGTATCGTTGCTGCTTCCGCACGAACCGCCCTTGTCGTCAGAGCACCAGAAGGCGCTCGGTTCAGGGTCGACTTGATCGGTGTCGTTTACGTTCCAAGCGGCGAAGGTATTGGACGATTTCCCGTTAGTCTTCACCACTACCCAGTACTGTTTGCCGGATGTTACGGCGATGCCAGCCGCATCATTCGCCGTCGAGAGCGTGCAGCAGCTTCCGAAGTCACCCAAGTTGGTCACTGCCCAACTCTTAATCTTCGTGCCGGGTACGCCGCTGGCGTCGGTATAGAGGGCAACGACCAATCCGTTGTACCCTTCGACATAACCGACGGCAACCTTAATTTTAGTCACCGTATAATTGGCGCCGGGAGTGAAAGCGCTTGCTTCCCAGAATTCAGGCTCCCCTGATATCGCGGTCGGCCCAAAGACTGTCGCGCCCTCGCAGCACCAGTACGTGCCCTTCGGGTACGCAGTGCCGATATTGTCGTAGATCTTGATCAGGCTCGGATCCTCGACTGGAGCTTTCGTGACCGACTTGGTCGGTTTCGTCGTAGTCACCGTTCTACCGTCCTTGCTCAATACGATTCCATCTTTGCTGGCGGCAAAAGCGGCTACGCTGGCAAGAGCCAGCACGGCTAACATCACTAACACTTTCTTGTGCATCTGTTTGTCTCCTCCGTTTTTTAGTTGGGTTGACTGAAAAAACCGGAATCGGAACCTTGTTCCGCTTTTATCATCGCGGTGTCCCGTTGATCCACTCCGGCGCTGGACGTTTACGAACAACTTAGCTGTTATACGGTGGAACGAATGAGCTTCCGAGCCCTATCCCCTCCCCGTAGGAAATCATCTCCGCAGTCTCGAGAGATGCAAAAAAGAACAACAGTTGGAAAGCAGGGATTCTTGCACCCGATAATGTGAGTGTCAAGCAGAATCCTTATCCAGAGCCGGATTTCAACAGATGAAGCGAAAACTTCTGCGCATCACTCGCAAAAGTTTGCGCGACTATTCGTTTTGCGAGTAGATCGGATTTCTCGAATTTCAATGCGCCGACGAGGTGATAGCTTTCCGCTTGTGATGCTTGGACTATTGACCGGTCTGAGAAGCAAACGTCTCCGGAGGATCGAAGAAGCAGCGCCGCCAGAAAGCTCGATCCGAAAGCGTCCCCGCTTTCCATTCCTTGAGCACGGGCAACGTCGCTGCCGCCATTCCGCCATCTGCGGAATCGAAAATCACCACGACTCCGGTGGCGCTGGTCGGTGTTTGAGTAAGCTCATCGTATTGCTTCAGGAAGAGAGATTTTGCGAACTCTAATTTCGTGCGCGAACTGGTGTCGGACGAGGCCCCGTTCGCTCGTTGTACGGTCACGATCTTCACGATCTGCCCCTGTAGCGGCGCCCACGACCCCGGAAAAGACGCGATCTCTTCATTCTTGACCTGGAATTGTTCAGGGCTCACGGGAGCCTGCGGATTTTCAGCCTTCACCGCGGCCGTGAAACTTTCCGGCACCTCGAGGCTCGAGCGCCGAATCCATCCCCGTGAAAGTCCCGAGATCCGCACATGAACCCAGTTCGCGTTCAAATCCAGGATCTCAAATTCGTCTTCGGCAGTCGCAAGAAACAAGACTTTGGCGCCTTCGACTGGACTTATCAGAACTGGAGTGTCCGATTTCTTAACCGCAACCAGATTCTTCGGACGGGCCTGGTTGCGAAGAATCTCTTCCAGTCCCTTCGCTTCCTTGGTGAGTTCTTCCATGTGTTTGTCAGCCACCGCCTTCTGCGTGGCCAAGTCCGTATCCGCACCGCTTCCCAGTTTGAAGGGCGAACTCGCCGAGGTTGTGGAAGACTTGGAACTGGCGATCGGGCCCGCTGGCAGCGCGTCACTATGCATCGGTGCCGATGAACCAGGTGTTGGTGCGGAAGGAAAATCGTTAGTTCGCGAAGCTGCGGGCGCTGACGTCCGTGGCGGGATCGACCTTGCAGGAGCGCTGTCCGTTGCGGGTTTGCTTCCGAGCGCATCCGCGAGCCGGTCCAGAAAATCATTCTCGAGCCGGCCATTCGACGGCAGCACCTGATACCCGGAGTTCGCCGAACCGGGATCTGCGTACCATGCAGTGATCTTGGCGCTGACGCGCACGACCGCTTCTCCACTGGGCGTTGAAGTTACCTGGATTTCGCACTGATAATAGCCGCGCTGGAAGTGGTCCAGGGGACGGTCGCCGGAATTGGCGAAACCATCCAACACTGGCAACCGGCCTGAAGCCGAAGCCTGTAACTGCTTCACAGCTTTTTCCACCAGCGCCTTCGATTGGACGAATTTGCGCTCGTACGGTGCACTCTCGGCGTTGCTCGGATATGTCAATATGAGCAGAATTGCGACACCGAAGAAATTGATGAGAAATGCAGATGTCGCCTTCAGAGCGAGCAGCCTCACGGCAGCGGCTCCAGTTGGTCGCGATGAATCCAACCGTGCTGTCCATCTTCCGTTTCAACGCCATACCAATAAGGAGTGGCAATAACGATCACAACCTCGGTGCCGGCGTCCAGAGATTTCAAGCTCGACGCGGTGTGAAAGGGAGCGGACTTCAATTGCGCGCCAGGAGCCTTAATTACCCGTTCGGCTTGGCGTCGGAGTTCCTCTACGTGCTGCTCCAGAGCTTTGACGGAGGTTTGAGCCGAGGCAAGGGCCAAAGTTTCATTCTCTTCGCTCTTTCGTTCGAGCGCCTGTCGAGCTATCTCTTCTTGCCGGTGTTTTTCACTTTGCTGAGCCTGAGTCTTCTGCAATTCGAGCGCGTCAATGTGATCCTGGATGTCTTTGTACTCCGCGCTCTCGACGCTGCCATCCGATAAATGGACGGTGCGCCGGAAATCCTCCGCGAAAAGCGCGTCGATGCGCAAGATCGTTCTGGTTGAGTCCTTTTTCTGCACCACGTAACGTACGGCCAGGGTGCCTTCGTCTCCGGTTTCCTCGAAATTTGCAGGCGCCAAAACCTTGGTGCGAACCTTGTAGAAGACCGTTCCCGGTTCTTTCCATTCAGGAAATAACGGAGAAGACCCGACGGCATTAGCCTGCTCGATGTACTTATCTTTGTTGTATTCGAAGCTGCCCTGGATAATTCCGTCGTCGACAACGGCCTCGACCGCCTCCAGCACTTCGTTCTCCGGAGTCGAGATTTCGAGAGAGAGACCCTGACCAAAATCTTCGTGCTTCTTGTTATGTTCGCGCGCCGAAACCGGCGTCACTGCGGACGCCAGCCAGAGAACCGAAAGTAGAGCCAGCGCGAGCCTGCGAGTAAGGGCAGGATTGCAACTCGGGGCGAGTACGTTTCCACTGGCGCGGGCGGGATTCAGTACCGTCGCCCTTGTATCGATATTCAGCATGCACTCCAACAAACGTCCCTGTATCTCTCGGCCATCAGTCGATTCTAACGCGATCTCGGTTTTTAGCTTTCTTATTCTCGCCCGAGGTCGGCTTTCAATTTTTCAATCTCATTCCACGCAGATGCGACGTCATGACAAATTGCTGACAATCTTTTTACAAAATATAGACGAAGTTATCACACTCGAATGAGACAGCGATGCTACTCTCGCCGGTTGCAATCGTTTCTGGTTCACCGGCACTAATAAATTGGCTATGCGCAAAGGACAATCCCTGAGCCGAACCAAGCTGGGTCGATCTGAAAATCGGAACCAGAGTGGAACCGTTCCCCGGCGAGCACGCGATCAGGCCGCTAAGAAACAGGCACTCATTCAAGCCGCTCTGGGACTGTTCGCATCGAAGGGATACGAAGTGACTACCACACGTGAAATCGCGGCATCGGCCGGCTGCGCCGAGGGCCTCATCCACCGTTACTTCAAAGGCAAAGCTGGTTTGCTCGCGGCCATGATCGAACATCGCATCTCCAAAGAGACGCTGGATCTCAGCCACCAACGACGACCGGCCCCTAGCTTTGCCGATGAATTTTTGCACCTGGTCGACGGCGAAGTCGAGCGCATGTGGGAGAGCCGTGATTTTCTCCGGGTGTTCATTCCTCGCGTCATCGTTGATCCTTCGGTAGGCGGCGTGATGAACCAGGCGTTCATCTCGGCCCGCGCCAGGAGGATTACGGAATGCCTGAGACAGCACGACGCTTGCGTTGCTATTTCGCAGGAAGCCATGGAAGCGTTTACCCAGGCGGTGGGAATGCTCGGTCTCGTGTTCGGTTTTGTCCGCCCGGTCCTGCTCGGGCATGATCGCCTGGGGGCCAAAAAAATGGCGGGCACGCTCGCCAGAATTCTTATCCGCAACGCTCCAATCTCCTCGACCGCCTGATCGGTTTTTCCGACTTTGGGAATCAAGTGCTTTTATTTTCCATTGAGTCTGTTTTAATTTTTGCTTTTGGTTGACACTTGTTTCATGAAGATGATTTCCAGTGCGTCCACGCGCAACTCCTCAGATAATTTTCGCAGTTTGAATTGGCCTTCGTGACAGAGGCCAGAGACCGCTCCCGACGTACGTTTCTTTTCCGGAGTGTTGCGGAGTCTCTTCGCTTTCTGTTATGAAGGTTCACTCCAAAACAAGAGTTCACCAAGAATTCAGAGATTTCGTCTTCGTTAATAGTGAGGCACGCTCCCGAGATGAGCGTGCGCTGTCCATGAATTCGCCGAGAGTTGCAACTTCGTGAATTCGTATTCAGGAGGACTGGATGATCTCGTACCGGAAAAGTCTTGCAAGTTTGTCCCTCTCGCTGTTTCTTGTCCTTGGCTTCGCGGCAGAGGCTCATGCAATACCCGCCTTCGCCCGAAAGTATGGCCTTCGTTGTTCAGCCTGCCACGAATCCTGGCCGATGCTCAATTACTTTGGACAGAAATTTAAAGACAACGGCTATCAGCTCATGAATGATCGCGATTCTCCCATCTGGCAGAATCCATCCTACTGGCCCGTTACTTTCCGCATTACGCCAATCTGGCACCGCTTCAGCACCGGCAAGGTTGCCGTGGACACCTACATGGGTGGAGTAACACGCGGTACATCCGAGCAGCGCATTGAGAGTTCCGGCTTCGACCTGAGTGGCCTTGACTTCCACACCGGTGGCACGCTGGAACAGAACTTTTCTTTCTACGTGCTTCCATCGTCGGATTCGACGGGTGCCTTTCACTTCGAGACGGTCATGGCCCGCCTGGATAACGTATTCGGCAGTTCCTGGCTCAACCTCAAGTTGGGTAAGTTCGAACTTGACAACCTGCTTTCTGAAAAACGCATTCTGACCCTAACGGCCAACGGGGGTATTTATCAGACTTATCACTTCATCCCGGTGGGCGACGGAAATATCTTCGGACAGATAGGCGACAACCAACTCGGCCTCGAGTACATGGGACACTCGGCGGACGATCGGACGCGCGTTTCCGCCGCCCTTCTCAGTTCGAATGATGGAAATGTGAATCTGACTCTGGGCTCGAATTCCTATACCGGATTCTTTACTGGAAGCCAGGCATTCGACGCAGGCAGGCTGGGAGTGGAGCGCGTCGGGTTCTACGCCATGGCGGGAGAAGCGGCAACGTACTATCGCACCTCTGCCGGAGTTCCAATTCCTGGCTCGGGAATTGGCAACAAAGGATTCGAGCGCGCGGGCTTTGTCGGACAATTCTACTTTGGTCCCCACTTTGATATTCAAGTCGTGACTCAACACGGCTCGGATAACCCATGGTTTGGCCAGGGTTATGGCAATGCGGTAGCCACGGATGGTGATGGAGGAACAACCGCAACTTGCTCGAGTCCGACTCCGGGTTGTCCTTTGAACAATGTTCCGGGAACCGTTCTCCCGGCGACTGCACGGACCCCCAGTTGGAATGGTGCGACTTTCGAAGCCCACTACGTGTACAGTCCGCAGCTCATCTTCATTGGCCGGTTTGAATTGGAACGCATGTCGCAGCAAGCCACCGTCGGGACTGCGTCGAACCTCGGAAACATCACGGACTACACAATCGGCTACCGCTATAACCCGTTTATGACAAGCCGGGCGGGCTTCGCCTGGCACAACGAATACAACTGGACGCACCGGGATGGGACCGGTCCCGAACCCGGGCAAAATTTGAATGTCAGCGAATTGTTGATCGGCTTTGACTTCGCATTCTAGGAGAGGACCATCAATGCCTACGAAATCTTTCTTGCAGAATTCGTTGTTGTTGAGCGCGGTCGCTGCTGTGGCCTTTTCGCTGCCCGCCCAGGCTCAAGTCTCAAGCGTTCAATTGCAAGAGTGGCTGAATTTACCGACGTCGACCAGCCACATCGGCAATGTCACGGGAAACGCCAAGGCTGGGGCACCGGTATATCGAGCATATTGTGTGGGCTGCCACGGAGAACTCGGGGACGGCAACGGCGAAGTTGCGCAGTGGCTTGAACCTCCCATATCTCCCAAGCCGCGCGATTTTCAATTGGGGATATTCAAGTGCCGCTCCACCCCGACTGGCACTTTGCCTACCGATGAAGACCTCTATGACACGATTACGCGCGGGCTAGACCGGTCAAACATGCCTATCTGGGACACCTTCACCAAAGTTCAGCGCGCGGATCTCGTGGCATGGATCAAGCACTTCTCTCCTCGCTGGCAAAAACAGAAACCGGGAACGCCGATTCAGATTCCTCCCGAGCCGGAAGTAACGCCGGAGCGTGTAAAAGCCGGTCAAGAAGTTTACGGAAAGGTGCAATGTTGGAAGTGCCACGGCGTTGAGGGCAACGCGGACGGGCCGTCCGCCTCAACCCTCACCGATGATCTTGGGCGGCCGATTTGGGCCTACAACTTCACTGACGGATCCCGGCCCAAGTGCGGAAACACCGATCGCGACCTCTACAAAATCTTCATGACTGGGCTGGATGGCACGCCCATGCCTTCGTTCGTCGACAACATCAAGGCCGATGAGGCGTGGGACTTGGTGTTTTATCTGCGTACGCTGCAACCACACAACGCTTACAACGCCAAGGAAAGGCAAATTTCCAGGCAGCTGGGAT
>JBEKGG010000211.1:0-7452 GCA_050012915.1 Terriglobales bacterium | reverse complement strand
GACGATTCTTAAGAATCGGACCGCCGATGCTTCCGCCGAATTGATTCTGCTTGAGCGGATTGACAAGTCCACCTGAAAAATAATCGCTCGCGTCCAGGACTGAGTTCTGCAGAAATTCAAATACATCTCCGTGAATCTGGTTCGTTCCCGACTTGGTGACGACGTTGACGACGCCTCCGATTGCATTCCCGTACGCGGCGCTCATATTGCCTGTAATCAGATTGAATTCCTGGAGCGCGTCAGGATTGGGAAACGGCACATTCGTATTAATGTAGGTGTCGTTGGCATCCACGCCATCCAGCAGATAATTGACCCCGTTCGCTCCGGCCCCGTTTACCTTGGCATACTGTTCGCTGGGAAACACGCCTCCCTCGCAGTTGGCCGCGCAATAGTTGGAGGTCACGTTGGTGGTTCCTGCCGCAAGAAAAACCAGTTCCTGCACGTAACGGCCATTCAAAGGCAGTCCTTGGATCTCTTTTTCGTTGATCAACTGGCCAACCGTGGCGGAGTCCGTGGTAACCAAAGATGAATTTGCGGTCACGACAACCTGTTCTGAAACGGAGCCGACTTGGAGTTGGACATCCTGGGTCGCCGTCTGACCGACAGATAAGACGACGCCCTTCTGCACATACTTGCTGTATCCGGCCATTGAAACCGTGATTTGATAAGTGCCTACCGGCAGGCTCGGAAATAGATATCGCCCCGCAGGCGAGCTATTTGTCGTCTGGTTATAACTCGTCCCCATATCTTGAACGGTGATCGTTGCTCCCGCGACAACCGCTCCCGATGGGTCACTCACAGTCCCACTGAGCCGCGCTGTCGTGAACTGGGCCCATACCGGTATCGTAGAAAGGAAAATCAAAACGATCCCGAGAGGGATATAGAACAGCCAATGCGCCAGCAATGGGTGCCGACAAGCTTTTTTCATGGTCACCGTCTCCTCACAACCGGATCGAACGTGCGCCTCACCAAAAGTTTCTTGCGATTCACAATGTACGTTTTGCGATCGCCCGACGAAAATCGTCTTCATATCCCAAGGTCAGCTTTATGCATAAATTTTCACGTTTTCCACGACCCGGCTGATGGCGCCAGTAGGACTGGGCTGGTCCGGCCTCAAGTTCCAGCGCAAGGAGAAAAACAAACCCAGCAACTGACCAAACAGGATGTCCACAGGTGGACGACAGTCATCCGGCACCGCCGTGTGAATGTCTGGCGAGAGATAGCGATCTGCGATGCCATCCAAAGGCATTTCCGAATGGCCACCCACCGCGATCCGAGTTTTCACCAGTTGCTTCTTCGCGATCTCGCGCAACAGATCTTTTTCGTAGCGGGCAACCGTTTCATCGCTCGACAAAAAAGCAACTAGTAGCGTGGCCTTGTCGAGAGCTGCCATAGGACCGTGTCGCAATCCCAGGGCTGATTCCGACATCGTGATCATTCTGCCCGCGGTCAGTTCCAGCACCTTCAAGCCAGATTCCACCGCAACACCCTGAAGCGCACCGGACCCGAGAAAGCAAACCCTGCCGTAGGGCTCCGCCGCAAGCGCCGCTGCGGCATCAGCGGCAAGCGGCAGGAAAGTCTTTCCCGCTTCCACAAGCCGGCTGAGGATCGCCTCATAATGCGTGGGATTATGAACATGAGCCATACACTGCCCGAATACGACCATGTTCGAAAATGAACTGGTCATAGCCAGACCTCGATCGTTAACCTCATCGTCCAGGACGACCGTGAATACTTGTCTCTTATCGGCGAAGCCACGAATCATGCGGCCTTCTGCGTTACACGACACGATAATGTGCCGTATGTCCGGATGACGCATCAGCGCATTTTCAATAACTGACACGCTCTCCGGGCTATCGCCAGAGCGGGAGAACGAAATCCACAGGTAGCTGCAACCCGGAATCAGCCATTGCTCCACGTGGGTCAGCAGACTGGTGCTCGGAATGACGATGACTTCACACTTCCAGAGCCGGCGAAGCAAATGGCCAAGACTTATGCCCACGTAGTCGGAACTGCCTGCTCCAACTAGAAAAACGGTTAGTTTCGGCTGGCCGGAATTATTCAACCCGCTCGCCTCTAAAAATTCCGCAAGTGCCGTACGGCGTTTTTCGAACCGAGAAAATGTTGATTCCCAGGTGGCTGGCTGCTGTGCAATTTCTGCGGGCGTAAATAAAAGACCACGTTCGACCTTCTGTTCTCTCGGAAGCTCGAGAAGTTTGGCAAGAGCATTCACGCCACAGAAACCTCGGTAAAGTTCGTCGTCAGCGGACGTCCCGAAGCTGGTTTCGGGCTAACTTTCACTTCATTACGTATATAGACATTTACTTGCGATTTCATTTGAAGTCAAGCAGAAAAATCGCACCTCCCTACCGCCCCGATTCCCCAGATATACCTTCTACCCGCAGGTTCTCCCACTTATTCGAACTCCTTCATCCCCGCTTTTTTGCCTAGACAAACGAAACCCGTAACGTTAGAAAGGAATACCCGCGTACTATTGGTTTCGCAATGCTCTGGCGAGCGAATTATGCTGATCGAAGAACGACGAAGGGCGATCCTGGAAAGGTTGCAGATCGAGGGTCGCGTACTGGTCCCGGAACTTGCGAAACGCTTTCACACGTCGCAAGTGACTATTCGCAAGGATCTGGAACTTCTCCACTCCACCGGGAAAATTCATCGCACCCACGGCGGGGCGCTGCCGGCGCGTGAAGGCGCGCTGGAAGATCCCACGCTGCTAGAGAAGGAAAAGTTACATCGCGCGGAGAAGATTCAGATTGCAACCGCGGCTGCGCGCATGGTCGAAGAAGGACAAGTGGTAATTCTCGACTCAGGGACAACGACGACAGCCATCGCGAGAGTGCTCCGCCATCATAAGAATCTAACCATCATCACCAATGCGGTGAATATCGCGGCGGAATTGGCCAGTTCATCCCTGGACGTGATTCTGACGGGAGGAACGCTGCGAAAAAATTCCTTTTCGCTGGTTGGACCGATTGCGGAAGAAACATTGCGGCGCTTGAATGCCGACATTCTTTTTTTGGGGGTCGATGGCTTTGATGTCAATTGCGGCCTGAGCACGCCAAATCTATTGGAGGCCAAAGTAAATCGCGCCATGATGGACATAGCCCGAATCGTCGTGGCGGTTTGCGATTCGAGCAAATTCGGCCGTCGCAGTCTCTCTCTGATCGCGCCTCCACTGGCGGTTCACCGGGTTATTACCGACCGCTCGGCGCCTAAAAGTGATATCGCTCAATTACGCAAGGCTGGTATTGAAATCATTCAAGTTCATGGCGATGAGCGGCGTCTATTGCCGGAGACGCGCAAGCGCTCGCCCCGCAAACGAGCGAAGTAAGAATTTACCGCTTCACTGTGCCGGTTCGTAGCGCTTGATATTTTGAGGGTCGAAGGTCGTTGGCATATAACCGGAGATAAGCACTTCGAAATCATCTTCTGCTGCGAGACCGCTGAGACCTGTGGCGATCAGATGCGCCTTGTATTCACCCGGCTCAGTATAAGTGTGATGCACTTCCCTACCCTCCATGGTTACGCCGTCGCCGAAATCCCAGCGATACGAGAGCACGGCGTCGCCGCCGCGGCTGTTGGCAGCGAACCTGAGTGTCGCTCCCGCATGCCCAGTAGTGGGTCGGTCTGTCGTAACTGTGGGAGCAACTGCGGGGATATTCGTGTCGACTATTTTCAATACCCGAACTGAATGAGGAGGCTGGTGAAAGGCCAGCACACCAGCCGCGAGAGCGGGAATCTCCCGATCATCCAGAACATTTGCAACTCGATACGCGCCCGATACAGGCAATCCGGCGCTTGTCAGGTTGATGGAGCGATCCCTCTCTTGATCTGTCCAGTTGAATATGGTCAGAATGCTTTGGCGGTCATTCTCTTTCAGGAAGAAAATGCTCGGCTGCTCATCTTCGGCTTCGAAATTCATCAAATCCAGTGGAACCGATGCCTTTCCCAGACGGATCATATCGATCAGGTCACGATTTTGAATCAGCGCGAGGCGCTCAGGAGCCTTCGACAATGCCGGAAGAGAGTCTCCGATTTCGAACATGCCGCCAGAAACGGCGGCGAGCGCGATGGAGACCTCTGCTTCATCGAAAGTAGCCGGCTTATTGCTCTCATGCCACGACTGATCGGGAACAGTTTGCGTTGACACCGTAAATGCGTCTGGATCAGCTACAAAAAAATTGCGATTCATGTAATACCGCGCAGCAATTCCCGGTGCGGCTTCTTTACTGGCGCCAAATGTGTGTCCCGTATCCAGGGATATGCGGCCATAATCTACATAACCTACCGGGTTCAGCATGGCGCTTCCATCTTTGTCTAAGTAGACATCGTCTCCAACCGTGTCGCGAATAATCTTCAGTCCAATCCTCTGGGCTTCCAAAGCAGTAGTATTTGGACTGTAGTAGTAACCTTCGATCAAGCTGTCATCCATAAAATCCATCTTGATCGAACGGATGCCCCACGCATTCACGAGCGTGGAATAAGTCTTTCGCAAATACTCCTGCGCCCCCGGGTTCGTAGTGTCCAATATGAACAGCTGATCTTTGTTATCTTCTACCGTCCCCGCATGGATCGGCTGCCCTTTTGCATTCTTTACCAGCCAATCCGGATGATTCTGATAAACCCAGGAGCGCTCCGATATTTCAAACGGAGCAGTCCAGATCGCGGGAACCAACCCGAGCCCGCGTACCTTGTACTCGAGCGGCGCCAGACCTTGCGGAAACAAAGTCGCGTTAGGAGTGATGTATTCTCCGCGCGCGTATTGATAGCCTTCATCGATGTGGAAAATGTTATAGCCGAGTGATTTCAGATGTTCCGCTTCCCACTGGGCATTGGTGAGAGCCGCTCCCTCGTTCAATCCGAAGTAGTACGCCGTCCAACTCCACCAGCCCATCAGCGGAGGCGCAGAGGTTCTGGCATGATGAATCTGTCGAATCAACGAAGCATAGGTTTCCAGCTGCTCGTGATAATCCGTGGCCAGACTGAAGAGCACGGGTTCCGAGGAAAGCTCTGCACCCGGAGCGACCGGCAAGCTCAACTGGACTTGATCCTCCGGAGAAGAATGCTCCAGAGAATTCTCCTTTGCCATCTCAGTCGTTCCGGTCGAATCGACCTCGTAGGCGGCAGAACGGGCTGCATTCCCGGGAGCGCCGGCAAGGTGAAGACGCAGAATGGTGAGAAACCGCTCCGAAGTCAGCGCGCCAAGAAACAAGCTCTCATGACTTCGGCGATTGTAGATGAGCTGACTGCCGACGGCGCGATGCATCTGCTTTTCGGCATCCGCAAAATTTTGGATGGTAATGGCTGGCCGGTCCTCGCTGAAACTGTCGGAAAGAATTCGATTGTCGACCGCCGGTCCTCCGAGATCAATAATCGGTCGTTCCGTTGCTTCCAGAGAACGGATGCTCTCGACATGAATGGTCTTTTCAGTCGTATTTCGAACCGTTACCTGGATATCGCCAAAAGGCTTGCCTAAATAAGCTCGCAGGTGATAAATCAGATCTGGCTGTCCGCTCAATCCCGAGTAGGTCGTTTGCCAGTCTGTAGCCTCTCCAAGATACCCCTGAGCGCCCGAGTGCTCTACCGAATGCTGCGGATAATCGGAAGCATGAAGCCACCGCCCATCGACCTCGGCGCCAACTCCCGCTCGCAAGACATAAGAGTTGGATCTCGGCATGGCGATGGTGTACTTGCCATCCGCCGGGTTCACCGTGATTTGCAAAGCGCGCTCTTCGACAGACGATTGCGCCGGGAGCGCGGGAACATCACCGCCGACAAGCAGTAAAATTGCAAGCAGTTTGACCACGGACACCATCCTGATTGGCCCGCTCCAGTTGCTGATCACCGATTCCTCCATTGAGTTGAACGGTATTATTGCATCGGTCTTTCCATCCGAAGGCGCGATGATTGCAAGATCATACTGGCTGATCAGTAATCTCCTCGCTCCGAGAATCCCAGTACAATCTCTTTCCAGTCCAATACGACTGCGCAGCCATGATGCACACAATCGAATGAGAAAAGCCGTGATCGACAGTCGCGTTCGGCTCTTTCCGCGCCTGCATTGCGGCCAACCAGTTCACCAGATGAAGCACATCGTCATCATCCGGCCCAAGAGAATTTGGCGGCGCTCCCGAAGCCCTCACCGTGTCTGCGGCATCGCTGGATAATCCTACAATCGGTGCCTTGGAATATACCGGACCAGATTCCCACGGGTCGAATTCCTTTCTTCCTCCTTCTTCTGTGATGACGAACAGTGACGCACCCTCCCCGCCGTAGTTTTCGATCGTCCCGTCCCGGCCTTGAATGCGCGAAAAGCTCCGGTAACTGTTTCCGAAAGTAGTTTTGTAGGTGTACAAGAATCCTCTTGGATAGGTGACGGCCGCCACGCAAGTATCAGGATTTTCCCGTCCATCTTTCCAGATAAAAACTCCGCCATTCGCCACCACACTCGAGGGATAGGTCGCGTCAGTCCAAAGATGAACCAGGTCGCAGCCGTGACTGAGCCATTGGTCAAATATCCCGGAGGAAAAATCCTTGTACAGTCGGAATTCAAGATAAACATGGGGATCGAACGGCCGATCTGGTTTGCCCAACAGCCAGCGCTTCCAGTCGGTGTCCTCTTCGCGGAGTTGGGACTTGCGGCCATAGAGCCAACTCTTCCATTCCATCTTCAGGTCTTTCAACATCTCTGGCGAAATGCCGGTATCTACCCCAACAAAACGCCAGCGCTCTTCATTGACGTTCCACTCCTGTTCGATGGATACGATGTTGCCGATCTTTCCCGATCGAACGATGTCGCGCACTGCCAACGGATAAGGCTGGCTACGGTGCTGCGTTCCCATCTGAACGATCTGCTTGGATGCCTTCACTATTTCGCGAGCTTCCTTCGCCTCTGCCAGCACATTGGCAAAAGGTTTTTCGACGTAACAGTCTTTACCTGCCCTCACCACATCGCAACAGAGCTTTGCGTGTTGGAAATCTCCGGTCGCTATCATGACGCCGTCGATGTCCTTCCTGGCCAACATATCTTCCGAATATTGATACATCTGCGGCTCAAGCCCGAAAGCCTTCCTTACTTGCGCGGCACGGCGTTCCCGCGCCTGGTTCCAAAGATCACATACGGCAACCATTTCCACTGGAATTTGCTTCGAGGCAAGTTGCGCCATATGTATATGGCCTCCGCTCCGATCTCCGCATCCCAGTTGTCCTAGCCGGATACGATCATTGGCTCCGAGAATCCGGGCATAAGAACGCGCATTCATGCTCGCGGCTGCTAACATTCCGCCCGCCTCTTTCAGAAAAGTCCTTCTGTTGGTTCCGAGTGTCTCTCGCATTGTGTCCTTACTCGTCTTGGCGCCGTGACCCCTTTCTCCGCAACAGTTTTCGCGATGGCTCGCGAGTCAGAAGTCCTCTGCTATTTCTGATAGGAACCAC